>NZ_CP071869.1:918750-1225000 GCF_017569185.1 Polaribacter cellanae | reverse complement strand
TTAATTTAAGATATATATATTCCTTATTATAAAATATTAATATTTATTTTCGTTATTGATATGATACTTCGTTTATTTATAGATATATGAAATTTATTAAATGTTTATTTTTTTTCTTCGTTTTTTTAACAACTATTAATGCGCAAGTTGGAGGAGAGAATGTTTACCAGTTTTTAAATTTATCTACTTCTGCAAGACAAATCGCTTTGGGAAGTGAAGTTTTAACTTTATTGGATGATGTAAATCAACCTATTTGGAATCCTGCCACTATAAATGCCGAACTTGATAATCAATTTTCGGCAAACTATTCTAGTTACTTAGCTGGTATAAATGTAGGATCTGTTTCTTATGCTAGAGAAATTTCAAAAAGATTCGGAACTATTCAAGGAAGTATTAAATATTTAAATTATGGATCTTTAATTGGAGCAGATGAACAAGGAAATGAAACAGGTGTTTTTAATGCTAATGATATTGCTATATCTGTCGGTTATTCTTATAATTTGCCATATACAAATTTTTATATAGGAGCTAATCTTAAATTGATTAATTCAAACATAAGTAATTTTTCTTCTGTTGGAATTGCTACAGATATCGGAATTTTATATTATAGCCCATATAAATCGTTTTCTTTTACTTTAGTGGCAAGAAACATTGGAACTCAAATAAAATCTTTTAACGGACAAATTGAAAAATTACCTTTTTCTGTTGCATTAGGAGGTTCTTATAAATTGAAATATGTACCTTTGAAATGGTATGGAACTATTAATAATTTACAACAATGGAATATTTCTGTAGCAAATCCTTCAGATCAATCAACGGATTTAGAGGGTAATGTGACCGAAGAAAATGTTGATTTTTTAGAGAATGCTGTTAGACATTTAGTTATAGGTGCAGAATTATTTCCAGAAAGTCTTATAAATTTGAGGTTGGGTTACAATTTTAGAAGATCTGCAGAATTAAAATTACAAAATGTTAGAACTTTTAGTGGAATTTCAGTTGGTTTTGGTGTTAAAATGAATAGATTCAAATTAAATTATGCATATTCTAAATATCATTCAGCAACAAATACTAGTACATTTAGCTTAGAAATAGATTTAAACAGTCAAAGAAGAAGATAATTATTATGCGTAAAAAAATTACTATTGCAATTGATGGTTTTTCATCAACAGGAAAAAGTACGATTGCTAAATTAATTGCAAAAAAGTACAATTATATTTATGTTGATAGTGGAGCGATGTACAGAGCTGTTACACTATTTGCGAAACAAAATAATTTTGTAGGTAAAGAATTCTTATATGAGGAAAAATTAATTTCTAAATTAAAAGAAATTTCACTCTCTTTTAAATTTAATGAGAAATTAGGTTTTGCAGAAATGTTTCTAAATGGCAAAAATGTGGAGAAAGAAATTAGAACTTTAGCAATTTCTCAATTAGTAAGCAAAGTAGCCACAATATCTGAAGTAAGAAAAAAATTAGTGGCAGAACAGCATAAAATGGGCAATAAAAGTGGTGTTGTAATGGATGGGAGAGATATTGGAACTGTTGTTTTTCCAAATGCTGAATTAAAATTATTTATGACAGCTTCTGCAGATAAAAGAGCTACAAGACGCTACAAAGAATTAATTGATAGAGGAGACAACGTTTCTTTTAAAGACATACTTTTTAATGTGAAAGAAAGAGACAGAATAGATTCAACAAGAGAAGATTCTCCATTATTAAAAGCAGATGATGCCATAGAAATAGATAATTCGGACATGGGAATACAAGAACAGTTCGAGAGAATTTGTACTTTGATAGATAGAAAAGTTAAAGAAAGCTAACAGTTTATAACCACTTACAGCTCAATCCCGAAGTTTCAGGAGAGCGGTTTTTTTAAGCTCTTTTTTAGATTGAACTCTATTGAGTATTTGTTACAATAATAAACTTACTCTTTAAAAAGCTAAGATGCTGAAATAAATTAATTAAAAAAAAGCGATTAGCAAAGGCAGTGAATAGCTCTAACTAAAAAAATTAAGGAATATTTAAATATTTATGCGTTTGTAAAGAAATTTTCCATTTCGGATTTTTCATTACATAATCAACTATTTGCTCAGTCATTTTTTCTTTTTTACTCCATTCTGGTTGTAAAAAAAGCTGACATTTCTTACCTACTTTAGCAGCTTCCTGTTCCGCAAAATCAAAGTCCGATTTGTTATGGATAATCATTTTTAATTCGTCTGCCTCTCTGTAATTTTCTGTTAAAGGCAATTTTGTTTTCTTTGGCGACAAACAAAACCAATCCCATTTTCCAGAGAAAGAATAGGCTCCAGAAGTTTCTATATGTGTTTTTATATGATTCTCTTGAAGCAATTCAGTTATATAATCCATAGACCACATTAAAGGCTCACCACCAGTAATAACAACAGTATTCGCGTATTTTTTTACGTTGTGCACAATCGTATCTGCTAAAGTTGGCGGATGCAAATCTGCATTCCAACTTTCCTTTACATCACACCAATGACAGCCCACATCACAACCACCAACTCTAATAAAATAAGCAGCAGTTCCTGTATGAGAACCTTCACCCTGTATTGTGTAAAATTCTTCCATTAACGGAAGCATTATTCCTTGATCTACTAAGTCTTGTGTTTTTTTATCCATTTTACGAAACTCTGCAATTTATTAATCCTGCAAGTTTTTTAAAACCTTGTAGGTATCTTTTGCGTCAATTTTATACCTACAAGATCAAATAAACCTTGCAGGATTTTTGCAATTAAAAATGCAAAGGTAGTTTTTTCAAGATAAAATTATTGTTCGAATTAAAAAGATATATGGAAATAAAGATTATCTTAAAATGCCGCGAATTCACTAATTTTTAAAATTATATTTTTAATGTAGTTTTATTGAGATTGAGTAAGCGCGTTAGGGATAGAAACGACATCCTTTTTTTTATTCATCAAAATACACTTGTTTTTAAAGCAGTATTTTTTTATTAACTGAAAATGTAAAAGTTACTTACTAAAATAAAAAAAAGATATAGTGGATAGCCCGCTCGAACGCCCAAAAAAAGACAAAATATTTTTTTAATCTAAATACTTAAAAATCAAGTATTTTTTGTAGATTTGCACTCCTTTTTACGAGAACAGATTTGTAAAAGGATTTAAAAACAATTATTTATAAAAACATCTCTTTGCGTTTTAATCGTTAAAAATCTGTAAAACAATAAGATACAAAATTAATTTAGACACATGTCTGAAGAAACAAAAAACACTGAAGAGCAAGTAGAAGCTACTGAAGTACAACAAACAGAAGCAGCGACTCCAGCTGTAGAAGAAAAACAAGATCCAAAACAATTTTTAGCAGATTTTAACTGGCACAAATACGAACAAGGTATTGAGGCTGTTGACGAAAAAAAATTACAAGATTTTGAAAAAGCGTTGGAAGGAACTGTAGGTTTCGTAAACGAACGTGACGTTATTGAAGGAACTGTAATTAGAATTACGGATAGAGATGCAATTATCGATATCAATTCTAAATCTGAAGGAGTTATTTCTTTAAACGAATTTCGTTACAACCAAGGTTTAAAAGAAGGAGATACAGTAGAAGTATTGGTAGACAAAAGAGAAGATTCTTCTGGTCAATTAGTATTATCTCACAAAAAAGCAAGAGTAATTAAAGCTTGGGAAAGAGTTAATAATGCTCATGAAACTGGTGAAGTAGTTAATGGTTTCGTTAAATGTAGAACCAGAGGTGGTATGATTGTAGATGTTTTCGGAATTGAAGCATTTTTACCAGGATCTCAAATAGACGTGAAGCCAATTAGAGATTACGATCAATATGTAGAAAAAACAATGGAATTTAAAGTGGTGAAAATCAACCACGAATTTAAAAACGTTGTAGTTTCTCATAAAGCTTTAATTGAAGCAGATATCGAATTACAGAAAAAAGAAATCATTGGCCAATTAGAAAAAGGACAAGTATTAGAAGGTATTGTTAAAAACATTACTTCTTATGGTGTGTTTGTAGATTTAGGTGGTGTAGATGGTTTAGTACATATTACAGATTTATCTTGGTCTAGAATTAACCACCCTAATGAGGTTGTGGAATTAGATCAAAAATTAAACGTTGTAATTTTAGATTTTGACGATAACAAATCTAGAATCCAATTAGGTTTAAAACAATTATCTGCACATCCTTGGGAAGCTTTAGACGATACTTTAAAAGTAGGTGATAAAGTAACAGGAGAAGTTGTTGTTTTAGCAGATTATGGAGCATTCGTAGAAGTAGAGCAAGGAGTAGAAGGGTTAATTCACGTTTCTGAAATGTCTTGGTCAACCCATTTACGTTCTGCACAAGATTTCGTAAAAGTTGGAGATAAAGTAGAAGCGCAAGTGTTAACTTTAGATAGAGAAGACCGTAAAATGTCTTTAGGAATGAAACAATTACACCCAGATCCTTGGACAGATATTACAACTAAATATCCTGTTGGCTCTACACATACAGGAACTGTAAGAAATTACACGAACTTCGGTGTGTTTGTAGAATTAGAAGAAGGTATTGATGGTTTAGTATACATTTCTGATTTATCTTGGACTAAGAAAATCAAGCATCCATCAGATTTTGTAACTGTTGGAGATAAATTAGAAGTGCAAGTATTAGAATTAGATGTAGAGAACAGAAAGTTAAACTTAGGTCATAAGCAAACACAAGATAATCCTTGGGATGCACATGAAGCTACGTACACAATCGGTTCTACACACGAAGGAACTATTAAAGAAAAGAACGATAAAGGAGCAGTTGTAACTTTTGCAGATGGCGTAGAAGGTTTTGCACCAACACGTTTCTTAGAAAAAGAAGACGGTTCTAAATTAGGAAAAGGAGATACAGTAGACTTTATTGTAATGGAATTTTCTAAAGAATACAGGCGAGTAGTTGTTTCTCATACTTCAATCTTTAGAGAAGAAGAAAAGAGAAATATAAAAGCAGCTGCTAAAAAATCTGTAGATGCAGAAAAAACAACTCTTGGAGACATTGGTGGTTTAGCAGCACTTAAAGAAAAAATGGAAGCTGGAGCAAAAAAGAAGAAGTAATTCTTTATGCTGAACTCGTTTCAGTATCTCAGTAGAAATTTATCATATAAGCCGATGCAATTTGCATCGGCTTTTTTTTATGCTGAACTTGTTTCAGTATCTTTAGAATAAATAAAGATTCATATTTTTTATTCAACATACTAGGCTAAAAACTGCCAACTGAAAACTGCCAACTGTTTTTTTGGCGTTCCCTAAAGGTCGGGCTTTACGCACTCGCTTTTTTTCTGAAAAAGAAAAAAGAGCTCAAACAATTGCTTCAATCCCTAACGCACATTTCTGCCAACTAATTTACCTTTTAAAAGTTGACTACCTGTTAAATTATTTTACGATATCATTTAATAGGATTATCTTTGTATCAATCACAAAAACACAACCTAAAAGAATGACATTAATCAAATCAATTTCTGGAATTAGAGGAACCATTGGCGGAAAAACTGCTGATAATTTAACACCCATAGATGCAGTGAAATTTGCATCAGCATATGGCGCATTCATAAAAGCAAGAAACAATAATAAGAAAGATATTAAAGTTGTTATTGGGAGAGATGCACGTATTTCTGGAAAAATGATTTCGAGTTTGGTCGCCAATACTTTATTTGGTTTAGGAATTGATGTTGTAGATTTAGGTTTGTCTACCACACCAACTGTAGAAATTGCAGTACCAATGGAAAACGCGGATGGAGGAATTATTCTAACAGCATCCCACAATCCAAAACAATGGAATGCCTTAAAATTATTAAACGAAAAAGGAGAATTTTTAAGCGGAGCAGAAGGAGAAAAAATTCTTGAATTAGCAGAAAGCGAAGATTTTTCTTTTGCAGAAGTAGACGATTTAGGGACCTATTCTAAAGACAGTTCCTATTTACAAAAACACGTTCAAGCAGTTTTAGATTTAGAATTGGTAGATGTAGAAGCCATTAAAAAAGCAAACTTTAAAGTAGTTGTAGATGGCGTTAATTCTACAGGAGGAATTTTTATACCTGCTTTATTGAAAGAATTAAACGTAGAGTGTATAGAATTATATTGTACACCAAATGGACAATTTCCACACAATCCAGAACCTTTAAAAGAACACTTAACAGATATTTCTAATTTAGTAGTAAAAGAAAAAGCCGATTTTGGAATTGTAGTAGACCCAGATGTAGACAGATTAGCTTTAATTTCCGAAGATGGTACTATGTTTGGCGAAGAATATACGTTGGTTGCTTGTGCAGATTATGTGTTAGGAAAATTAGGTGGTGGAAACACGGTTTCTAACTTATCGTCTTCAAGAGCATTAAGAGATATTACCCAAAAACACGGTGGAACTTATACTGCAAGTGCAGTTGGAGAAGTAAATGTGGTAATTAAAATGAAAGAAACAAACACTGTAATTGGTGGAGAAGGAAATGGAGGAATCATTTACCCAGCTTCGCATTATGGTCGTGATTCTTTGGTGGGTGTTGCTTTGTTTTTATCACATTTAGCAAATATTAAAATGTCTTGTAAAGAATTAAGAGACTCTTATCCAAGTTATTTTATGAGCAAAAATAAGATTCAATTAACACCAGAAATAGATGTTGATAATATCTTAGAAACAATGGCTTGTAAATATAAAAATGAAGATGTAAACACCATAGATGGTGTAAAAATAGATTTTGCAGAGCAATGGGTTCATTTAAGAAAGTCGAATACAGAGCCAATAATTAGAATTTATACAGAAGCAAAATCACAACAAAAAGCAGACGATTTAGCAGTTCGTTTTATCAATGAAATTAAAGAAATTATCAAATAAATAATTAGAACTTTTGAAAATAAATAGCATCATTTTAGGAATCTTACTTTTTAGTTTTTTTGGGGTTGTAGCACAACAAAATAATTCAGCTCCCAAAAAAAAGAAAATAGTAAACAAAGGAAAGTTTTTTATCTACTGGGGTTGGAACTGGGCAAATTACACAAATTCAGATATTCGATTTAAAGGAAAAGATTACGATTTTACCTTGTCTGATGTAAGAGCAGAAGACAGGCAAACAAAATTCTCTTTTAACGATTATTTTAATCCAGCAAATATTACCATTCCGCAAAATAATTACAGAATTGGTTATTTCTTTAAAGAAAATTATACCATTTCAATTGGTGTAGACCACATGAAATATGTAATGATTGCAGACCAAAAGGTTAAAATTAATGGAAATATTAATATTGGAAATAAAAAATATGATGGCTCTTATAAAAACCAAGATATTGTATTGGCTGAAGATTTTTTAAGGTTTGAACATACAGATGGTTTAAACTATGTAAATGTGGAAGTAAAACGTTTCGATAATATAGACCATTGGTTTGGTTTTAAATTAGATAACCTACAAATAAACCTAACAGAAGGTTTGGGGGCAGGAGTTTTATACCCAAGAACAGATACTTCTTTATTAGGAAAAGAAAGACACGATAATTTTCATATATCGGGTTGGGGAATTTCGGCAGGAGCAGGATTAAACATTACGTTTTTAAAACATTTTTATATTCAAGCAGATTATAAAATAGGTTACATTAATATGCCAGATATTAAAACATCTTTAAGTTCTGCAGACTCGGCTTCACAAAGTTTTTATTTTTTCGAAAATACCATTTTAATAGGAGGGAAATTTAGATTATTTTAAAACAGACAATTATGCATTTAGAAAAGTATTTCAGTCAGTTTAGAAAAAACATTGTAGGTATAGATCAAAAATTTATGTCTCCTTATGGAGAACAAGATTTAATTTATACAGACTGGACTGCAAGTGGTAGGTTATATTTACCTCTTGAAGAAAAAATGCTTTATAAATTCGGACCTTTTGTGGCAAATACACATACAGAAACCTCTACTTCTGGTGCAACAATGACGTTGGCTTATCACGAAGCTAGAAAAATTATAAAAAAACATGTAAATGCCAATGAAAATGATGTTTTAATAACATCAGGTTCTGGTATGACAGGCGTTGTAAATAAATTTCAACGAATATTAGGTTTAAAAGTTTCCGAAAGTTTAAAAGAGCATACAACAGTTCCAGAAGACATAAGACCCATTGTTTTTGTGAGCCATATGGAACACCATTCTAACCAAACTTCTTGGTTAGAAACCATTGCAGATGTAGAAGTTGTACCATGTAATAACGAAGGTTTAGTATGTTTAGAAAGCTTCGAAAAATGTATAAAAAAGCACGCACATCGTAAAATAAAAATAGCTTCCATAACTTCTTGTTCTAATGTTACAGGAATTAAAACAGCTTATCATAAAATTGCAAAACTAATTCACAGTTATAACGGTTTGTGTTTTGTAGATTTTGCATGTTGTGCACCTTATGTAGATATTGATATGCATCCAGAAGAAGAGGATGAGTATTTAGATGCAATTTTCTTTTCGCCACATAAATTTTTGGGAGGACCAGGAACTTCTGGGGTTTTGGTTTTCAATAAAAAATTGTACAAAAATACAATTCCAGATAATCCAGGAGGAGGAACCGTAAGTTATACAAATCCCTGGGGAGAACACGATTATTTCGACGATGTAGAAACCAGAGAAGATGGAGGAACACCAGCTTTCTTACAAACAATTAGAATTGCTTTAGCGATTCAGTTGAAAGAAGAAATGGGCGTTAAAAACATTAAAAAAAGAGAAGACGAAATTAATAAAGTAATCTTTAAAACGCTAGAAAATCTTGAAGGTGTTAAAATTTTAGCACCAAATCATAAAGAAAGATTGAGTATTTTTTCTTTTTATTTTGAAAAGTATCACTTTAATTTAGTGGTAAAATTATTAAACGATCGTTTTGGAATTCAAACCAGAGGTGGTTGTTCTTGTGCAGGAACTTATGGGCATTTTTTACTAAATGTAGATCAAGAAACATCAAACAGAATTAAAGACCAAATTTTACACGGCTGTAATACAGATAAACCTGGTTGGGTTCGCCTATCTGTGCATCCAACAATTACAAATAAGGAAGTAGAATTTATATGCAACTCTTTAAAAGAATTGTCTAAAAATATCGAAAACTGGTCTCAAGACTACGAATACCATCCAATTAAAAACGATTATGCTCACAAAACAGTGCCTGCAATTGAGCATCAATTGGTAAATGATTGGTTTTATAAGGATTAATTTTTTCCTTTTTTAAGGAAATTATTTTTAGACTACAAAAACTCTTTTGGCACTTTATCTCTATGCTTAAACCTTTTGTGAGACCACAAATAAAATTCAGGTTGTTGTAAGATGTTTTTTTCTGTCAACTCAGTATATAAATCTATAACTTTATAATCTTCAAACTCTTTTGGAGAATCTGTTATTAGTTGAAATTCTATTTCGTAATACCCTCTTTTCACTTTTTTTGCAACGTAGTTTATTACTACCAAATCGAACCTTTTCGAAAGCATCTCTGCACCTGTATGAACAGGTACTTTTATGTTGAAGAATTCTCGCCAATAATAGGTTTTGTGAGGTTGTGGAGACTGGTCACTCAATAAAATATAAGCACCTTTTTTGTTTTCGGAAAACCTTCTTTGCATTCCTTTTACCATTTCAGATGTTTTGTAACCCCTAACACCAAATTTTTCTCTTGATAGTCTTACATATTTTTCGAAATATTTATTATTCAATTTTGTGTAAGCACCATAAACTTCTGTTTCTATTACTAATGGCAATGTAATAGACCATTCCCAATTTGCTAGATGTGCACCAACCAAGGCAATACTTTTTCCTTGCTTTACAAATTCGTTTACCAATTCTGGATTTTTGTATTTATAACGTTTTAAAATTTCTTTTTCAGAAATAGAGAAAGCTTTTACACTCTCCATCATTAAATCCATTAAATGTTTAAAGAATTTTTTTCTAATTTTTAAAAGTTCTTCTTCCGATTTTTTAGGAAAAGCCATTTTTAAATTTTCTAAAACCACTGCTTTTCTATAACCAATAACATGATAAATTAGAAAGTAAAAAACATCGGACTTTATATATAATAATCTCATTGGTAATCTCGATAGAATCCAAATAATTGGGTAAGTAAGCGCAAAAACAAGAAATTGCATAATATGGTTTTAATATTGCAAATATCGTATTTAAATTTAAAACGAAAAGAGATATTACTAATGGTTTTTATTATGTTTGTTCTATGATAGAAAATATAAATAGCGCAATTTTACTTATTATTATAGCCAATGTTTTGGTTTCGATGAAAGGATTTAACGATTACTCTTTTTTAGATAAATATAAGTTTCAAGTAAGTAAAATTATATCTGGAGAAAAAATAAGAATGTTTACTTCTGGTTTTTTACATGTAGATTGGATGCATTTAGGTTTTAATATGTATGCTTTATATTTATTTGGAAGAATCGTTTCTGGAATGTTAGGAACTCCTTATTTCTTAATTATTTATTTTGGTAGTTTATTGGCTGGGAGTTTATATTCTTTGACTTACCATAAAAAAGAGCCTTATTACAGTGCAGTTGGAGCATCTGGAGCAGTATCTGGGGTTATATATTCGTCCATATTATTGTATCCAGATATGAGTCTGTATTTATTTTATATTCCTCTTCCAATTCCAGGATATATTTTCGGAATAGGATATTTGTTATATTCCATTTATGGAATGAAAAAACAATTAGGAAACGTTGGTCATGCAGCACACTTAGGAGGAGCAATGGGTGGTTTTGCAACTACTTTGGTTTTATATCCTTCACTAATTTCAACAAATAAATTAATGGTTATTTTATTGGCAGTTCCTATTGTGTTATTATTGATTTTTGGAGATAGGTTGAAATCATTTTAAATACTATTAAAATTCGTTTTTTCCTTCCAGTTTTTCTACTCAGTTTGTTATCTTGAAAGGATTTTCTCCAGTATTGGGTATGAAATGCTTACAGCAAGACAAACTTTATGAGTAAACTTTTTACCTTATTTTTTTAAGAAACTTTTAGGCATATAGGCATAAAAAAAACTCTATTATTTCTAATGAAGCTTTTAGAGCGAAAGACCAGGTTCATCTCGACTTCGCTCGATATAAACTTCTCACCTTATTTTTTTGATTTTTAAGAAATTTTTAAACAAAAAAAAACTTCATTATTTCTAATGAAGCTTTTAGAGCGAAAGACCAGGTTCGAACTGGCGACATTCAGCTTGGAAGGCTGACGCTCTACCAACTGAGCTACTTTCGCATGGTAAAGAGATGCAAATATAAAATCATTTTTTAGTTCTGCAATGTTTTTTTTGGTAAAAAAACACTAAAATAAAATCATTTTTTAGATACTTTTCATTCTGAAATAGTTAGCAATAAATAAATGTAAGGAATCTTTAAATTAACTACTAAAAAAACGTTGTATCTTATCAAACTAAAAAAGAGACAGAACCATATTATGAAACTATCAACATTACTAGTACTACTTTTTACAGTTACATTTTCTATAAACTCGCAAAATAGAGAAGTAAAAATAATTACAGAGAAATTAACAGACAATATTTATATGCTAAAAGGACAAGGAGGAAACATAGGTCTTTTTGTGGGAGAAGATGCAGTATTTATGATCGACGATCAATTCGCGCCTTTAACCCCTAAAATATTAAATGCGATTAAAGAAATTACAGCGAAACCTATAAAATATCTAGTAAACTCTCATTGGCATGGAGATCATACAGGAGGAAACGAAAACATGCAAAAAGAAGGTGCTATAATTGTTGCACACGATAATGTAAGAAAAAGAATGAGTACAGATTCCAAGGTAAGAGGAAGAACTAAAAAAGCGTCACCAAAAAAAGCATTGCCTGTAATTACGTTTTCAAAAGATTTAATGTTGCATATAAATAATGATGATGTTTTAGTTTCTCACGTACACAATGCACACACAGATGGAGATGCAATTATCTATTTTACTGCGAACAATGTGGTTCATATGGGAGATACTTATTTTCAAGGAAAGTTTCCTTATATCGATTTAAATTCTGGTGGAAATGTAAATGGAGTAATTACAGCTGCAGAAAAAGTTATTTTATTGGCAGATAATAATACCAAAATAATTCCTGGGCATGGAAACCTATCTAACAGAGAAGAGTTAATTGCTTATAAAAATATGTTGGTAGATTTAAGAGAGAAAATTCAATTGGAAATCGACAATGGAAAAACGTTAGAAGAAGTAAAAGCGAATAACGAAATTACTAAAAATTATAGTGCTTATAGTGGTTGGATAAACGAAGAAAAAATTAGAATTGCTATGTATTCGAGTTTAATAGAAAAGTAAATACAAGACAGCTTATAACTTAATTTTAACATAATAGAAAGTCTGTTTTCTAATTTTTGATTAAATTTGCATTTAGAATGACAAAATTCTCTTATAAAATAGTAGCTGTTTTAATGTCGTTTGTAGTTTTATTTTCTACAACGTCGTTCGCTATCACAAAACATTTTTGTGGAGATACGCTTATAGATGCTTCTGTTTTTAGCAAAGTATCTACTTGTGGTATGGAAAGCAAGCAAGATACTTCTGTTACTATTTCTGGTTGTACAATAGTTAAGAAAGATTGTTGTAAAGACGAACAATTATTAATTGATGGTCAAGATGGAGTACAATTCCAAATAGATCATATTTCTTTCAACCAAGAATTATTTATAGCTTCATTTATCTATACTTACCTGAATCTTTTTAAAGATTTAGATAAGAAAGTTTCTAATTATTCTACATACAAACCACCACTCGTCATCAAAGAAATCTTTAAGATAGACGAGACTTATTTAATTTGATTTTTTTAAACAATAAACTGTAATATCCTATAACTATAATGTTATAAGGATAAATTGTTGTATTCGGTGTTTTTTTAACACCAATGTTTAACTGTTTAATTATCAAAACTAATGCTAAATAAAAGCATCAAATTTTTAATAGAAAATAAACTCGTAGCAGTTTTATTACTCTTACTTTTTGCGGGTTGGGGAACCGTAAACGCTCCTTTTAATTGGAATATTCCATTTTTACCAAGCGACCCTGTTGCTGTAGATGCCATTCCAGATATTGGCGAAAATCAGCAAATCATATTTACAAAATGGGATGGTCGTTCACCACAAGATATCGAAGACCAAATTACATATCCATTAACCACCTCTTTATTAGGAATTCCAGGAGTTAAAACAATCAGAAGTTCTTCTATGTTTGGTTTTTCCAGTATTTATATCATTTTTGAAGAAGATGTAGAGTTTTATTGGAGTAGAAGTCGAATTTTAGAAAAACTAAATTCATTACCAAGTAATTTATTACCAGAAGATGTAAACCCTTCATTGGGGCCAGACGCCACTGGTTTAGGACAAATTTTTTGGTACACTTTAGAAGGTCGAGACGAAAAAGGAAAGGTTACAGGTGGTTGGGATTTACAAGAATTGCGAAGTATCCAAGATTACTATGTAAAATACGGATTATCATCTGCAAGTGGTGTTTCTGAAGTTGCCTCAATTGGTGGTTATGTTCAAGAATATCAAGTAGATGTGAATCCAGAGTTAATGCGACAATACAATATTGGTTTAAACCAAGTTGTAAAAGCTGTTAAAAGTAGCAATCGAGATATTGGAGCGCAGACTTTAGAAATAAATAAAACGGAATATTTAGTACGCGGTTTAGGTTACATAAAATCCATTGAAGATATTGAAAACGCTGTGGTTACTTCAGAAGATTTTACAGCCATTAAAATAAAAGATATTGGTAAAGTTTCTTTAGGACCAGCAACAAGAAGAGGCTTGTTAGATAAAGAAGGTGCAGAAGTTGTTGGTGGAGTTGTAGTTGCAAGATATGGCGCAAACCCTATGGAGGTAATTACCAATGTAAAAACTCAAATAGAAGAATTAAAAGGAGGTTTGCCAACAAAAGTTTTAGCAGACGGAAGAATATCTCAATTAACAATTGTTCCTTTTTATGATAGAACAGAATTAATTAAAGAAACAATAGGCACATTAAATGAAGCGTTAACCTTAGAGATTCTCATTACAATTTTGGTAATTGTTGTAATGGTTTTTAATCTTCGAGCTTCCATTTTAATCTCTGGTTTATTACCTGTTGCAGTATTAATGGTTTTTATTACGATGAAACTATTTAATGTAGATGCAAATATTGTAGCACTTTCAGGAATTGCAATTGCAATTGGAACCATGGTAGATGTTGGTGTAATTCTCGCCGAAAATATGATTCGTCATTTAAATGATAAAAAACTACAAAATCGTAAAGATGGAACAAAGTTTACTACAGACGAAATAATTTATAATGCAACTGCAGAAGTTTCTAGTGCAATTTTAACAGCAGTGTTAACTACAATTATTAGTTTTGTACCAGTATTTACAATGATTGGTGCAGAAGGAAAATTATTTAGACCTTTGGCTTTTACCAAAACAATGGCATTATCTGCATCTTTGGTAATTGCCTTGTTTTTAATTCCGCCTTTTGCAGCCTATTTATTTAGAAAAACAGCACTTAAAAACTCGTTTAAATATGTTATAAATATCGCCTTAATCGTTGCAGGAATTGTAACTATAATTAGTGGTTTTTGGTTAGGAAGTATTCTAATTGCTTTTGGAATTATTAATATTCAAAGATTTACTAATTTTCTTCCCTTTGGAAAAATGCCAAAGGCAGATGGTATAATTGCTTGTGCTGCTATAATATTCTTACTTGCAGAATATTGGCGACCATTAGGTTTTAACAGAGGTATTTTTATTAATTTAATTTTTGTAGCTATTATTTGCTTCGGAATTTTAGGAATATTCTCCGTTTTTAGAAGGTATTATGCACAAATTTTAAAGTGGGCTTTAGCCAATAAAATTTTATTTTTAATAATACCTACTGTTGTTCTTATTTCTGGAGGCTGGATTTTAAACAACACAGGTAAAGAATTTATGCCTTCTTTAAATGAAGGTTCTTTCTTATTAATGCCAACTTCATTGCCACATTCTGGTGTCGAAGAAAACAAACGTGTTTTACAACAATTAGACATGGCAGTTGCAACTATTCCAGAAATTGAAACCGTGGTTGGTAAAGCAGGTAGAACAGAATCGGCTTTAGACCCTGCACCTTTATCGATGTACGAAAATATAATTTTGTATAAACCTGAATATATGCGAAATTCAGAAGGAAAAAGACAGCGTTACAAAGTAAATAAAGAGGGTGCTTTTAAATTGAAAAACGGACAATTTATTAAAAACCCAAACAATTCAGAAAATGCAAGTTTTACAAAACTAGAACACAACCAACTTATCGAAGATAACAATGGCGAATTCTATAGAAACTGGCGACCAGAAATTAATTCTCCTAACGATATTTGGAATGAAATTGTAAAAGTTACCAAATTGCCAGGTGTTACATCTGCACCAAAATTGCAACCGATAGAAACAAGATTGGTAATGTTACAAACAGGAATGCGTGCACCAATGGGAATAAAAGTAAAAGGGCAAGATTTAAAACAAATTGAAGCTTTTGGGTTGCAATTAGAAAGTCTTTTAAAACAAGCAGAAGGTATTAAAGTTGAAGCCGTTTTTGCAGATAGAATTGTAGGAAAACCCTATTTATTAATCGATATCGATAGAGAAAAAATAGCTCGTTATGGAATTTCTATTGAAGATGTACAAAGTGTTTTAAAAGTAGCAGTTGGTGGAATGCAATTAACGCAAACTGTGGAAGGAAGAGAACGTTATGGAATTAGAGTACGTTATCCAAGAGAATTGCGTAGCAACCCAGAATCTATAAACGACATTTATATTCCTGTTGAAAAAGGAAATCCTGTTCCTTTGGGCGAATTAGCAACAATTAGATACGAGCAAGGCCCACA
Source organism: Polaribacter cellanae (assembly GCF_017569185.1). Taxonomy (NCBI): domain Bacteria; kingdom Pseudomonadati; phylum Bacteroidota; class Flavobacteriia; order Flavobacteriales; family Flavobacteriaceae; genus Polaribacter; species Polaribacter cellanae. The sequence goes on along the minus strand of NZ_CP071869.1, from coordinate 1,209,128 downwards.
AGTTATAAAAAGTGAAGATACTTTTTTAGTAGGTTATGTTCTGTTCGATAAATTAGATGGTTTTGCAGAAGTCGATGTTATAGAAAATGCACAAAAATTATTTCAACAAAAAATAGATGCTGGAGAATTAACGGTTCCTAAAGGAGTTAGTTACAAATTTACAGGAACCTATGAAAATCAAATTAGAGCAGAAAAAACACTGTCTATCGTAGTTCCTTTAGCATTGGCAATTATTTTCTTGATTTTATATTTTCAATTCAAATCGGTTTCTACTTCGTTAATGGTGTTTACAGGAATTGCTGTAGCTTTTGCAGGTGGTTTTATTATGGTTTGGTTGTATGGACAAGATTGGTTTTTCAATTTTAGCTTTTTTGGAGAAAATATGAGAGGTTTATTCAACATGAAAACCATTAATTTAAGTGTAGCAGTTTGGGTAGGTTTTATAGCTTTATTTGGTATTGCAACAGACGATGGTGTTGTAATGGCAACCTATTTAACACAAACATTTAATCGCGAAAAACCTGCCGATAAAAAAAGTATAAGAATTTACGCTTTACAAGCTGCAGAAAAACGTATTCGCCCTTGTTTAATGACAACAGTAACTACAATTTTAGCATTATTACCAGTTTTAACTTCCACAGGAAAAGGAAGCGATATTATGATTCCGATGGCAATTCCAATTTTTGGAGGAATGGTTATAGACATTACTTCTTATTTTATTGTGCCAGTTCTATATAGTTGGAGAGAAGAGTTAAAATTGAAAAAAAAGAATAGAAAAGATAGAGAAGAACCAAGACAAATTATTAATTAATATGAAAAATTTAGATATAAAATTTCAGATAATCTTTACTTTTTGTTGTTTTTTCTTTGTGCTTAACCTTCAAAGTCAGCAATTGCAAAGCTATTTAGAGCAGGCAGTGGCGAACAATCCAACAATTAAAAAATTCGAATTGCAATACAAAAGAGCTTCCGAAAAAGTAAACGAAGTAAACACAATTCCAAACACCCAATTTGGTGCAGGATATTTTGTGAGTGAACCAGAAACTAGAACAGGAGCACAACGTTTTAAGATTTCAGTAAAACAAATGTTGCCTTGGTTTGGTACAATTACTTCGAGAGAAAATTATGTTTTATCTATGGCAGATGCCAAATATGAAGATATTGTAATTACAAAACGAAAATTAATTACCTCTGTTTCGCAATCTTATTATAATTTATATGAAAACAAAGCAAAACAGAAAGTATTAGAAGAAAATATAAAATTACTTAAAACTTATGAAACTTTAGCGTTAACTTCTGTAGAAGTTGGTAAAGCATCTGCTGTAGATGTTTTACGATTGCAAATGCGAGAAAATGAAATGGCGGAATTGTTAGATGTTTTAAATCAACAATTTTTAGCGGAACAAACGAAGTTTAACAAGCTTTTAAATCGAGATAAAACAATTACTGTTAATGTTTTAAATACATTGGATATTCCTTCAGCAAATTTCGAAATAAATGTAAAAAAAATAGCAGTGCATCCAGAATTGTTAAAGTACGATAAAATTTATAAATCTATCGAAAAATCAGAATTATTAAACCAAAAAGAAAATAATCCAATGCTTGGTTTCGGTTTAGATTATGTAAATGTTGCAAAACGTCCAAATATGAACTTTAGTGATAATGGTAAAGATATTTTAATGCCTATGGTTTCTATTTCTATACCTATTTTTAACAACAGTTACACATCGAAAACCAAACAAAATAAATTACAACAGCAAGAAATTTTAGAACAAAAACAAGATCGAAAAAACAAATTAGAAACACTTTTAGACCAAGCAATAAATAACCGTATTTCTGCAAGAATAAGTTACAAAACACAAACTAAAAACCTAAAACAAGCGAAAAATGCTGAAGATATTCTAATGAAAAGTTACGAAACAGGAACGATTGATTTTAATGATGTTTTAGATATTCAAGAATTGCAATTAAAGTTTCAAATGAATCAAATAGAGTCTATTAAATCTTATTTCATTCAAACCACAATTATTAATTATTTAACGAATTAAAATGATGCAAACATTAAATATAAAAAATATGGTTTGTAAGCGTTGTAAAACAGTTGTTAGTCAAATATTCAATAATGAAGGCTTTCAGATTTTATCAATAGAGCTAGGTAAAGTGGTAGTTGAAGAAAATATAAACAACAATTTTATCAAACTCGAAGAAGCCTTAAAAAAAGAAGGTTTTAGACTTGTAAAAGAGACTTCCATAAAACTGATTGAGAAAATTAAAATTGCACTTATTAAGCATATAGATAAAAATGAAACAGATTATATACTTTCTGAATTAGCAAATGAATTGGGGAAAACCTATTCTTTTTTAAGTAAATCTTTCAGTAAATCTGAAGGCATAACACTCGAAAAATACTTTATAAGTCTGAAGATTGAAAAAGTAAAAGAATACATACAATTGAATCAATTAAACTTCTCTGAAATAGCATACAGTTTAAACTATAAAAATAGTAGTCATTTGGCAAAACAATTTAAAAATAGTACAGGAATTACAATGACAGATTATAAAAAATTTCAAACTTGGAATAGAAAATCTTTAGACCAAATTGTATAAATATGAACCATAATTAGAATAAAATATCTTTTTGTTCTGTAGTAACTTTGATTACTTCTAAAATGAATAATAGAATGAAAACTAAAATAATTTTTATATTTCTTATTGCCTTAACTACCATAGTTTTTGCACAAGAGAAAAAAGTAACAGAAGGAAATATAAATAATCTTCCAGTAAAAGAATACACCATAACTTTGCGTAAAGCAACTGTAAATAAAGCAGGAAAAGACGTTATGGGAATGACCGTTAACGGAACAATTCCTGGGCCAACTTTAGAGTTTACAGAAGGTGAATATGCAGTTATCTATGTAAAAAATAAAATGAGTGTAGAAACCTCTGTACATTGGCACGGACTTTTATTACCAAATTTTTATGATGGTGTTCCCTACTTAAATACACCACCTATAAAACCTGGGCATACACAGAAATACGAATTTCCATTAAAACAATCTGGTACTTATTGGTATCATTCTCACACGATGTTGCAAGAACAAAGCGGTGTTTATGGTTCCATTGTTATTCAACCTAAAGAAAAAGTGTTAGAATATGATAAAGAATTGGTGCTAATGCTATCTGATTGGACAAACGAAAAACCAATGAGTGTTCTTAAAAATTTAAAAAGAGGTAACGAATGGTATGGCATTAAAAAAGGAACATCAACTCCGCTTAATAAAGTAATTGCTCGTGGCGCATTTGGAGCACAACTCAATTTTTGGAAACAGCGTATGGAAGGTGCAGATATTGCAGATGTTTATTATTCTGCATTTTTAATTAATGGAGAAGAAAGCATTGAGTATCCAGAATTTAAACCAGGAGAAAAAGTACGATTACGCATTATAGATGGAGGAGCTTCTACTTCTTTTTGGATGACTTTTGGTGGTAAAGACCCTCTATTGGTTTCTGCAGATGGATTAGATGTTGTACCTGTAAAAAAGAACAAAACATTTATAGCCATTGCAGAAACTTACGATTTTATTGTAACCATTCCAAAAGAAGGAAAAATAGAATTCAAAATTACTTCACAAGATGGTTCTGGAACAGCATCTGCATTTTTGGGAAATGGGAAAGTTTTAAAAGCACAAGAAATCCCGAAACCAGATAAAATTGGAATGATGATGAAAATGGCTAAGATGGATATGAAAATGGGTGCGCATGCATTAAAATATCGTCCAAGTAAAGACGAACGTTTTAAAATAAAAGATAAATATGGGATGCAGATGGATAAAATGAAAGGAATGAAAATGGATGGTGGTATGAAGAATAGTGATATGAAAACGGACAAAATGAATCATTCTAATATGGCAAGAACGGATATGAAGAAAAAGAATACTATGCCAGCAATGAAAATGCATAGAATGGATTTATTTGCTGAATATAATTACGATTACTTAAAGTCGCCAGAGAAAACCAACTATGATAAAAATGTTCCTGTAAAAGAAATCCTACTAAACCTTACAGGTAATATGAATCGTTATACTTGGAGTATGAATGGTGTGCCATTATCTGAAGCTGATAATATAAAAATAAATAATAAAGAGGTAACAAGAATTACATTTAATAACCTAACAATGATGCACCACCCAATGCATTTACATGGTCATTTCTTTAGAGTGTTGAATGAAAATGGAGACTATTCACCATTAAAGCATACAGTAAATGTGCCACCAATGCAAAAAGTAACTTTAGAGTTTTATGGAAACAATGGCGATGAAGCTGGCAACTGGTTTTTCCACTGCCATATTCTGTATCATATGATGGGTGGTATGGCAAGAGTAATGTCTTATAACACACCAAGAGACCCAAGAATGGATGAATTTTCAGCTTCAAAAATTATCGCAGAAACAGATAAATGGTATTCTTGGGGATTGGCAGACATTGCTTCAAATAACACAGCAATTAATTTAACAACTTCTAATTTAAGAAATCAATTTAATGCATCTTTCGAATACGGATGGAACAAAAATTTGGAGGGAGAATTTACTTATGAACGCTATTTACATGATTATTTAAGAGTATTTGGTGGAGTAAATGTAGAGAATGAAACACATGGTAGTTTAGATAAATTAAATACTACAGCAGTTGTTGGTCTTCGATATTTAACACCTTACTTATTCAATTTAGATGTTAGAGTCGATAATAAATTAAGACCAAGGATTGGATTAGGACGCAGTATAATGGTTTTTCCTAAACTGTTTGTTTTCGGTTATTACGAATACCAAATAGATTTAGGTTTTGTTAATACTTTACCAGTAAATAAAGATTTCATTTCAGAAACAGTTTGGAGCGCAGGAGCAGAATATATGCTATCAAGAAATTTCTCTTTAATGGCGAGTTACGACAATCGTTTTGGCAGTGGTGGTGGATTATCAGTAAGATTTTAAGAATAAATAGTAGTAAATCAAATATAAATTTAAAAACAATTAAAATGAAAAATTTAAAAATTAGTTTGGTAGCAATACTATTTTTAGTGATTTCTTCTACCAATGCACAGAAAAAAGAAAAAATAAACCACAGAAATTTAAAAAAAGATGCCAAAGTAGAAGCAATTCTTTCTGGTTATTTTATGTTAAAAGATGCATTGATTTCTAATGACGAAGCAAAAGCAAAAGAATTGGCTGCTTCATTAGAAAAAAGTTTAAAAAATTTAGATGTTTCTAAATATACTGATGGTCAAAAATTAGAACTAAAGGATATTATTGTTGATGCCAAAGAACACGCAGAGCATATATCCAAAAGCCCAATAGCATATCAAAGAGAACACTTTAAAGTTTTAAGTAAGAATATGATTGATATGGTTGCTATAACTGGTGCTTTTAATAAATTATATGAGCAATATTGCCCAATGTATAAAAAAGGAAGTGCTTGGTTAAGTATGAGTAAAGAAGTGCGTAACCCTTATTATGGTAGTAAAATGTTGAAGTGTGGTAAAGTGCAAAGAGAAATTAACTAAATGAAAACAGTTAAAATCATATTGTTGGTTTTATTGGTTGCTTTTGTGGGAATACAATTCATTTCCACAGAACTCAACCAAAATATTATTGTTCCAGTAACCGATTTTATGTTGGTAAATAATGCGACAAATAACGTAAAAAACAAGTTGCAAATATCTTGTTATGATTGTCATAGCAATAACGCACAATACCCATGGTACAATAAAATATAACCTGTTAGTTAGTAACATCAATATTGCAAAAAATACTCGAAAAATGGAAGATAATTCATTCTTACACCTTATTTAAAAAACTAAAAATCTAATTGATTATGAAAAACATTTTAGTTCCTACAGATTTTTCAGAAACTTGCGATAAAGCAGCTCATTTAGCAATTGAAATGGCCACACTTTTTAATGCTGAAATTCATTTTTTACATCAAATACATACACCAGTAGACTGGGTAAAGTTAAATAAAACAGACGAACATAAATATCCTGATACTCAAAAAGCGATTGGCATTGCCAAAAGCAAGTTAAAAAGCCTTGATAAAGAAGCTGAAGACAAAGGTTTAAAATCCAGAACTTTCTTGGAATATATTTCAGATGTAAAAGCAATTTCTGTACATTCACATAATTTTCATCACGACTTTTTGATAACAGGTAGTAAAGGCACACAAAAAGATTTTTCAAAACAATTTTTTGGTAGTAATATTCAAAAAATTATTAGAGATATACACGTTCCTATTTTAGTGGTTAAAGAAGATGCTATACGATTTCCTTTTAAAAATATTGTTTTTGTTTCTGATTTTAAGGAAGATATATCTAACGCTTTTAAACAAGTTATTAAAATAGCAGAGAAATGCAAATCAAAAATTCATTTATTAAATATCAATACAAATAAAGATTTTAATAATATTAAAAATGGCATAGAGCCAATTAGAGAATTTTTAACAAACTTTTCAGAATTAGAAAATTATGAAATGTACGTTTATAACGAACCTACCATCTTAAAAGGTATAGAAACGTTTCAAAAAGATAATGATGTAGATTTAGTAGCAATGTACACACATAATAGAAGTGGTTTATCTAACATTTTCTCTAAAAGTATTGCCGAAAACATTACAAATAACTCGAAAAAACCTGTGATGACAATTCATTTATAAATAAATTAAAGTAATGAAAAGCTACGACACTCTTTCTGAAGCAATAAGCACTTTACAAGCAAACGGATACACGTATAACTTAAACCTATGCCCAAAACATATAGAATGTAACTCCTTAAATCTAAAATTACATCCAGAAGATTTTGATGTAGATGAGATGCATCGTTTTGAAGGAATGAGCAGTACAGATGATAATAGCGTTCTTTACGCCATTTCATCAAAAAACGGAATTAAAGGATTATTGGTAGATGCTTATGGTGTTTATGCAGAAAATATTTCTGAAGCAATGCGTACAAAATTAAAATAAAATGAAAATGCTAAAAACAACCAACCAAAAACTCTCATTATTAGGCTCTGTTTCTTTGGGTACAGGTGTAATGATTGGTGCAGGTATTTTTGTACTAATGGGGCAAATTGCAGAGTTAGTAGGCGATTTGTTTCCAATTGTATTTATAGCAGGCGCAATTGTAGTTGGTTTTAGTTCGTATTCTTACGTTAAATTTTCAAATGCGTATCCTTCTTCTGGTGGTATAGTAAAATTTTTAACAAAAGCTTTCGGTCCTGGAACAGCAGCAGGATCTTTCTCTCTGCTAATGTACATCTCAATGGTAGTTGCAGAAAGTTTGGTTGCTGGTACTTTTGGAGCTTATACTTTACGCTTATTTCCAGAAGAATATTCAGGATATGCATCCATATTAGGTGTAGTTCTTATTGGAGTAGCCTATATTATAAATATTTCTGGTAATAAAATTATTGAAGCAACTGCTACCTTTACAGCAATTATTAAAGTAGCAGGTATTGCATTGTTGGCAATTTCTGGGTTAATAATTTCAGGTTTGCCAACTATAATAGGTAATTATGTAGCAACTAATAATAAAGCTTTACCTGAAGGATTTGGATTTGTAGCAGCTTTGGCATTGTCTATTCTTGCTTTTAAAGGGTTTACTACGATTACAAATCAAGGTGATGATATTAAAAATCCACATAAAAATGTAGGACGATCCATTATTATTTCAATTGCAGTTTGTACAATTATCTATGTTATTTTAGCATTGTCGGTTGCTGGTAGTTTAAGTGTTGAAGAAATTATAGTAGCAAAAGATTATGCTTTAGCAGCATCAGCAAAACCACTGTTTGGCAAATGGGGGGCAATTTTAACAATTTTACTGGCTATTGTAGCAACAGTTTCTGGTGTAATTGCCAGCGTATATTCTGCCTCAAGAATATTAAGAATGTTGAGTAATATAAAGCAAGTGCCTGATATAAACAAAATGAAGAAACTTAAAAATCCTTCGTTAATTTTTACTGTTTCTTTAGCAATACTATTAACTATTCTGTTCGATTTAACTCGTATAGCTTCCATTGGAGCCATTTTTTATTTGATTATGGATATTGCGATTCATTGGGGACTTTTCAGATACCTTAAAAAAGAAGTGAAATTTAATCCAGTTATTCCAATAATAGCAATAGTGATGGATATTGTTATTTTATCAGCATTTATTTATATAAAATATGTTAACGACCCTTTTGTACTTGTAGTAGCAGTTATAGGAATAGCTCTTGTTTTCCTGTTTCAATTTCTTTTCATGAAATCACACACAGATAAAGATGGAAATATGAAAATGGGAATGGAAATGGATGAAGAAGAAATGATGAAAATGTAAAACTTAAAAATTATGAAATACACATATAAAATAACAGGAATGACTAGCAATGGTTGTAGAAGTCACGTAGAAAAAAATCTTTCAAAAGTTAAAGGTGTTACAAAAGCATCTGTAGATTTAGAAAAAGCAGAAGCAACCATAGAAATGGAATCTCATATTAAATTAGAAGCTTTTCAAGAAGCTTTAGAAAATGATGGTCACAGATATAGTATTTTTATTCTAAATAATGATAAAATGAAACACACATATCATATTCACGGAATGACTTGTAATGGTTGTAGAGGTCACGTAGAAAAAATACTTTCACAAGTTACAGGTGTTTCGAAAGCAACAGTCGATTTAGAGAAAGCAGCAGCAACCATAGAAATGGAATCTCATATTAAATTAGAAGCTTTTCAAGAAGCTTTAAAAAAAGATGGTGGGCGATATAGTATTCACAAACATGGAGATCATCAACACATAAAAGAAGTAAAAAGAGCCCCCAAAAAAGGAACAGGAACAGGTACTTTTTATTGCCCAATGCATTGTGAAGGCGAAAAGACGTATAACAAGCCTGGAGATTGTCCAGTTTGTGGAATGGATTTAGTTGAAGAAGTTAATCTGTCAATTACAAATTCAGAGCAATGGACGTGCCCAATGCATCCAGAAGTTGTAAAAGATGAAGAAGGCTCTTGCCCTATTTGTGGTATGGATTTAGTACCACTGGAAGCAGATATTTCTGCAGAAGAAAAAACATATAAAAAACTCTCTAAAAAGTTTTGGATTGCTGTTGCTTTTACGCTCCCTATTTTCTTAATAGCAATGAGTGAAATGCTAAGTAATAATCCGTTATATGATATTTTAGAACAAAAAAACTGGAATTGGGTTCAATTTGTATTATCAATTCCTGTAGTATTTTATGCGACTTGGATGTTTTTCGAACGTGCCTATAAAAGTATAAAAACTTGGAATTTAAATATGTTTACACTTATAGGTATAGGTGCAGGGGTATCTTGGGTTTTTAGTGTTTTTGGAATGCTTTTTCCCGATGTTTTTCCAGATCAATTTAAAACAGAATTTGGTGCTGTACACGTTTATTTTGAAGCGGCAACTGTAATATTAACACTTGTTTTAATGGGGCAATTATTAGAAGCACGTGCACATAGTAAAACAAATTCCGCAGTAAAAGAACTCTTAAAATTAGCCCCTAATAAAGCAACAAAAATTGTTAACGGAGAAGAAGTTGAAGTATCTATAGATAAAATAGAATTAGATGATATCTTAAAAGTAAAACCAGGAGATAAAATTCCTGTTGATGGAAAAATAACAGAAGGTAGCACTACTGTTGATGAGTCTATGATTACTGGAGAACCAATTCCTGTAAACAAAGCAGAAGGAGATAAAGTAAGTAGTGGAACCATAAATGGGAATCAATCTTTTTTAATGAAAGCCCAAAAAGTAGGTAGCGATACCTTACTATCTCAAATTATTCACATGGTAAACGATGCAAGCAGAAGTCGTGCACCTATTCAGAAATTAGCAGATACTGTTTCTGGCTACTTTGTTCCAGTGGTGGTTTTAATTTCTCTAATTACCTTTATTATTTGGGCAGTTTGGGGGCCAGAACCAGCATACGTTTATGCTTTAGTAAATGCTATTGCAGTTTTAATTATTGCTTGTCCCTGTGCTTTAGGACTGGCAACACCAATGTCTGTAATGGTTGGTGTTGGTAAAGGCGCACAAAATGGAGTGCTCATTAAAAATGCGGAAGCCTTAGAGAAAATGAATAAAGTAAACACCTTAATTGTAGATAAAACAGGAACTATAACAGAAGGAAAACCAACAGTAGAAAAAATAGGTTCTTTTACCAGCAATTATACCGAAAAAGAAGTTTTAAATTACATTATTTCTTTAAATACAAATAGCGAACACCCTTTAGCAGAAGCTACTGTAAAGTATGGAAAAGAACAAAATGCTAATATTTTAAAATCGACCTCTTTTTCTGCTGTTACAGGTAAAGGTGTCGAGGCTATTATAAATGATAAAAAAATATCGTTAGGCAACCCAAAAATGATGGAATATGCAAAAGCTAAAATTTCATCAAAAATGGAAGAAAAAGCAGTTTCATTCCAAAAGCAAGGAAAAACAGTTTCTTATTTATCAATAGACAAAAATGTAGTTGGTTATGTTGTTATTGGAGATAAAATTAAAGAAACCAGTGCAAAATCAATTAAAGAATTACAGAAAATGGGAATTGCTGTAATTATGTTAACAGGAGATAACTACAATACAGCAAAAGCAGTTGCAACAGAATTAAATCTTGAAGATTTTAAAGCAAGTATGTTGCCAAAAGATAAACTCAAAGCCGTAGAAGAATTACAAGAAAAAGGACAGGTTGTTGCAATGGCAGGAGATGGAATTAACGATGCACCAGCCTTAGCAAAAAGTAATGTTGGTATTGCTATGGGAACTGGAACAGATGTTGCTATTGAAAGCGCAATGATTACTTTGGTAAAAGGCGATTTACACGGAATTGTAAAAGCACGAAACTTAAGTAATGGTGTTATGAAAAACATTAAACAGAATTTATTTTTTGCACTTATTTACAACACTTTAGGTGTGCCAATTGCAGCAGGGGTTTTATTTCCTTTTTTCGGAATATTATTATCACCAATGATTGCAGCATTAGCAATGAGTTTTAGTTCTGTGTCTGTAATCGCGAATGCATTAAGATTAAGAACTACTAAAATTTAACGATAAAACTAAAAATTATGAAAAATCCAAATCAATATTTAAAAACAGAAACGAAAGTAATGGTAAAACGATTAGAAAATGAAAAATAAAAATATAGTAATCTATTTAGGAATTCTTGCTTTTGGTTTATTATTAGGATATTTCTTCTTCGGAAGTTCTTCTAATAATTCGACAACAACTCACAATCATGAGAAATCCTCTAAAGCGGATCAAATGTGGACCTGCTCCATGCATCCACAAATTATGCAACCAGAACCTGGCGATTGCCCTATTTGTGGAATGGATTTAATTCCTGCAGAAAGTAGTGCAGACGGTTTAATGGCAGACCAATTTAAGCTCACAGAAAATGCGATGGCTTTAGCTAACATTAAAACGTCTATTGTTGGAGGAGGTAAAATAGAAAATAATGCTATTAAATTATCTGGTAAAATTGTAGAAAATGAAAACTTAAATACAGTTCAAGTGTCTCATTTTGCAGGTAGAATAGAAAAATTATTGGTTGCTTCAACTGGAGAGAAAATTAGAAAAGGGCAATTATTGGCAACTATTTATTCTCCAGAATTATTTGCTTCTCAACAAGAGTTAATTACAGCATCATCTATAAAAGAATCGCAACTAGAATTATATAAAGCAGTTCGAAGAAAGCTAAAAATTAAAAAACTAACAGATGCACAAATAAATTTAATAGAAAACTCTGGTAAACCAATTCAAAACTTTCCAATTTATGCAACACAAACAGGAACAGTTACAGAAAAAATGGTAGAAGAAGGAGACCATGTTGCATTAGGAGAAGCATTATTTAAAGTTTCGAATCTTTCTGTTCTTTGGGCAAATTTCGATGTTTATGAGAATCAAATTCATCTATTTAAAAAAGGACAAGAAATTTCTATAACCACAAATACCAATAAAAAAATTACGGCAAAAGTAGATTTTATAGATCCTGTTTTAGATACGAAAACAAGAACTGTAAAATTAAGAGTTGTGCTTAATAATAGAAATAACGAATTGAAGCCAGGAATGTTTGTCGAAGGAAAAACTAAAGGAATTAATTCTAATAACGAAGAAACAGTAACTGTTCCATCATCTGCAGTTTTGTGGACAGGAAAACGTTCTGTAGTTTATAAAAAAACAAGTGCGAATGAATCTGTTTTTGAAATGCAAGAAGTTACATTAGGCAATAGAATTGGAGAGTTTTACGAAGTTTTAGAAGGCCTAAAAAATGGTGATGAAATTGTAACAAATGGAACCTTTACTGTAGATGCAGCTGCTCAATTGCAAGGAAAAAAATCCATGATGAATAAAAAAGATGGAAAAGTTACGGCTGGTCACGAAAATCATAATGGAATGGCAAACAACTTCACTAAAAAAGAAAGAGTAAAAGTATCTAAAGAATTTCAAAATCAATTGAAAAATGTTTTTAATGAATATATAAAGCTAAAAGATGCTTTGGTTCAGGAAGATACTAATAAAGCTATATCTGCATCAAAAATAATATTGGAAAATATAGCTAAAGTTGATATGAAACAGCTTAAACAAAACAAAACTCATAATAATTGGATGTCTTTAGAAAAAGAAATAAAAGAAGCTACAACTTTAATTTCTAAAACCTCAAAAATTAAAGAACAAAGAAACCATTTTAAAGATCTTTCAATAAAATTAATTAATACTATTCAAATATTCGGCATCGACGAAAAAGTATATGTAGAATTTTGCCCTATGGCAAATAACAATAGAGGCGCTTATTGGTTAAGTAAAGAAGAAAAAATAATTAACCCTTATTATGGAGATAAAATGTTAACCTGTGGAGAAGTAAAACAAGTAATAGAATAATAAATAAATTAAATTTTAAACAAATGAAAAAAGTAATTTTAAGTTTAGTAATAGTTACAGCAATGGTATTTACAAGCTGTAAAAACGAAGGTAAAAAAGAAACAAATACTAATAAAACGGAAGTTTCTAAAGAATTGGCAACAACAAATATTTCTTTTGGTGTTAGAGGAAATTGTGGTATGTGTAAAAAAACGATTGAAAAAGCTGCAAAAAATGTTGAAGGTGTAGCAACAGCAAGTTGGAATGTGGATAGAAAGAAAATCGATATTTCTTTCGACAATAGCAAAACAAATGCAATGGAAATTCATAAAGCAATTGCTGCTTCTGGTTACGATACCGAAAAAGCAAAAGGCGACTTAGATGCTTATAATAATTTACCTGGTTGTTGTAAATATGACCATAGTATGAAAATGAATCAGTAATAATATGTATTTATAAAAAAGAAGCTGTCTTAAAAGTATTAGAATTTACCATTTCCAACTTTAATGGAAAAATCTTATTTCGTTGATTTTTAAAATCTTATATTTTTCGACTTTGCTCAAAATAACGGCTAAATTTACTTTTGAGATGGTCTCTTTTTGCTTTAGAATTAAGTTTTAGAATTAAAACCTAAACTTTAAAATATCATCATTTACAGAAATGTCGCTTTTACTTTGCCAAGTATTGGTATCTGGTTCTCCCACTTTAACTGTATAAATCGCATTCTTATCAAACACTTTTGGAGTAAATGAGGCTGTATTTAAACGCAAAGAATATTCAGTTTCTTTGTTTTTTTGATTGATAATTTTAACAACAGGTTTCTTTAAATTTTTTACTGTAATTTTTGGTAAGTAAGCAACCGCTTTTCTACCATAATTTTCTTGTTGATTAATTGTAATTGGCCATCCAGGATATTGTGTATTCTCTTCTGTAGGATCTACAAAACGTGGCCAACATGCTGTTTTAATATCCCTTGTTTTTTTATTAAAAGTAACCAAACCAAAACCTACAGCTCTTGTATGCAAAATTTTTGGTTTTTTGTTCGAGTTTTGCGGATTTGCAACGGCTTTTACAGTCATTTTATTTCCAAAACCATCTAAATGGTTGCCAACATAAGCAGGGTTTTCTATAGTATGATTTGCGCTATCTACATCTGGCCAAAAACGACGAGGCCATAAATTATTTAAAGCAGGACCAGCAAATGCGTGTCCAGAATCTCCATGTTCTTTTAAACCATATTGTATGTAAGATGCCAAATGTTGGTCGCCAGCAATATGAAATGCAAAACCTTTACGAATTATAGAAATTGCCAAATCTCTTTTTGCTGCTGGCCAGCCATTAGAATCCATATCTACAGTAGGTTTGTCGCCTTTAATATATTCTCCAGTACTAGGAATTTTTAAAGAGGGTATTACATCTCCGGTTTTAGAACCTTTTGGAAGCGTTGCAACAGTTGCGAAATTTGTTTGAGATAAAACAACTTTTAATTCAGAAGTATTAGACCAATCGTTTACCCATTCTTCTAAAAATGCTTCTTGTCTTTTCCCTAATAACTCGCCACCTAAATGTTTGTATTTCTTTATGTCGAAATTTTCATTTAAAATCCAACCATTGTAAATATTGGCTTCTTTTGGTAACACGTTTTTTGGTGCCGATTTAAATTTACGATCTTCCAAAATAGCAAAGCTAATTCCACCATAATTCCAATTCGAATAATACACAGCAATATTTTGTTTTAATGGAGTTGCATCATAAGGATCTGGTAGATGGCTGGTTTGTGTAAATTGTACCATATTTACCCAATCTGCAGTCATTTTATAGCCACCACTGTCTTGAGCATAAGCACCTAACCCACGAGAAGTGTCTGCCTTTTTACCAGATTCTCCCCAAACATTTCCATGATAAACGTCATGATCGTCTGGAATAATAGCACAAGGTATATGTCTAAAAATTTCGCGATAAGACCAGCCAAACATATACCATTTTCTTAGATAATCTAAACAAGTTTTATCGAAATCGCCTGTATATTGTGCTCCAAAACCACCTGTTCCTTCATAAAATTGGTCTCCTAAAAACAGCGCCAAGTCTGGTGTTAATTTAGAGACCGATTTATACACATCTGCATCAGGAAAACCATAATGTGCATTGCAACTAAAAACAGCAGCTTTAACATTATTTTTATATATGGGTTCTGCAGCAATTGTTCCTTTAAAATTGTAAGTCTCTACCATATTTTTTAAAGGAATTTTTAATAAAACTCTATAGGGAATTGCTGTTGTATGTTGCCAGTTTTCTATAGCAAAATTAACAGCTCTACCTGAGCTTTCTATTTTTTTTGTGGCAAGTGTTTCCCAATTTTTATTTATTTTAAATTGAAGCAATACTCTATGTCCCTTAATTTCTTCGACAGGAGAAAATTGTGCAGTTAATTTTAATTTGTTTTTGTTAAGTGTGTATTGGGCAAAATTTATAGGACCAAAAAAATGATTCTTTTCGAACTTTAATTCTTCTGAAGTAATAGACCAATTAGAAAATTTTGCAGATGGTTTAGCGGCTTTATCTTTACTTACTTTTCCAGGAACATCTGCAATTAAAGAGAAGTTTCCTATCAATTTTTTATCTTCTAAAGTAACTTTTTCTTCTTTTAAAATAAACTGATTGTTATTTGGGTTAATTGCAGAAATTTTTAAAAGATAATTGGTTTGTTGTGGAATGGCTTCAACAATTAAATGAAAAGAATTCGGGATCTCTGTTAATAAAGTTTCAATAACTTGTTTGCCTACTTTTAAATCTCCTTTTCCATTGAAACCGATATCTAAACCTTTGCCAAATACAGCTGCAGACCTGTAATCGTTATAAGGTCCTTTTGCACCTAAACGTAAACCAATACAAGCTTTCGGGTTTGTTTTAATGGCATCATTTAAAATTTCTACCTTAACATTTGTTGTAAAACCAATTAAGCCCTTTGGTTTTTGAAGCGGTAACAAATGTAAATTTCTGTTTTTTCCTGTAATATCACATACTACAGCCTTGTCTTGTAAGATCCAATCTTGTAGGCGATTTCCCCAATATTCTGGACCAACCCATTTCATATTGTTCCAATTATGCCAATTAGATTTAAAGTTTACTCCTTTTTTATAAGGCCAAATTGAAAAAGATTCTTTAGCTAAAATGGAAGGAGCCATAAAAGGAATAATGCTTCCTAATGTAATTGTTTTTAAATATTTTCTTCTATCCATTATGTATTAAAATTTATTATTTAACTAATAATCCTTTTTCAATTAAAGGAATTCTAAAATTATTTGAATGCGCATCTGTATGTTCTCTTTTAAAAATTTTTGCTGCCTTTTGCAAAATTTCAGGATTTTCATCAGCTACATTATTAGATTCAGTAGGGTCTTTTGCAAGATTATACAATTCTAATGTTGGTTCTTTTTTATCTTTTAAATGCTGTCTTACCACTTTCCAATCTCCCATTCTTATGGCAACTTGCCCACCATATTCTGGGAATTCCCAATATAAAAACTCGTGTTCTTTTTGTTTATTTTCTCCCAATAGAGTAGGTAAGAAGCTAATTCCATCGTTTTTTGGTGGTTCGAAACCAGTAATATCCGATAATGTTGCTAAAATATCGTACTGAGAAGATATAAGTTTTGTTTTTGTATTTGGTTTTATTTTATTTGGCCAGCTTACAATCATAGGTACTCGAATACCACCTTCGTAAACAAAACCTTTTCCTTTTCCGTATTTTTCGCCAAATTGCCCAGAACTATTAAAAAATTCTCCATCTGTTCCTCCAGAATAAGTTACTCCATTGTCTGAAGAAAACATAATTAAAGTATTTTCGTAAATTCCTTGATCTTTTAAATATTGAATTAATTTCCCAACATTCTCATCTAAATAGGAAATCATAGCAGCGTAACCAGCTCTTGGGTTTTGGTGAGGATAATAACCTCTTTGCCCTAAATAAGGTTTCTCTTTTCCAAACTTTTTAACATAATAATCGACCCATCTTTTTGGAGCTTGAATTGGATTATGAGGTATTGGAGTAGCCCAGTAAAAAAAGAAAGGGTTTTGTTTATTGTTAGAAATAAAATGTATCATTTTATCGTACATCAAATCTGGTGTGTACTCATTTAAAGTATAATCTTTATAACTTTCTGAATTGTTAATAGCTGCTCCTTTTGCTAATTTTTTACCTGGTGCTATTGTATCATTTTTTAAATGATATTTGTGTTCGTTTTCATATAAATGAACAGGGTAATAAGTATGTGCTTGTCTTTGGCAATTGTACCCAAAGAAATAATCGAACCCCATTTTTGTTGGAATTGCATCTGTTTGAGGAGCACCTAAACCCCACTTACCAATTATTCCTGTTTTATACCCTTGTTTTTTTAATAATTTAGGAAATAAAATTGTTGTGTTTGGTATGGGTCTTTGCCCTTCTAAAGTAGAGTCTTTTACTACTTTTTTATAGTTCCAAACATCTCCTCGTTCGTTCCACTCGTCATTTCCTCTTATGTAAGAATGCCCTGCATGTTGTCCTGTTAGCAACATATATCTAGCAGGAGCACAAACAGGTGCTCCAGAATAATGCTGGGTAAATAACATTCCGTTTTTTGCAAGTGCATCTATATTGGGAGTTTCAATTTTTTCTTGACCATAAATCCCTAACTCACCATACCCTAAATCATCTGCAAGAATGTATATAATATTAGGCTTTGTTTTACTATTATTTGAAGAATCGTTTGTAGTTGTTTTACAAGAAGATGTAATTATTAGAGTTGCTAGTATAAATATTTTTCTTAGTGATAAAAACATTTGGAAATGTATTAGGTTTTTAATTTTAAAAAGATTGTTTTACCTACAAAATACAAAGTACCTATTTTCATATATAAAATAATAGAATAGGTACTTTTTTAGTTTATAAAGGGTCGAAAATATAATTTTTAACCTTAAAACATACCTTTTTAATAGGTATCTTTAATCCATTTATAAGGTTTTCTTTTTACCCAATTACCTCTAGTAAAATCTGGGAAGTCTTGTGGTTCTCCATTATTTTCTATAGATAATTCAGATAAAGGTGTAATTGAACTCCAGGCAGCAGCATCATAAGCATCTAGTGGAGGAGCAATATTTTGTTTGGCAGATTCTACGAAAGAATTAATTACAAAAAAGTCCATTCCTCCATGACCAGCACCCATTGCTTTTTCTCCATATTTTTTCCATAATGGATGGTCGTATTTTTTTAACCAATCAGAAGCATCATCCCATCTGTGAGGTTTAGATTCTCCTTCGATATACATTCTATTTCCATCTACTTCCCACAAACCATTTGCACCTTGCACTCTAAAACCTAAAGAATAAGGTCTTGGCAAATTACAATCGTGTGTAACTATAATTGTTTCTCCCAAAGCAGTTTCTATGGTCGAAGTAATAACGTCTCCTTGTTTGAATTTTAGTTTTGCATTTGGGTGGTCTTTACCTCCATTTTTAACGATATAATTATGCAAACCGATTCCTTTTGATGCATTTGAAGAAATAGAGGTAAACCTGTTTCCTCTATTAATATCTATCATTGTAGCAATAGGACCAACTCCATGGGTAGGGTACACATCTGCATTTCTTAATAACGAATGTTGTGTTCTCCATGCAGATTCCGAGATTCCTTTTTCTCCAAATTCTACACCTTTTCCATAAGCCGATTTTCCATCATTTAGTTTTACGAAACGTAAATCGTGCTGGTAGCCACATCTAAAATGAACCATTTCTCCAAAAACGTTTTGTTTTACCATATTTAATACGGCTAAAACGTCTCTTCTATAGTTTACGTTTTCTAAAATCATTAAATGAGAACCAGTTTCTTCATGTACATTTACCAAGTCCCAACATTCTTCCATAGTATTTGCAGCAGAAACCTCTAAACCTGTATATTTACCAGCTTTCATACTATCTTTTGCCATGCGTGCGTGCCAAAGCCAAGGAGTTGCAATAATAACAGCGGAAACATCTTTAGAGTCTAAAAGGTTTTTATAATCGTATTCTCCTTTTCCAAAAACTTTTGGTTTTTTCTTACCAAATTTCTCAAATCTTTTAAGTGCGATAGAAATTCTATTTGGGTCGATATCGCAAATTGTTGTAACTTCTACATCGTTTCTATGTAATAGGTTGTTTAAGTGATTTGTACCTCTTAAACCAACTCCTATTAAACCTACTTTAAGTTTTTCTTGTTTATTTACATTGTTATTTCCAAAACTTAAGTTTGGAACCATTGCTATCCCTGCACCAGCAACAACAGATTTTTTAATAAAGTTTCTTCTTGAACTCATATTTTGTGTTTTTTAATTTGTAATGATTATAGTTTGCCTTTATAAATTTAATAATGGTTAGTACTAATTTGAGAGTTTCTTGCTAAGTTAAGTTATATTTTTTCAATTTTAAAATGATTTTTTTTTCGTCTATAAGATGCGATTAGTTTTAGTAGTTTTTTTAAAATAATAAATAAAAAAAATTTTAAAAAGGTGCCTAATATAATAATAGACACCTTAATTTGCTACAAATTAAATTAATTCAAATAATTATTGTTGCTAATGGTTTAATTTATTTTTTAATTTTGGTATAAGGTATTTTCATTTTAATTTCCCAAGTACCAGAGTCATTAATTTTAATTCCCCATCTAATATATGCTCTGTTTCTTATTTCTCCAGTATTAGCATCTATATATTTTGTCCAATCTTTTGCACCATTGTCTGCTTCGAAAGCTTCTTTTTCTACTGTAAAAGCCGTCGGCTTTGTTAAATAGTACATTAAATAAGAGTTGTTTCCAGAATAAGTTCTTGCATATTGAGGGAATGGTGGAGCAGGTAAAGAAAATATTGTGTTGGTAGCGTTTGTTGTTGTCTCCGTTGAATTATCGTGGTAATTTTGTAAAAAAGTGGATCCAGTAGGATAAAAAATTATTTTATCTGTATCTAATGGAGTATCATAACTATCGGCAATCGTCATTTTTACATTTATGCCAATTGCGGGTTCATCACTTGTTTTTATAACTGATATATATGGGTGTGTGCCATCTAAAACTTTTTTTGACTCTGGGTCATCTCCATTTTTTATTGAAGATGTATAACCAATATCGTAACTTCCATCATCTTTACCTAATTGAAGTCTAGATCGCATTTCTGTTGGAAATTCTACAGCGGCGAATGGTAGTAGTTTAACAACTACAAAATTATCTAATTGTCTTTCACCTTTTACATTTTTAACCTTTACGTTAATCTTAAAGATATCTTCTTTTACAAATTTTGTAGCTCCAGTAAAAGCAATTTCTCCACTTACAGGACTTATTAAAATAGAAGGTTCTTCAGTTTGTTGAATTTTGGCCTTAGCAAGTTCTAAAGTAGTATCTGTTTCTGGGTTATAAGCAGCTTTCCAAGTTGTTATTGTATGTTTCTCGAACAATTCGTCAGTCGGGTTTCCATCTGCATCTGTTATTCCTGTAATTTCCCATTCTAAAGGATATGTAGAGCCTTCAACAGCAGGAACTGCGGAAAGTAGAAACGTTCCTCTTGGTACAAAAATAGTATCTTGTAGGGCGTGTATATTATCGTCTATGTAGCCAACCTCTGGAGGTGTACAAGAGGCTACAGCTACAATAAATAATAAAATTGTTATTAAATTTTTCATACGTTTAAATTTTAATTATTTTTATAGTTGAATAAAACATGTGTACCCTGCAATACGTGAACAACACCATTTATGGTTGTTATATTAGATGTTCTAACCAAAACACTTTCGTCGTCTGAATTCTCATCATCCCAATCATTCCACTCATTACCTACTTTATAAGTATAATAAACATATTCTGGAAAGCTTTCTAAATAACTAGTATAATTTTCAACAGGTTCTAAAGAAATTCTTCTTTCATCTCCATTAAAGGCGGTTAATATACTCCCTTCTTTTGTCATATTTTCTCGTTTTATTTTTCCATTAAAAATATAACTTCCCATATATTTTTTTAAAGTATCTATATGAATATCGTTTACGGTAAATGTCGCTTCTGGATCTGTTTGTCTCATTTTTGCTAATACAGCGTTTACATATCTTTTAATGGATGCATTGTTGGCGGCAAAAAGAGTTGTTTGCTCATTTACTTTATTTTTCATTCCTGCTTTTTCTATTAAAATTGCAAGCGTATCTAATTGTTTGTGAGACTTTAGAAAATCGAAAGTGCTTAGATTTACATTTCCATTACTTAAACCACCATCAATCATTTGTTCTTCACTATTACAAGCGTATAGCGAAACAAGTATAATTACTATTAACCATGTATTTTTCATTGTTTTATTTTTTATTGTTGACTGTTTCATCATCATTTTTATAAAGATCCTCTCCAAAATTCTGTTTGAACAATAGAAGGATTGTTGGAAATTATTGATGGAGAAATTGGCCAAAAATATCCTTTTTTGGCAATTCTAGTTTGAGTCATCCAAGGAACACCTTCGAAATAATTCATTCGAATACGATCGTAAGCCGATTTTCCTTCTATAACAAATTCGATAGAACGTTCTTCAAAAATGGCTTTAATCAAGCTTTCTTTGTCCATATTTCCTGTATAGTTAGGTACATTTGCTTTACTTCTTGTTAAATTTAAATCTGCTACTGCGTTTGCAGCTTGGTTAGATTTTGCAAAGGCTTCTGCTCTAATCAGGTGTACATCTGCCATTCTGTAAAGTAGAATATTTGACTCTGTAAATAGTGCATACGCATCTTTAGAATCTGTGTCTTGCGAGGTGTGTGAATATTTTAATGGAAAAGAATTTTCATCACTCTCGTAATCATAGAAAAATAATTTTTTTCGTATATCATTTGTTCTGTCAGGATCATTAGCCATCATTTTTTTTCCATAAAAATCTGGATCTATTATTGGAGATGTACTTGTATTTTTATTTTTCCAAATAGGAAAATTTAAAGTTAAACCAGTGTAATGATTTCCGCCGCTAGAAATACGAAAAGATTCGTTCATGCTAGAATTCATATTAATTTCAAACAAAGCTGTTTTAGACCCTCCAATACACATATTATCAAAACCTTCTTTGCCTTCCGCTACATAATCTATAAGTACTGCACCACTATTATTAATAACGTTTGTTGCTGCATTAATAGCTGTTTTTAACATTTCTGGGTTATCATTATCTCTAGCAGCATACCAAAGTGTAAGGTCTGCTTTCAATGCTTCTGCACTTGCTTTATTTGCTTTTATAGCCCAGTTTGTAGAACCTGGTGACGAATAATCTAAATAATTTATTGCTTTATTAGTTGCTTCTAAAGCAAAGTCTAATACTTCTAATTCGTTAGATCTTGGAATTCTTAGTACAAATCCGTCGCTATTTATTAATTGATTTGAAGATTCTATAGATTCATTTACAATAGGAGCATCTCCCCAGACACGTGCAATCCAAAAATAAGAAAGTCCTCTAATAAAAGCGGCTTCTCCGATAATTCTATCTTTTTCTTTTTTAGAAGTAAATAAGTTATTTGGCATTTCAGAAACGTATTTTTCTATAGTTAATGCCCAGTTTGCAGCTCTATATAAATTTTTCCAATTTCTAGTATCTCCTCTGTAAGGCAATACATAATTTCCACTGTTTTCTATGTAATTGCTAATCCAATCTCTACTGTTTATAAAAGTCATCGCAGGAAGGTCTCCCCAATAGATAAAATTTGCGTTTTTAGTAATTGCATTTTTAAACGTTGCATAGGCGCCTGCTAATGCTTGCTCTGCGTTTGGTTGACTGTCCCAGAATACATCTGGATGTGTAATATTTACGGGTTCTTGATCTAATATACTTGTGCAACTAAAAGTAGCAAACAAACCTACGATCATTATAAGAACTGTATATTTTTTAATGTTTTTCATCTTTGTTTTTTTTAGTTTAAAATTTTGCATCAATACCAATAGAAAAAGTTCTTGCTTGTGGGTATCCATTTCCAAAAGTATACCCTTTAGCATTTACCAAAGAAGCATCTACAACAGCTTTGGAACGTTGCCACATATATGGGTTTAATACAGATCCATAAATACGTAAACGGTTTAAACCAATGTTTTTCATCCAACTTTCTCCAGAAAACGTATACCCAATAGAGGCATTTGTTATTTTCCAATAATCTCCACTTTCAATCCATAGAGATTGGTTTGGTCTAAATCTATAAAAAGCACCTAAACTTCCAACAGCAGGATACAATGCAGGGAAACGAACTCCAGCAGCACCATCTCCTGGTTTGTCCCAGAAAGTATGTGCGCTTAAATCTGCCAAACCTTTTTCTGCCCATCTATTTCCTCCTCTATCATAACTATTCATATAACTATTTAAAGTGGAGTTAAAAATATCTGCCCCAAAAGAGAATTGGCTGTACATTTGTAAGTACCAAGCTTTGTATTTTAAATTGATGTTAAAAGAACCTTGAATATCTGGAATTGGAGAGAATTCTCTTGATAATTGATAATCGTGAGTTTCATTTAAAATATAATCTCCGTTTAAATCTTTCCAAATAGGAAATCCTGGCTGTATCTTTGCCCAAGCAGATTTTCCTGCAAGTGGTTCTCCTGTGTAAGGGTTTACCGGTAGTTGATTTAAATCATCTAAAATATAATCGTTTGTAAAAAACTTGTATAAATTAAGCGGTCTACCCACAACATAACCATAATCTCCAGACTCTCCAATGTAATCTCTATTTCCATTTGGTAAGTTCGTAACATAATTTTCGTTTCTACTTAAACCAATATCAAAGGAAAGGCGTAGATCGTTTGTTCTTGGAAAAATATGATAAGTAAGAAAAGCTTCCCAACCATAATTTAATACCCCTGCAATATTTGATTTTGCTCTATTGTAACCAGAATATCCAGGAAGGGATACGTCAAACAATAACTTATCTGTTTGTTTGTGATAGGCATCGAAACTAAAGTTTAGTCGCCTGTTAAACATGTCTAATTCTAATCCAATATCCCATTGTTCGGAATTTTCCCAGGATAGTTTTTTATTTCCAATTTGATTATAGTTTGGAACTACTCCTGTTGTACCTGCATAAGAAGAAACATTCATTTGATTGGTCCAATAAGCTGCACCCCCATATCCTAAATTATAGGCGCCAAATCGTAAGAAATTTTCTCTAAATTGTTTTCCGTTAATCCCCCAAGTAACTTTTAATTTTGCAAAATCTACAAAGTCAGATAAAATTGGTTTTAAAAAAGGCTCGTCTGAAAAAATCCAAGCTAAAGAAGCAGAAGGGAATTTTGCCCAACGAACATCTGTACCAAATCTAGAAGAACCATCGATACTAAAGTTTCCACTAAAAATGTATCTCTCTTTATATTTATAAGTAGCTCTTGCAAAATAAGATAATAAAGCGTTGGAATTAATATCTGAATATCCAGAAATTTCGTCTTTTGTGTATCTACTATTAATCACTTTTATAGCATCACTACCAAAGCCTACTGCAAACGTTCCTAAATCTTCGTACTGGTTATAATCTATTTTATTCCCTAAAATTGCTGAAACTTCATGGTTGCCTCCAAAGTTTTTAAAATAACTTAAATACAAATCAGAAGATAAATTTTGACGGTTGTATAGTGTGTAGCTTGCAAAACCATCTTTATTTGTTCTAATGGTTGAAGGTTCATAAAAGTTCTTTTTAATACTACTATAAACGTAGGTTAATTGCGAGTTTAAAGTTAAACCATCAAAAAGATCTAAAGTAGCAAAGTTAGAAAAGGTAGATTTAAATTCCTTGTCCGTATTTAATTTATCTGTTAACTCTCCTGTTAAAGACTTTCTTTTTTTATCACTAATGGCGAATAAGGAGGAATTTAAATTCGTTGGACTAACAGGCAAGGTAGCATTTAAGTTAAATGAACCTCCATAAGGGTTTCCTTGCCCTGTTTGGTTATCTGTAATAGATGCCAATATTCTAAATTGATTTCTAAACTTAGAACCTACTTTAAAATTTGTATTTGCGGATAAATTGTAACGTTTAAAGCCTGTTCCTTTTAGAACCCCTTCAGAGTTTAAGTAACCCAAAGAAAACCTGTAGTTAGATTTTTCACTACCTCCACGAACACTTAAATTATACTGCTTATTGGTACCAGGTTGGTAAAACATTTTTTGATAGTCCACATTATTGTTAAACGCTGGGTTTAAACTGTCTGAAAGAACCATTGGAACCTCATTACCCTGTACTTCTCTAGTTAACCACCATCTATCAATCATTTTCCATTTAGCATTTCTTTCTGCAGCACCCAAAAGCATAGGTACTAAATTCGGTTTTGGAGATACACCTGTAACTGCAGAAAAAGAAAACTCTGGCTTGTCTAACGCTTTACCTCCTTTTGTAGTTATAATAATAACCCCATTTGCTCCACGTGAACCATAAATTGCTGCTGCAGAAGCATCTTTTAATATATCTATACTTTCTATATCATTTGGGTTTAAAGAAGCTAAAAAATCTACATTAGAAACATTATACCCTGCCAAATCCTCTAGAGAAGTCTGGACACCATCAATAACATATAGTGGGTTGCTAAATGCTGTGTTTGCATCTAACTGACCAGAAAGACTTGTATTTCCACGAATAACTAAAGATTGTCTTGCTCCAGGAGCACCACTCATAGTAATATTTTGTACGCCTGTAGATTGGGTTGCTATTAAAGAAGAAACTGTTACTACTGGTATATCTTCAATTTGTTTGGCGCTAATGCTCGTTACAGCACCTGTAACATCTTTTTTTCGAACTTTTTGATAACCAATAAGTACAATTTCATCCAAAGCCTCTGCACTAGGTTTTAAGATAATGGTAAGGCTATCTTTCCCAGAAATAAGAACCTCTTTTTTATCGTAGCCAATGTAGGTAACTATAAGAATATCTGTTGCTTTTGCATTGATTTTAAAATTTCCGTCAAAATCGGAAGAAGTACCTTTCTTGGATTTTTTGATTAGAATAGAGGCTCCCAGCAATGGTTCTCCATTTTCATCTATAATTTTTCCTGATATTGTTTTAGTTTGACCACTTACTGTATAAGTGATTAATAATAAAACAAATAGCAAGTTTTTAAGAAAATGTTGTTTCATAAATTAATTGTTTTGAGTTTAGTTGATTTGTGCCTAAAAAAATACTAACTCTACAAAGTTGTTAAGATTTAACATAATTTTAAGTAGGTTTATTTTGCTAATCCAGTATGTATTTTCTTCAAATTAAACAAAAAACAATTTTACCTACGTAAAATGATTAAATTGTAACAGTCTTCTGGTTTTTTCAAAAAAAAACAATCGAAAGAATCTATTAATTATTTATATTAGAGTTATCGTTTAATTTATGTTGCTCTATGAAGTTTTTTTTAAAAAAAATATTAGTTACTTTTTTTTTGTTTTTTGCGAGTCTTACATACTCCCAAGAACCAGTTAATTTTAAAAAGTTAGATAAAATTTTTCAAGGAAATTCTAAAATTGAAGAAGATTATTTAGGGTATTTATGGATTACTTCTAACGAGGGGATTTACAAGTTTAATGGTTACGAATATCTATTTAATTCATACGATTCGATTTTTACTAATTTCAAAAAATCGAATCAGAAATTATTAATTAAAAAAGACGATAAAAAAAATATGTGGCTCTCTTCTTTAAATGGAGAGTTAATTAAAATAGATACTTTAAATCAAATAAAAAAAAATAATAACGATGTAGCATTTAGTAAAAGAAAAATAGAAATTACTACTATTGCTCCTTATAATAATGAAGTTTGGTTTGGTTCGGAAGAAGGCTCTCTTTTTAAATATAGTTATAATTTAGAAAAGATAGACAGTATTACGAGTTTACCAACAAGTAATAAACTGGCATTTAAACTTACAAATATCGAATTTGTCGATAATAATAATTTTTGGGTTTCGACAAACACAGGGAAAGTTTACAAGTATACTATCGATAAAAATAAGCTAGAACAATTAAAATTGCCTACAACTCTCGAGGCTTCATATTTAAGAATAGCAATAGATGGTAATAAAGATTTATGGATAAGTTCCGATAATGGAAGTGTTTATAAATATAACAGTAAAGAAAAAAAATATAAAGAATTTCTTCTAAGTTATAAGAGTAATCCTGTTAAGAGTATTTCAAATGAAAACTTTAATATGATTATTTCTTTTTTTTATGATGTAAATGGATTTATTTGGATAGGTACAGATGGAGATGGTTTATATAAAATTAATGTAGAAACTGGTAAATTAACACTCTTTAAGCATCAAAAAAACAATAGATTTTCTATTAGTAATAACTCTATAACATCTATTTCTCAAGATAGAAATGGAAATTTGTATTTTCTTGACAAGACTGGTCTGATAAATATTTTAACGAAACCAAATAATAATATAAAATACTACCATGGTTTAAAAAATAATACACCAACCTCTGTTCTTTCTATTTTTAAATCTTCGGATAAATCTATATGGTTAGGTACAGATGGAGAAGGTTTGAATAGAATTTTAAAAAATAATGAGAATATCCATTACAGTATTAATGAAAAAGGGAAAAGGTTCTTTAAAGCAAGATATATTCAAAGTATAGAAGAAAATCCAAAAGGGCAAATATGGTTGGCATCTTATTTAAACGGGCTCTGGGTTTTTAAAGACGGGGGTTTTTCTAAAGTAAGCACACCAAATGAATCTGGGAAAAATAATGAAGAGATAAGATTCTTATTTAAGGATTCTAAAAATAGAATTTGGAGTACTTCTGAAACTTCATTTAATATATTTTCAGAAGAAAAAGAATTGCTGGCCACTTTCGATTATAATAGTCATGGTCTAAAAGGAATGTATTCTCATGGAATAGTTGAAGATAAAAATGGAGATATTTTTGTTGTAGTAAACAGTGGTGGTTTATTTAAATTTAATGAAACTAAAATATTTAAAGATTCTTATTTTAAGCAAATTCTGTTTAATAATAAGATACAAGAAAATTTAAAAAAGATTAACATTAAATCTTTAACTTTAGGAAACGATAATTCTTTGTGGTTGGTGTTGTACCCAGGAGGTCTTTTTAATTATAATATCGAAACAAATACTTTTGCCTCTTACGAAAATGTAGAAAACTTAAAAGATTTGGTAATATTTTCTGCAATTCCAGATGGAGAAAATAAACTATGGTTAGGAACTAAAAAAGGAATTCACAAATATAATTTTAAAGAAGATATTATCGAATCTTTTTATCAATCTGATGGATTACATGGAGATAGTTACAATAAAAGAAGTGTTTTTAAAGACAGTGAAGGTTATATTTATTTTGGAGGAGAACATGGAGTAAATGCTTTTTTACCTGAAAAGCTAAATAAAGGTATTTCAAAAGCCAAACTTTTTATTAATTATCTAGAGATCTTAAATAAACCAGCCAATGAGATTATAAATAACCAATTAAAAAACGGATTAGAAAATCTAGAAAGCTTAGATTTAACAGCCAATCAATCTTCTTTCTCTTTTCAATTTTCTGCGATAGAAAACATTACAAACCCCAATTATTATTACGCTTATAAGTTAGAAGGTTTTGATAAAGATTGGATTTTATCAAAAAAAGATAGAATTGCGACCTATACAAATATTCCTTCTGGAAATTATACTTTTAAAGTAAAAGCAGGTTCTAAAAAAGGAATTTGGGATATCGAAACAAAAGAAATAAATCTAATAATAAGACCATATTGGTGGAAATCGACATTGGCGTATTTTATATATGCCTTTCTTCTTCTCTTTGTTATATATGGTATTTTTTTGTGGTTTCGATTAAAAAAAAGATTAATCGAAGAAACATTACATAACAATCAAGAAAAAGAAATTTACGCCGTTAAAATGAATTTTTTTGCAAAAATGTCTCATGAAATTCAAACTCCTTTAACCTTAATCTTGGGACCAATTGCAGACATGTTAAAAAGAGCCGATTCTAATGGAAATACCCTCTTAAAACAACGATTGCAAATAATTAGTAACAATGCAAACAGGCTTTCTAGAATAGCCACAGAATTAATGGCTATCAGAAATAAAGAACTGGGTAGGTTAAGGGTGTATGCATCAGAAAATGATTTGATAGCACATTTAAAAAAAATATCGTTATCTTTTTCTGAACAAGCAAGGTTTAAAAACATCGATTTTATTCAAGATTATCCCAATAAAAAAATATTTGTTTGGTACGATTTAGATAAAATAGAGCATGTCTTGTATAACTTATTATCCAATGCTTTTAAATTTACACCACCAGAAGGAACAATAAAGGTCTTTGTAGAAGAACATAAGAAAACAATTAAAATTTCGATATCAGATTCTGGACCAGGTATTCCAGAAAAAGATTTAAAAGATATTTTTAAATTATTCTATCAATCAGATTTAGGTAAAAGTAGAAAAGGAACAGGAATTGGATTGGCATTAACCAAAGAGTTAATTAATATTCATCATGGAAAAATAAAGGTAAAATCATCTTCAAAAGAAGGAACAAAATTTAGTATTTCTCTTTCTATGGACGAAAATGTTTTTACTCCAGAAGAAAAAGTAAATTTAGATAAGAACAACTTATTATCAGAATCTTCCGATAATGATTTCGATTTGTTAAATAAAGATTTAATTAAAAAAAACATAAAGGAAGGAGATAAAAAATTTACCTTATTAATTGTGGAAGATAATGTAGAAATGCAAATTTTTCTAAAAGATATCCTTACAGAAAGCTATAACTTATTTATTGCAGAAAACGGAAAACAAGGAGTTGAACTTGCAGAGAAAAAGAAGCCAGATTTAATAATTAGCGATATAATGATGCCAATTATGGATGGAGTAGAAATGTGTTCGATTTTAAAGAAAAAGAAATCGACATCTCATATTCCTATAATTTTCTTAACCGCAAAAAACTCAACCTCTATAAAAATCGAAGGCTTAGAATCTGGAGCCATTGAGTTTTTAAGAAAACCCTTTAATTTCTACGAACTAACTCTTAAAATTCACAATATTTTAGAATCTCAACAACAAGTAATCTCTAGATACAAATTAGATGTAATTAGTACTCAAGAAAAAAATGAAATACCTTCTAAAGATGCCCAGTTTTTACAGAGTTTAGTAAAAGAGTTAGATAAGAATATAGAAAACCCTGACTTTAAATTAGACGAGTTATCTAGAACATTAAATATGAGTTATTCTGTAATTTATAGAAAATGTATAGATATTACAGGAAAAACATTGGTCGAATTTGTAAGATCTAGACGTTTAAAAAAAGGAGCCTTATTAATCGTAGAAAGTGGTTATAATGTTTCTGAAGCCGCCTATATGGTTGGTTATAAAGATTCTAGATATTTTACAAAATGCTTTAAAGAAAATTTCGGTAAAACACCCAAAGCATTTAAAACAGAATCTAAAAATACCGATTTACAAGCGTTTTTAAAGAAATATAAACTCCATTAATTTAAGAATTGTAATTTTTTCGATAATTAGAAGGACTCATTTTTTTGATACTTTTAAAATGCCGATTAAAATTAGAAATATTTTTAAAACCAGAATTATAGGCAATTTCTGCCAACGTAAAATCGGTATTTGAAACAATTAATTTACTTGCATTTTCAATTCTTAATTCATTTAAAAAACGAAAATAGCTTTTATTTGTCCTTTTTTTAAAATATTTACAAAAAGCATTTTTTGTCATCGAAGCAACACTTGCAATTCCGTCTAAAGTAATTTCTTCCGTAAAATTATTCATGGTAAACTCGAAAACAGCTCGCATTCTTTTTCCTTCTACAGCTGTATATTTTTTTTCGTAAACAAAAGAAGACAAGCTCTCGTATTTTAAAGAAATCGTTTGTTTAAGAAGTTGTAATAATGTAATAAATCGCTCTAATTTAGAAGCAGTTTTCAGCATTAAAAAAAGTGTTGAAATATTTTTATCAGAAATTATTTTAAAACCATGTTTTGCTTGTTCAAAAAAACGATTTATTTCATTCAGTTCTTGCAAATCGAAAAAATCATTTCCAAAAGAATCTTCCGTAAAAAAGAGCGTAATCATATGAGACTTCTCTTTTAAATTTTCCGAGCTTTTAAAAACATGAGGTAAATTACTGCCTAAAACCAAAACATTTCCAGCTTCATAATTATTAATCCTATCACCAACAATTAAAGTTCCTTCACCTTTTACGATAAAACTTATCTGAATTTCTTTATGTTGATGCAGTTTGTTATAAAAAGAAAACTCAATATCCTCTTGAAAAACAAGCGCATCATTTTCGGGTTTTGGTATTTGAAAAGGAAGTACTTTCATTTTTTGATAGGTTTCGAAAAAAAATAATTTAATAGCTATAGGTTTTAATCCAATGAAAATTGTTTAGATAAGGTAGAGTCTTTAGTTAATCTTTTTTCAGAGCGACTAATTTGGGCTAAAGCCATTTGTGTCTATATTATTCTTACCAGCTAAAGCTGGATGCAATTGAAGTGATTTGATTCGTTAAAAAATAAAACAATCAATAACTAAATTCATCTCACAAATATATGCAAATAATAACCTAAATAGTGGTTTTTATTAATTTTATGGATAATATTGTATTTAATTTGGATAAAAGGAAATTAACTTTCAGCTTTAATTCTACTGTAAATTTGTAAAAAGAATTTATAAATACACAAACTATAATAATTTATGAGTATACAATGGAATGGAGTAATGCCAGCCGTGTTTACATGGCTGAAAGAGTCAAAATCTGGCGCTCTTGAAATAGACCATGATATAACACAAAAACAGGCCGCAAGTATTTTAAAAATTCAAGGAAAAGGAGGAAGCAACATGAGTGGACTTGTAGGTTCTGGTACTTTAGGTGAGAATAGCTACCTGAGCACCAAACAGCGTCTTTCTTTACTTAAATCACTTTCTGAGGTTGCTAAAGACTACAAAGTTCCATTAATTAGTGGAGCTGCAGCAGAAACTAAAGAAGAACTGGCTAAAATCGTTGAAGGACTTGCAACAGTTGGAGTAGATACAGTTATGGTTATGCCACCAAAAACAAAAGCGATTCCTTCAGAAAAAGAAATGTATGAGTATTATGCACTTTCTGAAGCAACTGCAAAAGATGTAGGTGTAACAATTATGCCTTATAACAATCCTGATGCAGCTGGTTATCATGCGCTCTCAACCGAGCTTCTCTTAAAACTTTCTGTTCTTCCTAAAGTAACTGCTCTTAAAATATCCACTATAGATGTTTCAATTATTGAAACATTGATGTTAGAAAACAAAGATTTAAAAGTTTTGGCAGGAGTAGATACAGTTACTGTATATGCAGGACTCGCTGGAGCAAGTGGTGGTATTACAGGTGTAGGTACGATCTTTCCAAAAGCAAGTGTTACTATGCAGGAATATGTTGTAAATGGAGAATGGGCTGAGGCAAATAAAATTTCTCAGGCTTTAAATTCCTTATCGTATCTAGATGCGCAGCCACTACTTATGGAATATCTTAAGCTTGCTATGGGAATACATCACAATGATATTGCTGGAGGGTTGCGTACCTTTGGTAAGAAATTAACTCAACAGCAAATTGATGATGTGAATGCAAGATATATTTTAGCAAAAGAAAGACTTGAAGTTTTAGATTTAATAAGTTGATCCTTTCAAATATTTAATAATTTGTAGGCTTCGTTTTACAGATTGTATAATGTAGACTTTATAACACGTTTATCATAACTCTAAAAATGGTTATGAGAAAAGGTTTTTCTTTTCAATATAGTATTGCAAAAATATCTACGATCAAAAAAAAGTAGCTTACAAATGAGTAAATTTTAAAAAAAAAACATTTAAAAAATAAATAAAGATGATTACAGGAAAAAACTATATAGGAAATACAACCACAGCAAGCGGAAATAAAACATTTAAAACATTTAATCCGCAAAAAAATACAGAAAACGAGTGGACATTTACAGAAGCAACTTCTGCAGAAGTAAATAAAGCTTGTGAATTGGCAGCAAATGCTTTTAAAACCTATTCTAAAGTTTCTGGTGCAAAAAAAGCCGAGTTTTTAAGAGCAATTGCAACAGAAATAGAAAACTTAGGAGAAGAACTACTAAATGTTTATTGTTTAGAAAGTGGTTTGCCAGCAGGAAGAGCAGGAGGAGAAAGAGGAAGAACTTTAGGTCAATTACGCGCTTTTGCAAATCATGTGGAAGAAGGTAGCTGGGTAGAAGCAACCATAGATACAGCACAACCAGATAGAGAACCAATACCAAGAGTAGATTTAAGAAAAATGAATGTTTCTTTAGGACCAGTTGTGGTTTTTGGAGCCTCTAATTTTCCGTTAGCATTTTCTACAGCTGGTGGAGATACTGCAGCAGCATTCGCAGCAGGTTGTCCTGTAATTGTAAAATCGCATCCAATGCATGCAGGAACTGGAGAATTAGTTTCATCTGCAATTATAAAAGCAGCAGAAAAAACGGGCATGCCAAATGGTGTTTTTTCAAACTTAAATAGTAGTGGAATCGAAGTAGGACAAGAATTAGTGCAAAACCCTAATATAAAAGCAGTTGCCTTTACAGGAAGTTTAAAAGGTGGAAGAGCCTTATACGATTTGGCAGGAAAAAGAGACGAACCAATTCCAGTTTTTGCGGAAATGGGAAGTATAAATCCAGTTGTTATTTTTCCAAAAGCGTTGGAAAATAGAGCGTTAGCTATTGCAAAAACGTACGCAGGTTCTATCACTTTAGGAACTGGACAATTTTGTACAAATCCAGGTTTAATTTTAGGGATAAAATCAGCAGGATTAACCAATTTTGTAAATACGTTGGCAGAAGAAATTGTAAATATAGAACCTTCTTGTATGTTGCATCCAAATATCGCAGGTGCTTATGAGAAAAATAAAGAAAAAGCCTTGTCTCAAAACGGAATTGAGGTTTTAGGAGCACATTCAGAAAATGTGCAACCAAATTTTGTAAAACAGGTAGTTACCACTGTAGAAGGGAAAACATTTTTAGAAAATTCAACATTACATCACGAAGTTTTCGGTCCTTATTCTTTGGTGGTTCAGTGTAAAGAAGAAGTCGAATTAAGAGAAATTACATCAAAATTAGAAGGACAATTAACAGGAACTGTAATTTCCGATGATAATGAAATTAGCAATTATATAAATATAATTCACGAATTGGAAAACAGAGTAGGACGAATTATTTTCAACGGAGTTCCAACAGGAGTAGAGGTTTGCGCTTCTATGTTGCATGGTGGTCCATATCCAGCATCTACAGATAGTAGATTTACAGCAGTTGGTGTAGATGCTATAAAACGTTTTGTAAGACCTTTTAGTTTTCAAGATTGGCCAAATAATTTGCTTCCAGCAGAACTTAAAAACGAAAATCCTTTAGGAATTTTAAGAACTGTAAATGGAAAGAAAACAACAGATGAAATTTAATAATTAGGAAGTTTATTAAAGTTGTTTTCTGAAAAATAAATTTCTTTATTATTGGAAAACCGAGTAAACAAATACATAAAGCATACTTTAAATGAGTAAAAAAACTTTTTTTTGTGTAGATGCACATACGTGTGGAAACCCTGTAAGAGTTGTTGTTGGTGGAGGTCCGAATTTGGTGGGCGAGAATATGAGTGAAAAGCGTCAGCATTTTTTAAAAGAATACGATTGGATTCGTAAAGGATTAATGTTCGAGCCAAGAGGCCATGATATGATGAGTGGTTCGATTTTATTTCCACCTCACAATCCAGAAAACGATTTTGCCATTTTATTTATAGAAACTTCAGGTTGTTTGCCAATGTGTGGTCATGGAACCATTGGTTCTATAACAATTGCGATTGAAGAAGGTATAATTACCCCAAAAATTCCAGGTAAAATTAAAATGGAAGCTCCAGCTGGTTTGGTAGAAATCGAATATCAACAAACGGATGGAAAAGTAGATTGGGTAAAATTAGTAAATGTAAAGAGTTATGTAGCAGCAGAAAATTTAACGGTAGATTGTCCTGAGTTAGGTGAAATTACTTTTGATGTTGCTTATGGAGGAAATTTCTACGCAATTGTAGATTCTCAGAAAAATTTCTCTGGAGTTCATAATTTTATTGCTGGAAAAATTGTACAATATTCGCAAATTGTAAGAGCAAAAATCAATCAGAAATATCCAAATATGTTTATTCATCCAGAAAATGAAACAATAAGAGATGTTTCGCACATGTTGTGGACTGGAAATCCTTTAGACCCAACTTCTTCTGGAAGAAATGCCGTTTTTTATGGAGACAAAGCAATCGATAGAAGTCCTTGTGGAACAGGAACTTCAGCAAGATTGGCGCAATTACATGCGAAAGGAAAATTAAAAATTGGCGAGGAATTTATTCACGAGAGTTTTATTGGTTCTAAATTTATTGGAAGAGTAGAACAGGATACTACTTTAGATGGAAAACCAGCAATTATACCAAGTATACAAGGTTGGGCAAAAGTGTATGGTTACAATACCATTATTATTGATGACGAAAACGACCCATATGCACATGGTTTTCAGGTGATTTAGTTTGAAATAATAAATTATTCTGAACTTGCTTGTGCTGAATTAAGTTCAGTGTTTCAGAATCTTATTAAAAAAAAAACGAAAGTGAAAATCTTATTGCGAGAGTTTTAAAAGAAACATTCATAGAAAATTACGAAAAAGAAGGAAAGAGTTTCTATGCAACAAGTAAGAAATTTAATATAAAAATTACAATTAGTTCAAATACCTTTAGAATTATAACTGTAGATAAAGTGATAAAATGAGTAAAAAAGTAGTAATTATTGGAGGTGGAATTATTGGACTTTGTTCTGCGTACTATTTATTAAAAGATGGTCATGAAATTACAGTAATAGACCAATCTAATATGAATTCTGGAGCCTCTTATGTAAACGCAGGTTACATTACTCCAAGTCATTTTATTTCTTTGGCAACACCTGGTATTATTACAAAAGGCATCAAATGGATGTTCGATGCTAAGAGTCCGTTTTATGTAAAACCAAGATTAGATATCGATTTTTTGAAATGGAGTTGGGCATTTAAAAAATCTGCCACAAAAGAAAAAGTAGAGCGTTCCATTAAAGCGATAAAAGACATTAATTTATTTGCAAGAGATTTATATGAAGATTTAAAAGCATCTAAAGATTTCGATTTTCATTACGAAAGAAAAGGTTTGTTAATGTGCTACAAAACCGACAAAGTCGGAGAAGAAGAATGGGCAATTGGAAAAAGAGGAGTAGAAGAAGGTTTAGGAGTTAGAAATTTAACAGCAACACAAGTAAAAGAACTAGAACCTAATGCAAATTTGAATGTAAAAGGCGCTGTTTACTATGATTCTGATGCACATATGACACCAAATCATTTTATGAAAGAAATGGTTGTTTATTTAAAAGAAAATGGCGTTACTTTTTTTAAAAATGAAAAAGTGGTAGATATAGATTTGTCAGCAAATAAAATATCAAAAATAATTACTGATAAGCAAAGTATTGTTGCAGATGAGGTTGTTTTGGCAGCAGGAAGTTGGAGTTCTTTTTTGGCAAAAAAAACAGGATTAAATATTCCTGTTCAAGCAGGAAAAGGATATCGAATTAATGTAGCAAGAGAAACAAATATTACCATTCCAGCCATTTTATGTGAAGCAAAAGTAGCAGTAACACCTATGGATGGCTTTACACGTTTTGCAGGAACTATGGAAATTGCAGGTATTAATCATACAATTAATCCTACAAGAGTTGAAGCAATTGCAACAGCCGCACAAAATTATTATAACAATTTACAAATTACAAAAACCGAAAAGGAAAAGGCAGCATGTGGTTTAAGACCATGTTCTCCTGATGGATTGCCATATATTGGAAAATCATCGAAATGCGAAAATTTAACCATTGCAACAGGACATGCAATGATGGGTTGGAGTTTAGGAACTGCTACAGGAAAATTAATTTCCGAAGTTATTTCTAACCAAAAAACATCTTTAAATTTAAGTCCTTTTCATCCTGATAGAAAATTTTAAACTATGAAAACATTTGGCATTGGAGGTTCAACTATAGAAGCAGAATTGGCAGCAATTCAACCTTTAAAAACAACAGTTAAACCTATTCAAAAAGAAGAATACAAAAAGAGAATTCAGAAATTAGCTGGTTTAATGAAAACAAATAACGTGCAAGCAGTGTATGTAAATGCGGGTACAAATTTGTTGTATTTTACTGGAACACATTGGCATGCAAGCGAACGAATGGTGGGCGCGATTATCTTACAAAATGAAGAAGTACATTATATTGCTCCGAATTTTGAAAAAGGAACCATCGAAGATTTTTTAGAAATAGAAGGAACAATTCATTGTTGGGAAGAACACGAATGCCCATATAAATTATTTTTACAGGTTTTAGATGAAAATGAAATTGACGAAGGAGAAATTCAGTTAGATGAAACCACACCATTTTCAATTGTTGATGGTCTGTATAAAGAAATTCATCCTTTTTATATCGAAAAAGCAACCGATTTAATTTCTGAATGTAGAATGATAAAATCTGACGCAGAAATTGCAATTATGCAACATGTAATGGATATTACTTTGGAGGTTCAAAAAGCAGCAGCAAGAATTTTAAGAGAGGGAATTACCACAAAAGAAGTAGAGAATTTTATTCATGAAGCACATAAAAAATACGGAGTTTCTTCGGGTTCTTATTTTTGTATCGTACTTTTTGGGGTAGATTCTTCTTTTCCTCATGGCGTTAAAAATCCTAAGAAATTAGAAAAGAACGACATGGTTTTGGTAGATACAGGTTGTCAATTATATGATTATATTTCAGACATAACAAGAACCTATGTTTTTGGGAAAGCAAACGACTTGCAACGAAACATATGGAATATTGAAAAAGAAACACAATTAGCGGCTTTTAATGCTTCAATTTTAGGTAATACTTGTGGTTCTGTAGACGATGTTTCAAGAGAAACTTTAGAGAAAAATGGTTTAGGTCCAGATTATAATTTACCTGGTTTGCCTCACAGAACAGGTCATGGAATTGGTTTAGATATTCACGAATATCCATATATTGTAAGAGGAAATAAAACAAAATTAGTCTCAGGAATGACCCTTAGTAACGAGCCTATGATTTGTGTGCCAAATGAATTTGGTGTGCGTTTAGAAGATCATATTTATATGACAGGCGAAGGTGCAAAATGGTTTACAGAACCTGCACATTCTATTGAAAATCCTTTTGGAGTTTAGGTGTTTTTTTCGCCACGAATACACGAATTATTTAGTATTACGTGAAAAAACACGAATTTATTAAATCAGAGATTTTTATTTGTATTTTTTTTTTGAACTTTTAAATCCTAAAGATTAGGAATTCGTGCATTCGTGGCGAATTGTCTTTAACTTTTTTCAAGGATAATTTTTGTTTTGGCTAAAGTCATTTGCGAGGAATTTCTTTTATCATCCAGTTAAAGCAGGATGCAATTGATAGGATTCGTTTTTTAAGAACTTTACTACCTAACATTCATTTTAAATTTCTTTCAGAATTAAAGATAAATTGTATTTTTATAAAATGGATTTATTCTCTTCAGAAAAAATAAAAAACATTTTACCTTTCGATGGCGTTACCAATTATCATGGTATTGTTTTAGATAAAAGTCAGTGTGATTTTTATTACCAAAAACTTTTCGAAACAATTGAATGGAAAAACGACGAGGCCATTATTTTTGGAAAGAAAATAATCACTAAAAGAAAAGTAGCTTGGTATGGCGAATCGGAATTTTCTTACAAATATTCAGGAGTTACAAAGAATGCAAATCTCTTTACAAAAGAGCTCTTGAAATTAAAAGAAATTGTAGAAAAAGAAAGTGGAGAAACGTATAATTCTTGCTTGTTAAATTTATATCATTCAGGTGAAGAGGGAATGGCATATCATTCAGATGGAGAAAAAATGCTGAAAAAAAACGGAGCAATTGCTTCACTTTCTTTAGGTGCAGAACGTAAATTTTCTTTCAAACACAAAGAAAACAAACAGAGAATCGATATTATTTTAGAAAGAGGAAGTTTGTTAGTGATGAGAGAATTTACACAAACCAATTGGTTGCATAGATTGCCACCAACAAAAAAGGTTTTTACACCAAGAATTAATTTAACGTTTAGAACCATAGAATTACAACAACAGTTTTAAGCCCCTTGCTATTTGTGAAATTTGTGTCATTTTTTTAAATCATCTTTTAATTCGTGAATTCGTCGCAAAAGTTTCCATATTTTTGCATAAAATTTTACAATTTTGGATTCTAATTCACAAAATACCATCAATCTTAATAAATACATCAGTTCTTCAGGGATTTGTTCTCGAAGAGAAGCCGAAAAATTTATTAAAGAAGGCAGAGTTACCATCAATGGAAAACCTACGCAGTTAGGTAATAGAGTTGCTAAAAAAGATGTTGTAAAATTAGATGGACGCATAGTAACGCCCAAAAACGTTACCATTTATATTGCATTAAATAAACCTGTAGGAATCGTTTCTACCACAGACGATAGAGAACCAAATAACATCGTAAAACACATAAATTATCCAGAAAGATTGTTTCCAATTGGGCGATTAGACAAACCTTCTGAAGGGTTAATTTTTCTAACAAACGATGGTGATATCGTAAACAAAATTTTACGAGCAGGAAACAATCACGAGAAAGAATATTTTGTGTCTGTAAACAAATCAATCACGCCAAATTTTATCGAAAAAATGGGAAATGGAATTCCTATTTTAGGAACGGTTACCCAGAAATGTTTCGTGGAAAAAGTAAGTGATAAAATTTTCAAAATAATTTTAACACAAGGCTTAAATCGTCAAATTCGTAGAATGTGCGAGTATTTAGGTTACGAAGTAACTAAGTTAAAACGAACCAGAATTATGAATGTTGAGTTAGGGTATTTACAATCTGGAGATTGGCGCGAATTAACGGAAGAGGAGATGAAAGAAATTAATAAAATGATTTCCACATCCTCTAAAACCGAAGAAGCCTCCAAAGTTAAAAATACTCCGAAAGTAGCAAAACCAAAGCGAAAATTGGCACCCTCTAAAAACGATTTTAATAGAAAAAGTGCTTCTTTTAGAAAATCTTCATCGAAAAACAAGAGAAATAATTCGAGTTCTTCTAAAAAGAAACGTTGGTAATTTTTTTTTTGGCGTTCCCTTTCAGGTCAGGCTTTTCGTTGCAATCTTTTTTATTTTTAAAATAAAAAAGGATTTCCACTACAATCCTTAACGCGCATATTTGTCAGCAAAATCAATAATTTAACTTTTGGTTTTATATAACAGTTCATTTTATTTATCAATTCTTAAATAATAGTATCTTTGCCACCAATGAAATTTGACTTAAAAATTACCGACCCAAAAAGCAAAGCAAGAGCAGGAACAATTACTACAGATCATGGAGAAATTGAAACTCCAATTTTTATGCCTGTGGGAACTGTTGGAACCGTAAAAGGAGTGCATCAAACAGAATTGAAGAACGAGGTAAATCCTGATATTATTTTAGGAAATACCTATCATCTTTTTTTAAGACCAGGGATGGATATTTTAGAAAAAGCGGGTGGTTTGCACAAGTTTATGAATTGGGATAGAAATATTCTTACAGATTCTGGAGGTTACCAAGTATATTCACTTTCTGGGAGAAGAAAAATTAACGAAGAAGGCGTAAAATTTAAGAGTCATATAGATGGTTCTACGCACTTTTTTACTCCAGAAAACGTTATGGAAACTCAACGTACAATTGGTGCAGATATTATTATGGCTTTTGACGAATGTACACCTTATCCTTGTGATTATAATTACGCAAAACGTTCTATGCACATGACACATAGATGGTTGGATAGATGTATAAAACATCTAGAAAAACTGCCTTTTAAATATGGTTACGAACAAACATTTATGCCAATTGTACAAGGAAGTACGTATAAAGATTTAAGAAAGCAATCTGCAGAATATATCGCAAATTCAAGCCAGCAAGCAAATGCAATTGGCGGACTTTCAGTTGGAGAACCAGCAGAAGAATTATATGCAATGACGGAAGTTGTTTGTGAAGTATTGCCAGAAGACAAACCACGTTATTTAATGGGTGTTGGAACGCCAATTAATATTTTAGAAAATATTGCTTTGGGAATTGATATGTTCGATTGTGTGATGCCAACAAGAAACGCCAGAAACGGAATGTTGTTTACGGCTCATGGTTCTATCAACATAAAAAATAAAAAGTGGGAAGACGACTTTTCGCCAATAGACGAAATGGGAATTACTTGGGTAGATACCTTATACTCTAAGGCCTATTTACGTCATCTTTTTGCTTCCAAAGAAATGTTAGGAAAACAAATTGCGTCGATTCATAACCTTGGTTTTTATGTTTGGTTAACAAGAGAAGCAAGAAAACATATTTTAGCAGGAGATTTTAGAGAGTGGAAAGACAAAATGGTAAAACAAATGGATAAACGATTATAGTTAATAGTTTATGGTTGTTGGTTTTTAGCATAAACCATAAACCATTAACTATAAGTCACTAACCAACAACAATAATTTTGAAAATAATAGATTGGTACATATTAAGGCGTTATTTGGTAACATTTTTGTTTACCTTATTAATCTTAATACCCATTGCAATTGCAATTGATGTTTCAGAAAAAATAGATAATTTTTTGGAGCATACAAACTTGGGCTTAGAAGAAATTTTAAACGATTATTATAAAAACTTTATAATATATTACGCAAATACCTTTATGCCTTTGGCATTGTTTATAGCTGTAATTTTATTTACTTCTAAACTGTCAAATAATACAGAAATTATTGCCATTACGAATGCGAAAGTTTCCTTTACAAGGTTTTTGTACCCTTATTTTATTGGAGCAAGCTTAGTAACCATTATCTCTTTGGGAATGAATCATTTTGTAGTACCTAACAGTAGCAAAGTAAGAAAAGGGTTTGAAAAAAAATATTTAAGTAATACACGCGAAAAAAACGATTTAAAATTCATATCCGATTTTAGTTTACAGCTTACAGATAGTACATATATTTATTTGAAAAACTATAATACAGAAACAAATTCAGGTTATAATTTTACATCAGAAACTTACGATGGTTTAAAGTTAAAATCAAAATTATCTGCAGATAATTTACGCTACAATACTAAAGATTCTACTTTTTCTCTAACGAATTGGAGAAAAAGACTAATTTATAAAGATAGAGATAGTATTTTTAAAGGAAATAAAATAGATACTGTTTTTAATTTTACACCAAGAGATTTAATTTATAAATCTGCTTTATCACAAGAAATGCCTTCAAATGAATTAATTAAATTTATAAATTTGTCTAAAAAAAGAGGTGTAAAAAACTTAAATGCCTATTTGGTAGAACTCCACAAAAGAACCAGTTTGCCAATAGCTTCTTATATACTTACTATTATTGCAGTTGCACTGGCTTTTCGAAAAAGAAGAGGTGGTACAGGGGTTAACTTAGCTATTGGAATTGGAATTATGTTTTTATACATTTTCTTCATGAAAATTGGCGAAGTTTTAGGTTCTGTAGCTGGTGTAAATTCCTTTATATACGTTTGGATCCCAAATATAATGTTTGGTTTACTAGCAATTTATCTTTATTGGAATGCCAGAAAATAGATATAAAGACTACTTACTTTTACATCTCATTGTTTTTATTTGGGGGTTTACAGCCATCTTAGGTACATTAATTACGATAGATGCAATTCCTTTAGTTTGGTATCGAATGTTACTGGCAGTTTTTTTTATTTTTCTTTATTTTTTGTTGAAGAAAAAAAAGTTTAAAATTGATAAAAAAAACCATTGCTAAGTTTTTCTTAACAGGAGTTCTTATTGCACTTCATTGGATTTTCTTTTTTAAAGCAATTAAAGTTTCCAATGTTTCTGTAGCTTTAGTAACGATGAGTACAGGTGCTTTTTTTACATCATTAATTGAGCCCGTTTTTTTCAAGAGAAAAATTAAATTTGTTGAAATAATTTTAGGATTGTTAGTAATCGCTGGTTTATATGTAATTTTTAATTTTGAAAGTGCGTATAAACTTGGAATTATCTATGCACTAATT
Organism: Polaribacter cellanae; assembly: GCF_017569185.1. NCBI lineage: Bacteria > Pseudomonadati > Bacteroidota > Flavobacteriia > Flavobacteriales > Flavobacteriaceae > Polaribacter > Polaribacter cellanae. The sequence continues at coordinate 1,166,123 of NZ_CP071869.1, read as the reverse complement.
GCTTCTTTTTTGGGAGCTTTATTTGCAGTTTTAAATGGTTTGTTTATCAAAAAACATAGTGCAAGTACGATTTCTTTTTATCAACTTTTATTTGGAGTTGTTTTTATTACAGTTTATCTACTTTTTAGTAACGGATTCTCTGCTGAGTTTTTCCAAATTCCAACGATGGATTGGCTGTACTTATTGTTATTAAGCAGTGTTTGTACTGCTTATGCTTTTATAGCTTCCGTAAAAGTAATGAAGCACTTATCTCCATATACAGTAATGCTTACCATTAATTTAGAACCAATTTACGCGATAATTTTGGCATTACTTATTTTTGGAGATAAAGAACAAATGAGTCCTACTTTTTATTTAGGAGCTTTTATTGTTTTATTTGTAGTATTGTTAAACGGAATTATAAAAAACAGCGTGAGTTTAAAAGACAAGTTCAAACAAAAAGTAAGTAGAAAAAAATAGGCTATTTTGCCTAAAAAAGTAAATTTTATAGTATGTTTGTCTTTACAAATAACTAAAATCAGATAACTACAAAATGGAATATTTAGATTTTGAAATGCCAATAAAAGAGCTAGAAGATCAACTTCAAAAATGCCAAATTATTGGAGAAGAAAGTGAGGTAGATGTAACAGCTACTTGTAAAAAAATAGAGAAAAAGCTAGCAACAGCTAGAAAAGATATATATAAGAATTTAACACCTTGGCAAAGGGTTCAATTATCTAGACATCCAAATAGACCTTACACATTAGATTATATAGAAGCGATTTGTGGAGATACTTTTATGGAATTACATGGAGACAGAAGTGTAAAAGACGACAAAGCGATGATTGGTGGTTTGGGTAAAATTGGAGACCAATCTTACATGTTTATTGGTCAGCAAAAAGGATACAATACCAAAACTCGCCAATATAGAAATTTTGGAATGGCAAATCCAGAAGGCTATAGAAAAGCCTTGCGTTTAATGAAAATGGCGGAAAAATTTGGAATTCCTGTAGTAACTTTATTAGATACACCAGGTGCTTATCCAGGTTTAGAAGCAGAAGAACGTGGGCAAGGAGAAGCAATTGCGAGAAATATTTTTGAAATGACTCGTTTAAAAACTCCTATTATTACTATTGTTATTGGTGAAGGAGCTTCTGGTGGAGCATTAGGAATTGGAGTAGGAGATAGAGTTTATATGATGGAGAATACTTGGTACACTGTTATTTCTCCTGAATCTTGTTCTTCTATTTTATGGAGAAGCTGGGAGTTTAAAGAACAGGCTGCAGAGGCTCTAAAATTAACTGGAAACGATATGAAAAAGTTAAAGTTAATTGATGGAATTATAAAAGAACCAGTTGGAGGCGCACATTCTAATAGAGAAGGAGCTTTTAAGGCGGTACAAGATCAAATTGTAAGTGCTTTTGAAGAATTAAAAGATTTATCTGAAGTAGATTTAGTTTCTAAAAGAATGGATAAATACGCAAATATGGGAGTTTATAAAGAGTAGTTAAATTTATATTTAGTATTTCTTTAATCAACTTTAAATATTAAAGAATAGAATTTTATAAGTAAAGAGGCTGTCTTAAAAGTAGATTTAGCTGTTATTTTACTGAACTCGAAAAATCTAAAATATTGAAATTCAATAAAAAAAGATTTTTCCATTACAGTCGAAGTAACAAATTATAATGCTTTTAAGACAGCCTCTTTTTTCTTTTTAAAAGGTTTTTAACAGGCGCTTTCATAAAACAACGAATCCCTTGTTTTTACGAGGGATTTGTTGTATTTTGTAGCTATAATAAACCCCGAAAATGGCCAATATAGGCAAAAAACGGGGTTTTAATTTCGACAATTATGAAAGTACGAAGAATTTCTGAAATGCAACACCGCATTTCAATTTTTTCCCCTCAGCGAGAATTATGATGCTCATTATGCGCGATTTTTAGAGGGAGATTTAGGTAAAATCTACTCTGCAATTCCTTGGAATGATTTAGTTAGCTCTTTTGGTATTTCTGAACAATCAAAAGGGAGAAACTATCTTTTTAGTCCTAAAGGAAGACTAGGTTTAATGTTTTTAAAACATTATGCTAATTGTTCAGATAGAAAATTGATTGAGCAACTAAACTCGAATTTAGACTATCAATTTTTCTGTGATATAGAACTAGGTTTTGAACGCTTAACAAACTATAAAATAGTGAGCCAAATACGTTGTGAATTAGCAGAGAAACTCGATATTAATTCCATAGAAAAAATTCTATTCAACTCTTGGAAAAACGAAATTGAAAACCCCAATCAAATTGTAATGGATGCTACTTGTTATGAAAGTGAAGTTCGTTACCCTAGCATCCAAAAATTACTTTGGGAGTCGGTTCATTGGTTGTACAATCAATTACGTAAAACCTGCTCTATATTAGGGGTTAAAATGATTAGAAGTAAATATATCAAGTGGAAAAAACGTTATCAAGGATTTAGTAAAATGCGAAGAAAAACCAAGTCGAAACGTATTTCATTAACCCGAGGTTTACTCAATCTGTTAAGTAAATTTATCAACTTTGAAAAAGAGTTGTCAGAAAATCACAATATTGAGTTTATAGCTTTGTATTATAAGCGAATAAATACAATTCAAAGGATTTACAAACAACAAAAAGATCATTTTGATACAGGAGAAAAAATCAAAGATAGAATTGTAAGCATTCAAAAGGATTATATTCGTCCTATTGTTCGAGGAAAGGAAGTAAAACCTGTTGAATTTGGAGCAAAAGTTAACAAAGTTCAAATTGATGGAATTAGCTTTATCGAACATATTAACTTTAATGCATTTCATGAAGGAAATCGTTTTATTCAAACAGTCCAAAAAGCACAAGGATTAACTCGAAAAAAAGTAAAAATAGCTGGAGCAGATAAAATTTATGCCACCAATAAAAATAGAAAACACTGTAGTTCTAAGAACATAGAAACAGACTTTATCCCCAAGGGAAAAAAGCCGAAAAATCATAAAGAAAAAAAGCAACTTAGAGCTATTATCGCAAAAGAAAGAGCTACAAGATTAGAAGGTTCTTTTGGAAAGGATAAAGAATATTATCACTTACGAAAAATAAAAGCCAAAACTAAAAAGAATGAAATTCTATGGATATTCTTTGGAATACACACAGGGAATGCTCTTGAAATTGGCCGAAGAAAAATAGCTAAAACAGCACAACAAGTAGTCTAAATTTGAAGCATTGAATATAGTTTTATGGGAGAGGTATGTCTTGTTGGGAAGTTTTTAAGAAACTGAACACTTAAAACAGCTTTAAAACAAAAATTGAGGGTAGAATTTAAATAATTCTGCCCGCAATTTTAGCTGCATTTTTAAAAATAACCTATTTTCTGAATGTGCCTTAACACATTTCAAATTCAAGAATAAAATAATTAGTTTAACGTGAGTTCGATTTAAGAAATAATATATGACTTCATTTTAATGCACTTATAAACAATGTCTTACGTTTGTTCTAATTTCGAATGATAGGAGAAGTCTTATAATTTAGAACTACAATTTGTAAGATTCCTCTTCCTGCGTCATCGAAATAACATTTATTTTTTAAAGAAAAACACTTAAGGTTTTGATAGTTAATTGGTTAAACATCGAAATCTCTTTAATTTAGGAAATAGCTCCAAAGACATGTTTTGCCTTTTTTAGCGATGTATACATTAAAAATGTAGATGATAATTAATGAGAAATAGCATCTTTTATGTTGTAGTTATTTCTTAGAAATAGCAACAATACTATCAATTTTAGCTTGCATTTTTTCAACTAATTTTTTGTTGTCTTTGGCAATATTTACTTCTTCACCCATATCTTTAGACAAGTCGTATAATTGAGGTTCGTTAGCGGCACCACTTTCAATTTTTTTACCATAAACCCATTTCCTGGCTTTTCTATTTTTTAAAGGAGCAATGTATTTATAATCTCCTTTTCTTAAAGACAATGTAAAGGATTCTTCTAATAATAATTCTCTTCCTTCAGTATTTGCATTTAATAGTGTTTTTTCTAAGTTTTTACTGTCAATAGCTTCTTGGGCTGTTGTTTTATAATTTACAATGTTTGCTAAAGAAGTATAATAATCTGTCTGAGATATTAAAGCTTTGCTTTCTCCTGGCTTAATAGTTCCTGGCCAGTAAGTAATCATTGGAACTCTTGTGCCAGCTTCAAAAGCACTGTATTTACCACCTCTAAAAGGTCCAGATGGTTTATGGTTTCCTAATAACTCTTCAGCTTTATCGCTATAACCATCATTTAAAACAGGCCCATTATCACTAGTAAAAATTACAAGAGTATTTTTATCAATATTTAATTCTTCTAATTTTTTTATAATTTGCCCTGTCATCCAATCCATTTGCACAATTGCATCTCCTCTTAAACCCATTGTAGATTTTCCTTGAAACTGTTTATTGGGTAACCTTGGAACATGAATATCATGAAAAGAGAAAAATAGAAAGAAGGGATTCTCTTTATTTTTTTCTATAAATTGATTCGCTTTTTCTGTAAATATATAAGGGAAATCTTCGTCTGTCCATAATGCAGATTTACCTCCAATTTGGTTTCCAATTCGACTAATTCCATTTACAATTGCTTCACTATGTTGGTTATCTGCTGGGTATCTTAATAATTCTGGGTTAGTTCTACCTGTTGGAACGCCATCGAAAGATTTTTTATAATTAATTTGAATGGGGTCGTTTTTTTCTAAATTAATGGCTCTGTGGTTTTCCACGAAAATAGTTGGCACTCTGTCTCCAGTTGCAGGTAATAAAAAGCTGTAGTCGAAACCAATTTCTAATGGTCCTGGTTTTATTTCTTCATTCCAATTCGTTTCTCCATTTCCAAGGCCTAAGTGCCATTTACCAACAACAGCTGTATTGTAACCTGCTTTTTTTAACATTTTTGATAATGTTGCTTCTTTTGTGTCGATTAATAATGGAGCATCACCAGGTAAAATATGTGCATTATTTCTAAAAGCATACTGCCCAGTTAACAAAGAATAGCGAGAAGGAGTACAGGTTGCTGCAGAACTATGGGCATCTGTATATTTAATTCCATTTTTTGCTAACTTGTCTACATTTGGCGTAGAAACACCAACTGCACCATAACTACTCAAATCGCCATAACCTAAATCATCTACATAAAAAATGATAATATTTGGTTTTTGTTGAATTATGTTTTCTTCGTTTGAAGTTTTTTCTTTTGATTTTTGATTGCAAGAAATCAATAAAAGAGAAAAACTAAAGATAAGTAGTAAATATTTTTTCATTATTTTTTAGAAGTTTTTAAATTATTTGAAGGTTTTTTATAAAGTACTTTTTTATTCTACATTAATTTTTGGTGGTTATATCTATCCAGTTTTTTTTTTGCTCCTAAAGAGGTTTTATCAATTCAGATTCCCGATTTTTAACTTTACTGTTTGGTAAATTAAAATGGTATCTTTTTTTTTTGACAGATTGTTTGTTTCTTTAATATTGTAAGATAAATTATAAAGTATATGTCTAAAATCTTTCCATTTTATCAACTTAAAATTGTTAAAACAAGCACCAAATTCTTCTAATTTTCTCCATAAAAACGTTTTATGAGGATTTATTTTAGTTATAGTGTTTCAAAGATAATTTTTTTTATAAATTGTGTGTTTCTGGACTTTTAAAGTTCCATTTTAAGGCAGATAACCCACCACCTATTAAAGCTAAAATAACAAAGAAATAAAACAAATTATTCCAACCATAAGCTTCGTTAACGGCAACCACAATAAACCCCGAAAACATTTGCCCTACAGACCCAACACCATTAATAATTCCTGCAGCCATTCCTGCACCTTTTTTACCACCAACATCCATAGCGCCTGCTGTGCAAATTAATGAATCTGGACCATAGGTTGCTATACCAATTAAGGCAATACTTATAATTACACCAATTTTACCAAATGTTGCCATGTATGGATGAATTAAGCAAACCAACGCTAAACCAACCATCATAATGGTAACAGTGCTAAACCGTTTCGAATTAAAAAATTTATCTGAAGCATAACCCGCAAGTATAACTCCGAAAAAGCCAATTAATTCATAAACAGATGAAATGTACCCTGCATCGTTTACGTCGTAATTTAAAGATTTTTCGAGATAAATGGGAAGCCAAAATAAAAAGGCATAACGTGTCATTTTAAGAATCATATAACAACTTGAATAAATCCAAAGTGCTTTGTTTTTTAAAATGATTTTTAGTATTTTAATATTTTCAGATTTTTTGGTTGCTTCGGATTGGAATTGATATTTATCTTCTATAATAGGAGGAATATTAACATCCTCAGGATTATTTCTGGTAAAAAGTAAATAAAGAAATGCCAAGATTAAAAGTATGATAGATGGGAAAAAAAATCCTCTTTTCCATCCTATTTCTGACATAAAATCCATATCAAAGGCAACATAAGTTGCAAAAACAGTAGCCAAAAACCCTCCAGTTACATAGCATGTAGACCACCATGACATAACAATACCTCTTTCGTTAGTTTTATACCATGGAGTCATATTTTTAACCAAGCCGCTCCATCCAGTCGATTGTCCATATCCGTTTACAGCAATTAGAAAAATTAAGATTCCTGCAGAAAAAGACATTCCTAAAAAAAAGTTTGCAATAGCTGCAAGAAATAAACCTATACTAACAATTTTACGTGGGCCAAAAGTATCGGATAAATAACCATTTAAAAATTGGCCTATAGTATATACTAAACTGTAAATAAATATAATGGTTGCATAATCTGTGTTGTTTAAGCCTAAATCGGCTTCCATTGAACTCCAAGTAACCGATAGGTTTTTACGTCCAAAATAAAAGCCTGCATAGGCAAGCCATGTTAGGGCAAAAATTCGCTTTCTCCAGTAATTTTGAACTTTTGAAAATTCTTTCATTGTTTTTTAATCAAATACATTTTAAGTAGGGTGGCATTGGTAGCATATTTTGTATTCCAGCCTAATGGAAATATGCCATCATAAAATAAAATATCACCCTCATTTAAAGTTATAATTTCTTTATCAAGTATATAATCTAATTTACCTTGAAGTACATAAGCAATTTCATAAGTATCGCCAGCAACGGGTTTTCTGTAAATACCTTCTTTTATTTTAATGATATAAGTTCTTAGATTACTCGTGGGGATAGCGTGGGAAAATAGAAAAGTATATTCTAAACCTTTCGAATCATCCCGTTCTTCAATTTCACCTTCACCTTTTTTAATAAGAATGTACTTGTCTACTTTTGAAGTAGATAAGTTTAACTCTGATAAATTTATATCTAAAGATTGCATTATTTTTAAAAGAACAGGAAGAGAAGGAGTTGTTCTAAAATTTTCAATTTTAGAGATAAGTCCTATACTAACATCACTCATTTTAGCAACTTCTTTAAGGTTTAACCCCTTACTTAACCTAATTCTTTTTAATTCTTTTCCTAAGTTTATAAGTACATCTTCCATTTAATACATAATTTATTTGACCAAGATACGTTTTTAAAGCATTTAAGAAAAATTGTGTGTCTTTGTAATCTGCTATGTTAAAGTTAGAAATTCTAAAAGTGTCGTAATTATTTACTTTTAATTTCTGCAATACAAAATTTTACAATATAAACAGATTCTTTTTCTCTTGGGCAAATATTTTTTGCTACTTATACCAATTTTATAGAATTTATAAAGGTAGCTGGGGCCTGAGGTTTAATAATATGTTTCTCGTAACTTCCATTATATTTTTTTGATTAAGCAATATCCCAAGGTAGAGAGTATGTTTTTACATACGTGTAGCCTTTCATTGCTTCTATAACACCTTCTTTATATCCAAGTCCGGAGTCTTTAACACCTCCAAAAGGTGTCCATTCCAACCTATAACTAGGAGCTTCATTTACGTTTACAGTACCTGTATCTAACTCTGTAATTACACGTTGTATAGATGGCCAGTGATTACTAACCACACCACCAGACAATCCGTAAGGAGTATCGTTGGCTATATCAATTGCTTCATCTAAAGTTTCGAATCTAATAATTGGAGCCACAGGACCAAAAGTTTCTTTAGCCACAACTTCATGACTGTTTTTAATATGATCTAAAACGGTTGGAGCAAATAAAGCTCCTTCGCGCTTATTTCCTGCAAGGCAAATTGCACCGTTTTCAATTGCTTTTTTTACACGACGTTCCATTTCTGCAGCTGCTTCTTCTGTAATTACAGTGCCCATATCGTTATTTGCATCATATGGGTTGCCATATTTTATAGCTCTTACTTTATCGGCAAGTTTAGTAGCATACTCGTCTGCAATACTATTATGAACCAAAATTCTTCTAACGGCAGTACAACGTTGTGCTGAGTTTTTAAAAGTACCATTCATAGTAACTTCTACAGCTTCATCTATATCTGCATCTTTCAAAATTAAAAGAGCAGAACTACCACCTAATTCTAAAATTATCTTTTTATAACCTATTTTTGATGCGATAATTTTACCAATTTCACTTCCGCCTGTAAAAGAAACCATACTAATGTCTGGGTGCACAGTCATCATTTCTGAAGTTGCCTGAATGTCTTTACCATTGATGCAATTTAACATATTTGGGGGCAAACCACAGTCTAAAGCCAATTGTGTAAAATAATAAGCGGAAAGTGGTGTTCTTTCTGATGGTTTTAAAACAACTGTATTATTAGTAGCAATTGCTGGTGCAATTTTATGTACTACTTGATTCATGGGATGATTAAAAGGAGTAATTGCACTAATTAACCCTAAGGGAACACGTGTTGTATAAATACGTCTTGGTTTTCCGTTTTTGGAAACATCACACGGAAAAACTTGAGAATCATCATCTAACGCTTTCATAGCAGAGAAGCGCAATACATCAGAAACGCGACTTGCTTCATAGCGAGTATCTTTTAAACAAAGCCCTGTTTCGTCTGTAATCATTTGGCTTACTTCGTCTACACGATTTTCTAACTCGTCTGCTATTTTGTTTAAAATTTCGTAACGTTCGTAACGTGTAAGTGTAATTTTAGTGTTTTTTGTTTCTCTTAAAACTTCGTCTAAGCGTTCTGTAGATATTGAAGAAACACGTCCTACTTTTTTCTTAGTAAACGGGTTAAAAACTTCTATCCACTCATTACTTTTTTCTTGTTTTCCGTTGATTATACTTCCAAATTCAATCATATTATTTAAAATTTATCTATTAAAATCCATTACTTAAGAAATGGAACAAATCGAAATTTCTACTTTTACCAGAAGCTAATTTTTTAGCATACTCTGCATTTAGTTTTTTATTAAAAATCATAGGAACTTCTTGGCAATGCTCACCTCCGTGCGAACGCAACCCTTCTTTTACCTTATCTAGGTCGTGCCAATCTGGAGTTCTTCCAATAGTTGTAGATGCATCTGAGAGAACTACTAAATCTCCAATTCTGTCGGCAGGTAATTCGTAAGCTACAACAGCTTCAGCATTTGTTAATACTTTTTCAATACCATCTAAACCTAGTAAATAAGTTTTAGCGGCTTCTAATTGAGTTTTGTCTTCTAAATACAAGGTTCCATACCCACCAAGAGCTCCATGATGCACTACGTAAGGGTCTGTAATAGGTAAAATTACACGTGTAGGAATATTTTGTTCGTTTAATAACTTTTCGATGAACTGTACTTTTGGAGTGCCATCTGCATTGGTTTTTGCTTCCATTCCATGATCTGCAGTAATACCAATAATAGCACCTAATTTGTCTAATTCTCCAAACCAATAGTCTATCTTAGATAAAAAATCGTTTGCTTCTGGGTCTCCAGGAGCATATTTATGCTGAACAAAATCTGTAGTTGTTAAATACATAACATCATAATGGTCGCGTTTTAATAATTTTGCACCAGCTTCAATACAATATACCGAAATATAAGGGTCGTAAATACCAGGTCTTTCTTTGCCCATTAAGTCAGCTTCTACATTTTCAATGCCATTACCTTCTAAAGTAGCTTCGTTAGCAAATTCTGCAGAGAAGCAAATACCTTCTAAATTATGAGAAAGCATACGTCTTAATTTTTCTTTGGCGGTAACTACAGCAACTTTGTTTCCGTTTTTGCTTTTTTCAGATAAAATAGTGGGAACTTTTAAATATTTTGGATCGCTCATCATTACTTCTTTTTGAAGCTCTGTATCCCAGTAAAAGTTACCACAAATACCATTTATAGCTGGCGGAACACCAGTAGTAATTGCCATGTTATTTGGGTTTGTAAATGACGGAATAACACTTTTTACCATACCAAAAGAACCTTCTTTTATAAAGCGTTGTAAATTAGGCATTACATCTTTAGCGGCTTCATAATATGGGTAGGAGGTTCCGTCCATACATATTCCAATGATTGTTTTATTCTGATTAGGATAATTTCTGTTATTGATTTTCATACTAATATATTGATTATTTATTTGATTAAAGTTTTCACAAATGTAAAATAATTTTACTTATAATATAATTATTTTTGTATTTGTATGCTATTTTTTTAAGTATTAGGTACCTTAAACCCCACAAATTTAACTATAAAAATAAAATCAAATAAGCCAGTAATTATATTTTAATCGCAGATGCTAACTAAAAAAGAAATATTTTCAATAATCTGTAATATTTCCTTACAATACAAGCTTAACACAAGCTATTTTAAAAAATATAGAAAGTCTATTGAAAAAAAAACTTAGGTTGTAAATTACTTTAGGGTTAAAACCTATAGCCTTTATTTGTGAAATGTTAGTTTAAATTTCAACTAACTATTTAACATTTTTTTTTGATTTAATTTTTGGATAATAATAAAATTATTTTACAAATAGTAGAATTATTCAATTATTTTTTTACATTTGCTATAATTATTGTACTATAAGTAAAATTTTAAATAAATACTATTTTAAATTTAAAATCATAAAATCAGATATTTTAAAGGTTAATCAATAAAGCTTTAAAAAAAAAATAACTTAATTAACTACGAACCTAACTTAAAAAACTTATGAAGTGATAAACTGTAAAATTCCATAAAGCTTTTTAAACAAAGCAAATTTTAAACTATTTTTTTAGTGAAATATTTAGAACTAACCTTAAACAAACTTATTATACAATTTGAGAGTATGAAAAAAAATAAAAAAATTAAGTATCAATTTAATGATTCCTTTGGAATAAAGGTGAATTTGACGGCGTTTGTGCTTTTAGGTCTTTTAACCTTTGCACAAACAAACTTATATGGTTTAGATAATTTACCTTCTTTAGATTTTGAAAAAATAACAACCCAACAAAAAGAAATTAAGGGAATTGTTAAAGATACTCAAGGCAACCCATTACTTGGAGTAAATATACTAGTTAAAGGTACTAGTAAAGGTACACAAACAGATTTTGATGGAAAATATACCATTAGTGTAAATAATGGTGATAAATTGGTGTTTTCTTACCTTGGTATGAGAGAGAAAACAATTACTGTAACAAACCAAACAACAATTAATGTAGTATTAGAGGAAGATACAAATAGTCTAGAAGAGATTGTGGTAACAGCCTTAGGTATTAAAAAAGAGAAAAAACGTGTTGGTTATGCAGTTCAAGAGGTAAAAGGTGCTGCTATACAAAAAGCAGTTACCCCCAACATTGTAGAATCTTTAACAGGAAAAGTTGCAGGGCTTATTGTTACAAATAACTCGAGTGATTTCTTTTCAGACCCAAAATTTTATCTTAGAGGTAGTAGACCTTTAATGGTTGTAGATGGAGTGCCACAAACAAATTCTGATATTTGGAATTTATCGTCCGACGATGTGGAAAGTATTACCGTTTTAAAATCTGGTGCAGCCTCTGCATTGTATGGTTCTCCAGGAAGAAATGGAGCTATTCAATTGACCTTAAAATCTGGAAAAAATGCAAAAAAAGGTGTGGTAATTTCTTATAACTCTTCCACTTTATTTCAAGGGAGCTTTATAAGGGTTCCAGGCATTCAAACTCAATATGGTCCAGGGAATAATGGAGTGTATAGATTTGGTGGTGGTTTTGCAGGTGGTGATGGGCTAACCAAGGGTGGTGGAATAAACGATTTCGATTATTCTATATGGGGCCCTAAATTTGATGGTAGATTAATCGTTCAATACGATTCTCCTATAGACCCTAATACAGGCTTTCGTAAACCAACTCCATGGGTTTCTAGAGGACCTAATAATTTAAAAAACTTTATGGAAGTTGGTTTGGTAACTTCACATAACGTTACTGTACAAGCAAATTCAGATGTTGGTTCGTTTGTAGTTTCCAATACCTTTAAGCACTCAAAAGCATCTACACCAGGACAACGCTTGGATATTAATACAACAAGATTAAGAGGTAGTTTAAATTTATCCGATAAATTTACTGTAGATGGCTCAATTCAATACAACTACCAGTTTTCCGACAATAGAATTAGAGGAGGTTATGCACCTCAATCGCCTATTTATAATTTAGCTATTTGGGGTGGAGCTCATTTCGATATTCGAAACTTTAAACAATATTGGGAAAAAGGAAAAGAGGGAATTCGTCAAAATTATGTAGAACACTGGCGTTTTAACAATCCTTATGCATTGGCTTATGCTTATAAAAGACCTTGGACTAAAAACGATTTAATTTCGTATTTAAAGTTTACCTATAAGTTTAGCGATCATTTAAGTGCTTATGTAAGATCTACATTAAATGCATATACTCAAACAGATAACGAAAAAATTAGTAAAGACATTTACACTTATAGTATTTCTGACAGAGGAGGTCGTTTTAGATATTCAAATAAAAGATTTTTTGAAAATAACACAGACTTTTTAATCTCTTATAACAACGATTTTTTAAATGACGATTTAAATGTATCTGCTACTTTAGGAGTAAATCAACGTTATTTTAAAACCCATTCAGAAAGTGGAACTACTGGTCAATTGATTGTTCCAGAAATTTTTACGTTACAAAATTCAGTAGATAATATACAACCATCTAGTTACAAAGAGCAAAAAGGTGTTTATAGTGGTTACTATACTTTAGATTTTGCATACAAGGACAAACTTTTTGTTGGTGCAACAGGTCGTGTAGATAAAACATCTACTCTCCCTTCTGCTGGTGATACATTTTTCTATCCATCCTTATATTCCAGTCTTATTATAAGTGAGATGTTCGATTTACCAGAGTTTGTAAACTTTTTTAAAGTAAGAGCAGCAGTTTCTCAAGTTGGATCTGATCAATTTGGTGGGGTTTATGGTTGGCAAAACCAATATGGTACAGGTAGGTATAGAAACTTACCAACCGCTGGTTACCCAGGGCTTTTAGAAAACCCCAATTTAAAACCTTCTTATACCAATACTTACGAATATGGTTTCGAAACAAGAATGTTTAGTGGTAGATTGGGTATTGATTTCTCTTACTATAGAAATCGTTATGGACCACAAATTTTTACGCAATCTTTTTCATCTGCATCTGGTTGGAGTGGTGTTAGGGAAAATGGTAGAGAAACAGAAAGAAGAGGTATAGATTTTTCTATAACAGGTTCACCTATTAGATCTGAAAACTTAAATTGGACGACAATTTTTAATTTTGCTACCTATAAAAACTACCTAATTTCTTTACCTCCTTTAGAAGATGGTACAGTGCCAGATAGGGAAGGTAGAACTTATGTAGGTGAAGAACTAAACCATTATTGGTATGGTGTATGGGATAGATCGCCAGATGGACAATTAATTATTGGTGCCAATGGTTTACCAGTAGGAAGACCTGCAATAGATCTTGGTAATACGCTTCCAGATTTTACAGCAAGTATTAACAATACTATACAGTATAAAGATGTATCGCTTAGCTTTTTAATAGATGGTCGTTTTGGTGGTGTAACTTTCGATAGATATAATCGTGATTTATGGAGATCTGGTTCGCATACAGATGCCATACATCCAGAAAGAGAACTTTCTAATATTGCTTTTGCTACTGGTGGCGATGCTAGAACAATGCAAATACCAGGAGTTTCTGTTGTTTCAGGAGAAGTAACCTACGACGCAGAAGGTGCAGTATTAACAGATACTCGTGTTTACGAACCAAGTACAGCTAAAGTATCTTACCCACAATGGGCATCTAATTACAAGGGAGATTGGAGAAGTAATATTATAGAAAAAACTTTTGTTAAATTAAGAGAGGTTACTTTAACTTATAATATTCCTAAGAAAACGTTAGAAAAAACATTTTTAAACTCAGCCTCAGTATCTTTAATAGGTAGAAATTTATTTTACTGGACAAAAGACGATACTTTTAACGATTTAGACACCTATACTGTATCTGGTGGTGATACCGATTTACAACTACCTTCGCAAAGGTCGTATGGATTTAATATTAATTTACAATTTTAAAAAAAGTTATAATGAAAAATATAATAATAAAATCGGCTCTATTCTTGATTTTGGTAGGAACATTTAATAGTTGTTTAGATTATGAAGACTTAAGGGAAAATCCGAACAGCCCCAATGCAGTTCCTCCGAGTTTAATATTTACGAACCTAACGCCACGTGTATCATCATCATTTACTGGAGGGTATTCTAGAATGCAATACCACATATATATTCCTACAGATGGAACTTCTAAAGTTAATTTTAGAGGTGGTTTTGGAGGTGGTTTTAATTATGGAACCATCCGTAATATCGATAAAATGAACGAGGAAGCAGAGGCTTCGAATGCACCTGTATATAAAATTTTAGGTAAGTTTTTTAAAGCTAGAAGCTTTATTGAAATGACAAGACGTATGGGAGATGTGCCTTTAACAGAAGCAAATAAAGGAGCTGAAATACCAAGACCAAAATACGATACTTCGAAATCGGTATATATACAAAGTTTAAATTGGTTAGATGAAGCGAACAAAGAACTAGGAGAATTTATAAGTGCAAACCCAGGTTTTCTTCTTGATGGCGACCTTTATTTTAAGGGTAATTTAAAAAAATGGCAAAAACTAATAAATTCTTATACCTTAAGAATTCTAATTTCGTTGCATAAAAAAGCAAACGATGCAGATGTAAATGTAAAAAGTCGTTTTAATGCTATTATTAACAACCCTTCTACATATCCTATTTTAACTAGTTTAGCAGACAATGCCCAGTTCGAATATAAAAACG
Source organism: Polaribacter cellanae (assembly GCF_017569185.1). Taxonomy (NCBI): domain Bacteria; kingdom Pseudomonadati; phylum Bacteroidota; class Flavobacteriia; order Flavobacteriales; family Flavobacteriaceae; genus Polaribacter; species Polaribacter cellanae. Next base: position 1,151,013 of record NZ_CP071869.1, on the reverse strand, counting down.
AAGATGGTTTTAGACAATCTTATAATCCAAATAGTGCTGTATCGAAACCTTCTATAAACTATGCTAAGTATTATATAGATATGCTTAAAAGCTATCAGGATCCTCGTTTGTTTTCAGTTGCAGATCCAACACAAGAGGCTGTAGATGCAAACCCAGATTTGGTGGCAGTAACAGCAAATTTCGATTCTTACAGTGGCGCAGATGCTACAGCTAATCCTGCAGATAACGTTACAGGAAATTTAAATGGAAAATTTAGCAAACCTAATGACGAAAAATATTGGAATTTTGTAGGACAACCAGGAGTTCTTTTAAGTTACTGGGAACAAGAATTTACAATAGCAGAAGCTGCTCATAGAGGATGGATATCTGAAAATGCTAAAACACATTATGATAATGCAATAACTGCTTCTATGGAATGGTATGGAGTCGACAGCAGCAAAATTACAGCGTACTTAACGAATGTTAATTCTAGTTATGTCGCAGGAACTATCGGGTTAAATAGAATATTAGAACAAAAGTATTTGGCTTTTGCAGAAAATTCGGGTACAGAAGCATTTTTTAACTTTAGAAGAACTGGTATACCAAACTTACCATTCTCTAGTTTTAATATTGGTGATCAAGACCCTGGATATCCAGTGCGTTGGTCTTATCCTAGCTCTGAACTTTCTAATAACGAAGTAAATTACAAGGCAGCATTAGTAAGCCAATTTGGTGAAGAATCTGATGATGTCGATTTCCTTATTTGGGAACTAAAAGACTAACAAAAATTAAAATATTTCAGGATGAAAAATATTTCAAAAAAACAAAACTTTTCAACATTTTTATTTACCTGCCTTACTTTAGTATTAGTAATGAGTTGTATAGATAAAGGAGATGGTTGGGCAGACGATAGGTATTTAGAAAACTTCGAACTTTCATGGGACAATCCAAACCCTAAAACAGGGCAACCTTATACCGCAGACGAACTAGCGGAACTTAAGTACGACCCCAATGAAGAAGAACGTTTTAAGGGGGCAACACCTGTGGTTCTTAATTTACTAACTTCTAAGCAAATTAGTAAGGTATCGGTTATCGATGGTTCAGATGGATCTACGCTATTGACCATTACAGAAGCACAACCAGTGGATAGCAAATTTAAAGTATCAATAAGTACTTCATTGGATGAGTTAAAAATTAAAGAAGGTAAAACCAAAGCTTTAAAGTTTAACATTGTGTATAATGATGGCTCCATAGGAAGTACATTGTTTAAAGTTGTTTCGATATTGCCATTACCTCCTGCAGTTGATATTTTGAAAGGACACTGGAAGTTTGACGATGCCAGTAATTTCTTAAAAGCTACGCTTGGAAATGATTTGACTTTAGGTGGTAACAACGGTGTTTCTGCTGTCTCAGGGATGTCAGCAAGTGATGGTGCAGCTTTAACCTCATTTGGAGGTTATTTAGAGGTTAATCACGGATTGCCGGCCTCGGGTGGTGATAAGGTAAATAACTACACTATAATTTTAGATGTTAGCCTGCCTGCATCATCTTTTGGTACTTACTCAAATTTGTTACAAACGTTGACAGATAATAGTTCCGATGGATCTACTTATATTAGTCCTGCAGGAGGGCTTTGGGGTAATGGTATTGGAACTTCAGGTGGAGGTTCGATAACTGAAGATACTTGGCATCGAGTAGTTATTACAGTTGGAGATGGTGATTATAGAGCCTATATAGATGGAGGTAAAATTTTAGGAGGTTCTCCTGGAGCTGATGGTATCCATTCTTTAGATTTATCTAAATTCCTATTGTTTGCCGATAATGGAAATAATGAAGATGCACCCATAAAAGTAACAGAGGTTATGCTGTTCGATGTTACGTTCGATAACAACTGGATAACCGAAGACTTACCACCAGTAGGTCAACCATTAAAATAATAAATAATAGTTTGAGTTAATTTTAATATCCAATTTTATGTTTACATGAGATTGGATATTTTTTTTATACATTATAATAGTTTTACAAATTTAATTTATATAGATATAGAATTATGACTTTTAAATTCGATAAATTTTGCCTTTCAATAATTTTGTTATTTCCATTATTGTTTAATAGCTGTAGTAATTCAAGTCAAGAAAAAGAAAGCCTTCCTACAAATAAAATTGTAAATAAAGTATTGCTTATTGGAATTGATGGTTGCAGACCAGATGCTATGATGGAAGCTAAAACACCAAACTTAGATGCTTTAATGGAAAATGGAACATATTCTTTAGATGCCAGATGTTTATATACGACAAGTAGTGGACCTGGCTGGACATCTATGTTAAGTGGAGTTTGGCAAAATAAACATGGTGTTGTAAACAATTCTTACAAAGGTGCTCAGTTTTCTAAATACCCGCATTTTTTTAAATATATTAAAGAAGCAAGTCCTAAAAGTAGAACAGTTTCTATTGTAGAATGGAAACCTATAAATAAAAATATGGCTTCATTAGCGGCAGATGTGTTTACTAACGCTAACTCAGATGCAGATGTTAAAAACAAAGTAGCTAATGAGTTGCTAAATAATAACCCTACTGCATTATTTGTGCAGCTTTCTAATGTAGATATTACAGGTCATAGAACTGGGTTCAGTCCCCAAAACCCCAACTACATAAATGCTATTGAAACAGTTGATACACAAATAGGAGGGATGTTAGATGCTTTAAAGGCTCGTAAAACCTATAATAATGAGAATTGGCTTATTTTGGTTAGCACCGATCATGGTGGTTTGGGAACTACGCATGGAGGTCCGTCCGAAGAAGAAAGAACCATATTTGTTATAGCAAGTGGAGATAATATTCCAAACAAAGAAATAAAAAAAACAACTTCTCAGGTAACTATTCCACCTGTTAGCAATTGTTTAAATAGTAAGTATGAGCTAAAATTTGATAACACAGTAGTGAAAATTTCGAATAATGATAATTTTAATTTCGGAGAAAATCAAGACTTTTCAATAGAATGTAGAATTCGTTCCAAATCTCCACAAGACGTTAGTGTTCTCGCTAAAAAAAACTGGAGTAGTGGAGTACAGCCAGGATACATTTTCTCATTCAAACCCAATACAAATAGTTTTAAAGTTAATGTTGGTGATGGTGCTAATAGAATTGATGTGGAAGCTGGTGAAATTACAGACAACCAATGGCATACAGTTAGTGCTACATTCGATAGAGATGGCTTGCTAAAGGTTTATATAGATGGTGTTTTAAAAAATAGCACGTCTATGGCTACAATTGGCAATATTAATAATAATCTTCCATTTACTATGGGAGCCGATGGTAATTTAAATTATTATTATAATGGCTATTTATCTGAAGTTAGAGTGTTCAGATCAATACTTAGTGATACTGATATTAACAATTGGAAATGTAAGGTGTTGGATAATTCTCATCCCAAGTATACAAACCTATTAGGGCACTGGAAACTAACAAAAGGGACTGGTACTACACTTAATGATTTTAGCAGTAATAAACATAATGGAATAATAACAAATGGTGTATGGAATAACGCAAGAACTAGTACAGTAGAAACAGTAAGTAATTTTAACAATACCCCAAGAACAGTAGATGTGGCAGTTACAGCTCTAAATCATTTATGTATTCCAATTAAAAGTAGTTGGAATTTAGAAGGGAAATCTATTATTAGTACAAATTGTTCCAATAATTAATGGATAAAATAATTAGCGGACAACTAAATTTAAAATTCAATTAAAAAAAACGGGGGGGTGGCTAAAATTTATAATATAAAACCAGTTATTATTTAAATTTACTATAAGAGAAAATGAGTGAATTACTCTTTCCAATTATCTGTTCTAAATGCAGCTGCTGGTAGTCCATAACTGTTATACAAGTTTGGTTGTGCTGTTTCCGTAAAAGCAAAACGTACTGCTACAGGCTTTTTTACTTTATTTGATCTCAACTCAACCTTATCTCCTTTTATTTTTGCTTTTGCAGGGTAAAATTTTCGATCTTCTCCAGCAATAAAAAATTCTTTTGCCTCTTTTCCTTTCAATTTTAAACCTTCTCCAACAAAATCGAAAGTTATTATTGCTTTTTTATTTTCTATTTTTAACGATTTAAAAATAGGGCTACTAAAACCAATATTTTTTACTCCATAAGTTTTTGCCATTGCCCATAAGGCTAAACGTCTTCCTACTTCTTGCTTGTTAGATGGATGAATATTTTTTAGATTACCAATATCATTGGTAACCACCATTCCTGTATTTTTAACTGTCTGCATCGTTTTTAATTGCGCTTCACGAATCAAAGCAGCCTCTATATTCGTTTTAGAATTATAATTGAAAGGAGCTATTTCAGCAAAATAAAATGGAAAATCTTTTTTCCAATCGTCTCTCCATGAATTTATCATCATCGAAAAAGCTTGATGATAGTATGCTGCATTTGTTCTATTAGATTCTCCTTGATACCAAATAGTACCAGCTATGTTAAAGTTTTTTAAGGGGTAAATCATAGCGTTATATGCAACTCCTTCGTAATGAGGCCACCAACTTTGTTCAGAGACTTTTTCCATACTCTTAATTAAAGCTGGCGCTTGTTTTATTACATCTTTAGGAATCCAAACTTCTATGTTTGTACCTCCCCAACTTGAATTAATCAGCCCAATAGGAATGCCAAGTTTTTTGTGTAATTTTCTTCCAAAAAAATATCCTATAGCACTAAAATTTTTCATCGTCTCAGGTGAGCTTTCCTTCCACTCTCCATAAGAATTATCTTGAGGATAATTTGATGTATGCTTAGGAACCGTAAAAAACCTGATATTAGAATAAGTTGAATTTTTAATTTCTTCTGCTGCATTGTCTATACCATTACTTGGTGTCCATTCCATATTAGATTGTCCTGAACATAACCAAACTTCGCCAATTAACACATTTTTAAGCACGTGTTTTTCATGCCCTTTAATAGTTATTTTATAAGGCCCACCAGCAATAGGTGTTGGTAATTTTAAAGACCAAATACCTTGATATGCTTTTACAGCTATACTTTTGTTATTCCAAGATCCTGTTACAACAATTTCTTCATTAGGCACTGTAGTCCATCCCCAAATAGTGGCTTCGGATTTTTGTTGCAATACCATATTATCTGATAGAATAGAGGGCAACCATATTTCTGCCTGAGCATTCAAACAAAAAAAGACAAACAAAAAATTTAAACTTTTTCGCACAATAGATTTCATGTTAAAATTGATAAGATTCTTCATTTTTTTTAAAATTATATTGTTTTTAAAATTGTTATTTTACAGGTATTCGAAAAAATGCAATTACATAATAAATTTAAAAGCTACACATTTAATTTCGATTTTATTCTTTTACATTCTCGTAATTTATTCTACATTTATTTTTTTATTAACCTGGTCTTTTGTTTATTAACTAATAGATAAAACAAATTTAATTTATTTCAATCTTTATTATATCATCTTTTGAAAGTAATATTTCTTTAAAAGATAGGATAATTCTGTTCTCTTTTTTCTTTAATTTGGCTTTTATCTTTTTTCCGTTAAGCATTACATTAAAATTTTTAGACGATGGCAATTGGTCCAAACTAATATTTTGTAATTTTAATTGGCCATAAGCTATTTCTAAACTAGCTTCCACGCTATTTTTTTCAATTTTTTGGCTGAAGGTTCCCCAACTATTTCCTGTAATAAATGCCGATTTAAAAGCTTCTGGGTTAATTTTTGGTGAAAAACCAATTTTTCCATTCGGCTCATTTAAAGTAAAACCAGAAGCTGCGATAAAAGCACCATAGCTAGACATTGCTCTGGTATAATGATTACCATATTCAATCTCGTTATAAGGATTTCTTTTTTGAGGCTGATAACGATCATGTATAGCTTTGATCATCGTCATTCCCTCATCTACCAGTCCTTCTGCAATCATATGCCCAGCTGCTTGATAGGTAAAGCCAGTCATACATTCACTAAAATACCCCACTACTAAATTATCCCATTCAGCAGCTTTTGTACCTTTAGATGCTAATGCCCCACCTTTAGGAAACGTACACATAATAGTACCTGCTTCCCCTGGCAAGGCATAAAAACGAAAGTTTTTGATAGTTGATGTGTCTAAATACTTTCCAACATCCTTTTGGTAATTATATTTATAAATAGATTTTAAAGCACTAATGGTTTCTTTTTTTGGTAATACTCGTGGTAATCCTACTTGAATTGCCCAAGATTGCCCTAATACTTGATCGATATGACAACCAATATTTGTATTTGGGTTCTCAGTATTATCAGAATCTGGAATATTTATAAAATACTCGCCATCAAATAGTTGGTCTGTCATATTTTTTTTCCCAAATTTGGCAATTGTTGTACATTTTTTAGCAAACTTTTTGTCTCCTATTTCTATTGCCATAGCAGCACCTGCTTGTAGGGCAGCATTGTACAAGCTACTATGCCATGTGTTTTTACCATACCATTCTTTATCTAAGGTATTGTATTGAATACCTTCTAAAACACCGTCTGGTTTTACTGATTTTTCTGCATCATGAGCAATCATATATTCCACACTTTTCTTAATTTTTGGCCAGTATGTTTTTAAAAAATTTTTATCGGAAGAAGTGGTGTGTTCTCTATAGGCTCTTAAAATGGTTCCTGCTTGCCCATCTACAGCATAGCCACTCGCTTTTTGATTGAACTGTCTTCCCAAACCACTAAATTCTCCTCTATAACCAATAATACCATTTTCTTTAAAAGACAAACCATAATCTATTTGTGTTCTTAATTGTCTTGCCAAACTTGGAAACACCCTGCCCAATGCTTGTTCGTAATGAAACACATGTGTACATGTTCCTTCTCCTAAATATACACCTTCCATCGTATAAAAACGATTTTCATTGTCTGGATTATCTGTTAAATCGTCCAAACGATAACAGGATGTTGTTGCCAAAATACTTGTATTTATAAATGTTCTATCTAAAAACCACGTAGGTAAAGACGAATTATACCATATTTTATTCCATAATTTGGTCGTTTCTAAATATTTGGTTGTATTTGCTACAATTTTGTTTGCAACATCTGCAGATGATGTAAATTTTTTACTATAATAATTCCTTAAATTCTGTTTATTTTTTAGAGGATGAAAACCACTTTCTTTACGATGCACATTTGGAAAGTACCAAGACAGCACAAAGGTTAATGTTTTACTTTCTCCTGCATTTAATTCGACTTCTTTCCCGATAACACCTGTTAATTTATTTCCTAATTTTACTTCGGCGAAATTTTTGTTTGATTTATCTACTTCTGCTAAATTGTATTTTATATCTCTTGGCGCTGTTGGTGATGCCCAAGCATCCGTTCCTTCTAAAAGGGTTAAAGACATGTTACCATAATCTGGTAAATCTTTGCCTTCTTCGTTATCGACGATAGATGATGTAAACAATTGAAGAGCATCGCCCGATTTTATAATTTTATTCTGAGCTTTTCCTTGGGCAACACTTGCCATTTTAAAATTTGCCATATTTTGAAGCCATCCAAATAATTCGACGGACACTTTAGAGTCTGAATCATTCGTCATCGTATATTCCATAACTACCGCTGGAAAATCTGAAGATTCGTGATCTGTTGGAATAAATGGTGAATACGAATTTAAGACTACCGAAACTGGAAAATAGTCGTCTTTATAAGTCACTTTTCCCATAGGATACTCTCCTCTAAACGTAATATTAGAAAACCCATCGCTATTAAGTGATTTAACGATAGGTGTTATTGTTGTGGGTAATAATTTTTTAATACGAACTGCAAAACCTTGGTTAAATTGATGGTCTTGTGCCATCGGGTTGACATAGAATTTATCTCCAGGACCTCCTGGTTGAATTCGTTGAATATTAAAAATATCCCAATACCACAATTGCCCATCTCCTCCTAAATAAACTTGCCCTGCCGTTAAACCTCCAATTGGCATTCCAATATATTTTATTTGTTCGCCCGAGTAAATTTCAGCACCATTATTTTGTGCATTTAATTGGAATGACAAAATTGTTAAAATGAATACTAATATTTTTTTAACCATTGTGTTCTAATTTGTTATTCGTTCTCGTTCTTTTTAATTTACTACCTCTTTAAGCTTTCTTCTCATTTAAAAGCTGTATTTATTTCATCAATAGATACTTTTAGTGTTTTTTTAGCTATTTCATTTAAAATTTCTGCTTTTCCTTTAAAGTGATAAATGCGTTGTGCATGGGTATAACTTTTTCCTACTTTTAATGCCAATGCCGGTGATGAACTTTCCAACTCGTAAAAAGGCCCCATTTGCGAACCATCTTCCAAGGGACCATCATTATATGCGTTTAAGACATCTCCTGAATATGGTTTTTTTTGTAGTTCCCACGCAGAGTTTACATAACTATCGGTTGGGTTTGGTGCTGTGATTTCTAAAATGGTTAAAGTTTTATTTTTAGCATCATAACTTCCCATAAATTTAGTAGATCTTGCAGGGGAAATACCAATTTTACCTCTGCTGGCACCATCTGCTTTAAAATAAATAGTTTGCTCGGTCTTTTTTAAGCGGTCACCTGCCACTTTTCCAAAATAATCGTCTTTTACTTTTATCCCCAACTTAGATTTAGCCCCTTCTATAATTGGAACAACAATTGTTGTTTCTGGGGAAGGTGTAAACATACTTAACAACCAAATTGACACCAAACCAGATTCTTTTTTCCAATCTGCATTACCTATATTTTTAACAACATTTGATGTTTCATAGGCAACTACCAAAAAGTCTTCCGTTTTCAATTGCAAAGCATCGGTTATTTGTTTTTTAGTAAGTAATGACACTTTTCTATTGACATCAATATCTAATTTTGTTCCTGAATAATTAATTAAATGCATTTCTTTATGGAAGACAGCACTATTAGAATTGTGTTCCACAACATCAAAACCTTCTGTATCTAAAACTTTTGGTACATACCAATTTTTAAAATCGAAACTCTTTCCTGGCTTAAAATAAATAGAATACTGACCACCTTCTGGCCCCAACCAAAAGCGTTCTTCACCTCCTGTAGGGTTAATATGTTCTTTTATTTCTTTGGAAGCAATCAAATCGTAGTTTAACCATCCAAAACTAATTCCTTTATTTCCATTTAATGAACTTGTCATTACTCTTCCTTGTAACTCAGGAGACAGTGCTAATATTGCTTTTTTATCATCACTTTCTAAGACTAAGGTATTTTTATAGTTTTTTTGAAGAAAATCTTTGTCGTAACCAAAAGTTCCTTTTTCAAACGAGGCTTCATTTATTACTTTTCTTACATTAGTATTAGTATCGTTCGATTGTTTTGAATCTTTATTTTTACAGCTAATTAATGTAATCACACATAAAAATAAGAGTGTCGATTTTAAATACATTTTAATCATATTTATGTTTTTTATTACTGTTTACACCCAAACATAGGTAGTGTATTGCGTTTTAAATTTTCATATTTTTATAGTCGTTAAGCTCTTATTAAACTGATTTAAGAATATTTAATTTCAATAGTTAATTTTGCATTTTCGGTAATTTCTATTGCTTTAAATTTTAATCGTACTTTAGAACTATTTGTTGTATACTTATTTTTTATTCGTTTTCCGTCTAAATGAAGAGCCACTTTCTTAGGCTTTTTAACTTTTGGAATTTCTAAGGAGATTTCTTTTATAACTAAGCTTCCTGAGACTAATTTAATAGATGCTTGTTGTTTATTTTTCTTTTGTATTTGTGCATAGGTTCCCCAGCCTTTCGCTGCAATAAAACCTGCTTCAAAATTTTCGGGATGTAATTTGGGAGCAAAGGCCAACTGTTTTTTAGGTCCATGGTATTCAAAACCGCAAGCTGCCAAATACACACCATAACTTGCCATTGCTCTGGCATAGTGATCGCTACATTCCACTTCGTTATACGGATTTCTTTTTCCTGCATGGTAACGATCGTGAATGGCCTTAGTAATGGTCAATCCTTCTTCGATTTTATCTTCCCAAATCATATGTCCTGCAGCTTGGTATTCAAACCCAGTCATACATTCGTTAAAATATCCAAATTGCCAATGTTTTTCCCAGTCATCTTTTTTTCCGCCTTTTGGCCACGTGCACATTACCAATCCTGCATCATCGTCGATGGCATAAGGACGACCTGCTAATTTTTCTGGTAGCGATTTTCTAAATTCACCCATATTAGGAACAAAATTGTATTTCCATAAGGCGTCTAATGAGTTTTGAATCATTTCTTTATTGTACAATCGTCCCAATCCTAACTGAAATGCCCAACTCTGACCAAATACTTGATCTATATAACAACCAGTACCAATACCAATAGCATCTTTATGCTCAGGATCTTCATTTTGAACAAAATATTCACCATTATAAAGAGTTTCTATATTTTTTTCTCCTTTTTTCAGAATGGTTTTACATGTTTTAGAAAAGATGGTGTCATTCATTTCAATTGCCATTTCTTTCCCTGCTTTTAATGCAGCTAAGTATAAAGATATAATTACAGGAATATTGCCATACCATTCTGCATCTAAAGTATTGTGCTGTTCGCCATAGATCATTCCGTTGGCTTCGCCATCTTCTGCATCCATATCAATTAGGTATTGTAGTGCCGATTTTATATGTTTCCAATTTGTTTTTAAAAAGGTATTATCTGCAGTCATTTGATGCTCTCTATACGATCTTAATACAACACCTGCTTGTCCATCGGCTGCATCTCGATTTGCTCTACCTCCTCTAAAATCTACTTTTCCATTAGATTCTATAACCTTAAAATCGGTTTGTTCTCTTAAATTACGTTCTAACTCAGGAAAAACACGTCCCATGGCTTGAGCATAATGCCATACATGAGTACAGGTTCCTGGGCAACAACCAATACCTTCCCAAGCCCAAAAACGACCATCTTCCAATAGATAACAGGTTTCGGTTGCTAGAATTGAAGTGTTGGCAAAAGTTCGATTCAAAAACCAATAAGGTAGGCTCGATTTGTTATAAAATACATCTGCAAACGCAAGTGTTTTTGTGTGTAATCTTTTAAAGTTTTGAACAATGTCTTTTGAAACTTCGAAGGCATTTTTGAAGCGCTTGCTATAAGAACGTCCTTTAAAGCGATTGCCATCTGCACTTAAATTTGGAAAATACCAGCTAACTACAAAGGATATTTCTTTAGTTTCTCCCGGTTTTAAAGTTACCGATTTACTTAAACCACCACGTAAACTTACCCCAAAAGGTTCGGTTGCCAATTCTTTTTGTTGTTGTTCTTTTGGAAAGAGTGCTTCTGAATAATACTCTTCTTGCGCTGTCGCTGCAATATCGTCACCTAATAAAGTTAAACACATATTGCCATTGTCTCTCTTCTTTTCAAATTGAAAATCTAATTCTGAACCGTTTTCATCTAAAAGAGCTTCGCAAACTAAAGATGTACTCTTTTTATTATGAATAATGGTGTTTTTTAATTGTATTTCCGTTTTTACTCCTGAATGATTGAATGCTGCATTTTCTAACCAACCTGATAACTCACAGTTTACAGTAGCATTACCTGTATTAGAAATCGTGTAGTGCATGATTGTTGCAGGATAACTAGAGGCGTCTACATCTAACGGAATAAAAGGTGAGTAGGCTTTTAACACTACTTTTACGGGACACCCCTTATCTTTATATGTAATTTCACCTACGGGATATTGCCCTTTAAAGGTAATATCTTTAAAACCTTTATAATCTAATCGTTTTTCCCATTTGGTATCTCCTTGTTCGATTTTTATCGCAAAACCTTGGTCAAATGGATATTCTTGAGTTATAGGTACGATGTAATTACTACCATCACGAGCTCTTACTTTTCTCCCATTTAAATAATAGGTAGCATCTACAACACCTTCTTTTTGTTCATTAAAAATATCCCACAGCCATAATTTACCATCACCTCCCAAATACACCTGACCTGCACAAATACCACCAACAGGCATTCCAATATACACTAAATCTTTACCTGTATAGGTTTCTGGAACTCCACGTTCGTATAAAGATTGTATCCAGTCTGGGTCTAAATTTTTGTTGATTGGTATTTGATATCCTTCTTGAAGAATACCGGTGGCACTTAATGGATGGCTTAATCCCATTAGAGCCAAACTACCTAAACCAAGTCCCATTGTTTTCATGAAGTCTCGTCGTTGTATTCCTACTTTGTTTTTAGCTTCGTTTTCGAGTCCTGAAGCTGGGGTACAACATCCCGTACTTGGGTCGCAATTTTCTATGTTTGCTACTTTAACTTCAATATTTTCTTTTTTTTCTGAATCACAACATCCTGTGCTTGAATCGCAGGATGTTTTTTTTAAATTTTTACCCATTTTTTAAATTTTTGTAAAGTACTACTCCTTAAAAACAACGAATGTTTTCATTTATACTACTGAATGATTAGATTTTTATTTCTTTTTTTTTTTTTTTTGAAATTGTTAAGGTTTTATTGTTTTTTATAATTATATATTTTTAGAGACTCTTCGTTTCTGGCGACAAGAAAAGCATTTTGTTGATTTGCTAATTTTATCTCTACTATTTCACGAATTTCTCCTCTTAAATTTAATCCACTTTTAATTGGAGAAACTACGTTTAAATTATTACCTCCTTTATTTTTAATATATATGCCATAACTAGCATCGTTTCTTGGTGTTTCAATTTCGGACTCGTATAAGTTTCCACCTGCAATAATATCTTTGTAACCATCATCATTAAAATCGTTAATATACATAGAATTAATGGATGAAGTTTGGGCGTGATTTTCTAAAGGAACTGCAACAAAACGCTTTCTTTCATTTCTAAAATATGTAGAGGCAAAAGTATTTGCTTTGTAATGTACAGCGTTTTTAATATCTTCTTGTTCTAAAATATCCATAATTGTAGCTTTACTAAAGGCTTTATATGTAGGAAATTTCTTTTTTATATAAGGCATTTGACTTGATGTGCAGCTTCGACCTCTTAATGGAAATAAATTACCTTGTTCGTAAAATCCTAAAACGATATCGTTTGTACCGTTTTTATCAAAATCGTTACTAAAAATTTCAAAAGGACTTTTATTTGAAGCTTTGTATTTATAATTTAATCCTAAGTTTCCTGCTATAAAATCTAAATCACCATCATTATCCATATCTGCTGTGGCAATACTATTCCACCAACCTACTTGTTTTCCTAATCCATAAGAATCTGTTACGTCCACAAATTTGCCGTTATCGTTTTTTAAGAGTGTTATTGGCATCCACTCACCAACCAATATTAGATCTTTTTTACCATCCTTATCAAAGTCTGCCCAGTTAGCATCTGTAACCATACCTATTTCTTTGAGTACTGGTGCAATTTGATTTGTTATGTCTTGGAGGGAAATTTTTTCTTTAGTACTATTATTTTGTAATATATAACTAGTTGCTGGAAATGGATACTTTCCTGGAATTTGTCTCCCACCAATAAACAAATCAAGATCACCATCATTATCGTAATCGGCGGCTCTAACTTTTGATCCACTTGCTAAAAACGGAGGCAGTGCTTTACTGTTCTTTTTAAAGTTTCCTTTCCCATTGTTAATATACAATCGATCTTTATAGTATTTAGAGCTGGCAGGTTCTTCATTTCCTCCACTAACTACATATAAGTCTAAATCTCCATCATTATCTACATCAAAGAACAGTGATGAAACGTCTTCATGATTTTTATCATCTTCTAAAACTGGAGAAATAATTTGTTTAAAGGTAGCGTCTGGTAATTGTATATAGAATGCGCCTGTATAGCCTTTAGCTCCTCCAACATAAAAATCATCTAAATTATCACCATTTATATCTCCGACTGCTAGTGCAGGTCCTTGCTGTGACATTTTATGAGGAAGTAGTGTTTCTCTTATATAATCGTTAAAATTATTTTCTTTATGTGTGTAATTTATTCCACAATTATTTGTTATGTCTACAAAAAGTGGGGTATGGGATTCTATTTTTTTATTTCTTAAGAGTTCTTTAGGCTCCTTTTCTTGCACTATTTCTAAGGTTCTATTGCCTTTAACATTGTATAAAAATTGTTTATTTCCATTTGGCCATGTAACTTCCAAGGTGTCTACTTTCTTGTTGTTTCCTAATCCAAAATGTAGCATGGGTTCAACAGATGAAAGGTAACCTCGTGTAGGAATTAGCTCTTGAGATTGATAACTCTCTCCTATTTTTACGTTTACTTTAGCACCAATAGCAAAATGGTTATCTAAAGTTCCTTTTAATTTTAATCTTAAATAATGGTTGTTTGGAAAACTATCGATAGCGTTATTTTTATAAACTCCTGCCACATCGTCTAGATTATTCATTACCATATCCAAATCACCATCATTATCTAAATCGACATAAGCTATCCCTTGTGAAAAGCCTACATGGCTTAGCCCCCAATTACCTTTTATAGTCTTAAAGGTTAAATCTCCTTTGTTTACGAAAGCATAATTATCGTGTGCTACAACAGGCATTTCTTTAATAAGTAAATATCTATTTTTATCATTAATTTTACCTTCTTCCTGAAGTTTTCTATCTAGATTATTAAAATCATTGTCATTTACTTTCCTCCTCATTCCATTGCTAATAAAAATATCTTTCCAGCCGTTATTATTTAAATCACACATTAAAACAGACCAGCTCCAATTGGTATTTGAAAGACTTGCTAAATCGGCGATATCACTAAATGTTCCATTTCCATTGTTAAGTTGTAAGTTGTTTTTCATGTACTGGTGATGAAGTCCCATATCTACTGCTTCCTGAAACAACTCTGGAGACATCGCAGACATGTTGGTTTTCCTTTCCTTATTATTGTCGTTACTCATATCTAATTGAAGAAGGTCAATAAATCCATCATTATTAATATCGGCTGCATCTGTTCCCATTCCAAAATTAGCTGTATGATTCATTGCCGAGGCTAATTTATCTGTAAAGGTTCCATCTCCGTTATTTATGTAGTAAAAATCTGGAGAGTTAAAATCGTTGGAAACATATATGTCATACCATCCATCGTTATTAAAGTCTGATGTAGAGATATTAAGTGAGAGACCAAAATTCTTTAAACCTGCTACCTCTGTAACGTCGGTAAAATAATTATTACCATTATTTTTATATAACTTGTCTCTTTCTTCTTCTGATGGGTTTTGTTGTTTTTCTGCATAATAAGCATTTGTTGCCTCAAGTGCTGTGGGTGCATAGGAGCATAAGTACATATCGAGATCTCCATCTCTATCATAATCGAAAAACACGCTTTGGGTAGAATATCCATTATCATCTAATCCAAATTCTTTTGCCTTTTCTGTAAAAGTAAGATCGTGATTGTTTATGTATAGTAAATTTCTTCGAGTTTTAAAAGGGCCTGATGCACATATATAAATATCGAGCCAACCATCGTTATTAACGTCGGCCATTGTAACTCCGTTAGACCATCTTAAATTATCTTTACCACTTAAATTAGACTTTGCAGTAATATCTTCGAATTTAAAATCTCCTTTGTTAAGATAAAGAGCGTTATCTGTCATATTAGCAACAAAATAAATATCTTGAAGTCCATCATTATTAACGTCTCCAACAGCTACTCCACCCCCATTGTACATGTATGGAAAGTTGAAATAGTTTAATTGAGGTACCTCTGTAATACGGTTCGTAAAGTTTATTTTTGAATAAGATTTATCCACTTTACTAAAACTCAGTTCTAACTTAGATGAGTTTTTATTTTTTTTACTCTCTTGACAAGAATAAATTATAAATACAATAAAAAGAAAATATTTTTTAAATTTAATATAATACATCTTTAGAATTTGAAAAATATTTGAATTTTTAATAAATACCAAGGATTTAATAAATCCTTGGTATTCTCAGATTAACTCAAACAAATATTTTTTTATTTTTAATAACCAGGGTTTTGAGTGATGTTAGCATTTTTATCAATAACACTTTGTGGTATTGGCCAAAAGTAAAAGTGGTCTTCAAACTTATTGGGCTCTGCAATAAATTTTTCTACAGTCCAATCACCTTGTCTATTATTATAATCATCAATATTTTTATTAATTCCATAAACAAATCCTCCTGGAGGGTTTAGAACAATGTGTGCAATTTTCCAACGCATTATATCCCATAAACGTTTTTCTTCATTTACGAGTTCTACACGTCTTTCATGACGAATAGCTTGTCTCATTGCATCTTGATCGCCTAAAAGAGCATCTACTCCTGGTAAACCAGCTCTGGTTCTTATTTGATTCATTGCTTTTGCAATTTTTGCATTGCCTGGATCAGACTCATTTAATGATTCGGCATATAATAGAAGTGCATCCGCATATCTATAAAGAATCCAGTTTTGATAACCAAAAGTAGCTGTAGCTTCCAATTCTACATACTTAGTACACCAATAGCCACTTCTACCTCCACCACCTTCGCCACCAAGAGCTTCTGTTTTATTGTTATCTGGATGAGAATCAAATGGGGTCATGGTTCCATCTTGTCTCAGAACATCTACACCAGGAAGTAAAAACCAAGAAGTTAAACGTTTATCTCTATTTTTAAAAGGTTCTACGATATCATAATTAGGAGATTCTTTAATTCCCTTACCATCATCTACTTGATAATCGTCAATTAAGTTTCTAGGCGCACTAAACGAGGCCCATCCACCACCACGTAAACCTGTACCTCCTGGCAAACCTAAGATATTGATGAAATTAGTTATCTCATCTTCAACATATTGTCTTGCTAAAATAGTCTCATCATCAATGTTATTTGTGCTACTTTGAAATAAAGTAACTAAATCGGGGTGTAAACTATATCGTTTTTTATCTATTAATGTACCAATAGTACTTGCTGCTTCTGCCCAAAGTTCTGTACTCGATTTATCCGAAATTTTTGTATCCCTAAAGTCATCTAAAGAAGCCATCCACATTAATACTTCTGTTTTTAGCATAATGGCAGCATCTTGAGTTATAATACCTGATTTATCATGAACATCATCAAGCAATGGAATGGCTTGATTCAAATTCTCTAAAATAAAGGCAAAAACATTTTTTGATGGAGTTCTAGTAGCCTTTTTCGATTCATCTAAAGTAGCAGTTTTCTTAAACAGAATTATATCTCCCCAGAATCTAGACATTCTAAAATACCTGAACGCTAATAAAAAATAGGCTTGTCCTTTCATGTTTTCTAAGTTAGTAGAAGCTTCTAATTTATCGATATTTTCTAGAAAATAAAGAATGTTTCTAATCTGGTTATAATTATATTCTCTATGTGCTCCTGCTGTTAAATAACCTGTAGATGGAGTTAAATCTCCTTGACTTATTTGTCCCATACCACCTTCTCCCCAAGCATTGGTCATAATAGAGTTATCACTTAAACATTCTGCCCACCATCTTCTTGCGTTTGGTAAATAGGTGTATAAAACATTTAGTGCTTTTTGAGCATCGCCTTCTGAGCTCCAAAATGAACTTTCATCTGGCGCATGTAATGGTGGTTGGTCTAAAACATCTGAACAAGATGTAACATAACCTACAACCAATAAAATTAATATTATTTTTATATTTTTCATGTTTCTTTACTTTTAAAAGTTTAATTGAAGACTCATCGTTATCGTTCTAGGTAATGGATATATTCCTCCCTCAGGATCAAAGCCTTCGTATTTAGAGAAAATTGCCAAATTTTGTCCTATTAATGATACTGAACCATTTTTAACACCAACTACATCGGTTAATGCTTTTGGTAATGTGTAGCCAAATGTTAAATTTTGAAGCTTTAGATAATCTGCTTTTCTTAACCAATAATCAGAAAATGATGCATCGTTACCACCACTATTTAAACTTAATCTTGGGAAACTTGCATCTAAATTAGTTGGCGTCCAACTATCTTTATGCATTGGTCTTGCATTATCTGCTAAAAAGAATGCCCATCCTTCAACACCATCCATATATCGTAAAGCTCTGTGTCTACCATAAAAATTAGCATTTAAACTAAAACTTTTATATTCAATACCTAAATTGAAACCATAAGCGAATGCATTTTTATCATTTAATACCACTCGATCATCTGCATTAATAACACCATCTTCATTTTGATCTACATATTTAATATTACCTGGTTTTACATTTACTTGTGTAGCACTATTATCTATATCTGCTTGATCTCTAAAAAGCCCATTAGACTGTAATCCGTATGGTAAATTTAAAGAAGCACCTACCTCTGTAATGTTTCTACTACTCTTCCAAGGTCCAGAGCCTCTAAGATCTAATACCTTGTTTTTAGAGTGCGATATATTAAAATTTGCATTAAAATGTAATTCTTCTCCAAGTTTTTCTCTATAATTTAGTGTTAATTCAAAACCTTTGTTTTCCATTTTTAAAGTATTGGTAAATGGAGCAGACAAACCATATTCATCTGGTACAGGTTCTCTGTATAAAATATCGGTTCTAAGATCTTTAAAAAGGTCTAACTCTAAACTTAATTTATTATCAAAAAAACCTATTTCTATTCCTAAATTAGATTTGGTAGAACTTTCCCAAGATAAATTATCTAAAAATGAAGCTGTTGCTGCTGCTCCACCTACAAGAGTTCCATTAAAAGCATACACTCCAGAATTAAAACCAAGAATATTTCTGGTTTCATAACGGTTCACTTTTAAAGCATCTCCTAATTTCCCCCAAGATCCTCTTACTTTAAATTTTGAAATAAAGTTGATATTATTTTCAAAAAAAGACTCCTTATGTATATTCCATCCTGCCGAAAAAGAAGGAAATGTACCCCATTGATAACCTGGTTTAAAACGAGATGTACCATCATGTCTTAAACTAGCTTCAAATAAATACTTTTCTTTATAATTATAATTAACCCTACCAACAAAGGATGCAATAGACTCGTTGTACGCAAAACCCGAATTATCTTTAGTTCCCACAGCAATATTTAATACATATATATTTTCAAATGCAGGATCTAATCGAGAAGCACTAAAATTATTTCCTTTAGAGACTTCCTGAGAAGCTAATGCAAAAACGGAAAAAGAATGGTTTTCATTAAGGTTGAATGTATAATCTGTAGAAATTTGTAAAATTTCCGTAACACTTGTACCGAAAGCATCGTAAATACTTTGATTACTTAATGGATCTTTACTAAATACAGTCTCATCTGCATTATATAAAGTTATAGGCTTTGAAAAATTATGTGTTTGAGTCTGGCTATTAGAGTGTGAGTAGAGGGGTTTAATATTCCAACCTTCTAAGGGAGTTAATGTTGCAGACAAAATAGTTGTCATCTCTTTAAATATTTGAGAATTTGTACCACCTTCTTCAATTATAGCTATTGGGTTACCTCCTGGAATACCACCAGGTCCCTGAAACCTTCCCTGAGCAGTTCTTATAGGGGTAATAGGTGAAACACGAATGGCGTTAGTTAATGCACTTCCTGCACCTTGTGGTCTTTCTATATTGGTTTTTGTGTATTGAACATTGGCATCTAATGACAACCAATTATTTATTTTGTAGTTTAATTTTGGGTGTACCACCAATCGTTTATACTTATCTCTTGGTAAAGCTCCAGATTGTTTATCGTAACCAATACCAAGTCTAGTAGTAATTTTATCGTTACCTCCTGATAAAGATAAATAGTTATTATTAATAAATTGGTTTTTTTTAAAAATTTCACGATACCATTTATTATCTGGTAATTTACCATCTTCTAAATCTTTAAAATCTGCTGGAGTATATCGTTCTGTCAATCCATCATTAACACTGGCTAAATTATATAAAGTCATATAGTCTTTTCCGCCAACATAATCTATATATTGTTGTGGGGTTTGGACCCCCATACTCGTTGTTAAAGATACTCGCAAACCTTCGTGATTTTTAGCGCTCTTTGTTGTTATTAAAATAACTCCGTTCGCAGCTCTTGCCCCGTAAATAGCAGCAGATGCTGCATCTTTTAAAACAGAAATATTCTGAATATCATTTGGGTTTACGGAATAGATATTTCCAGGTATGCCGTCTATAATTACAAGAACTCCCGAGCTTCCTCCTATCGTAGATGTTCCTCTAATATTTATACTGGCTCCACTACCTGGCTGGCCTGAACTGTTGCTAACATTTAATCCAGGGACCTTACCTTGTAGTAATTCTTGTACATTAACTACTGGTTTATTTTCTAAGGTTTTTCCTTTTACAGTTCCTACAGCTCCTGTTAGGTTTACTTTTTTTTGTTTTCCATATCCTACAATTACTATCTCATCTAATGAAGCTGTATCTTCTTGCAGTACGATCGTAAACTTCGTTTGTTGGGTATTAACAGCGACCTCTTGTGTTATAAAACCAACATAAGAAACCACAAGTATGGCACTGGCATTGGATACATTTAAAGAAAACTTACCATCAAAATCTGTTTGTGTTCCATTTGTTGTTCCTTTTTCAAAAATAGAAGCTCCTAGTAGTGGCTGGTTATTAATATCTAAGACAACACCTTTTATCGTTTTTTTCTGTACAACAATAGGCCGATTAAGTTCGGTATTTTTTTTATGAACAATTACGGTGTTATTTTCCGTTAAATTATAGGAAAAACCGTAAGGAATTAAAAATTTATTTAACAAAGCGCTTACCTTTATAACCCCTTTATTAAGAGGTAGTTTAGGTATTACTTTTATTAAATCGTGTCGATAAATAAATTTGTAGTCTGCTTGCTTGTTAATTAATTTAAAAACTTGCTTAACAGACATGGTTTTACTTTTAGAAATGTTAATATCTGCATCTTGCGAAAATCCGTTCTCGGTAGTAAAAGCAAATATTGTAGTGCAACATAAAAAAATAAATGTCTTCATAATAAATCTTAACAGCCGTTTCTGTTTTGAGAAAAGACCAATAGTAATTTTAAATTTCATAAATTTGTATTGATTTTGGTTAAACTTAGTGTTAATTAGAAAAATCGTTTTAGGAAAAAGACTATTACGGTCTAAGGTTTTAGTCTTTTCCTTTTTTTATTTTATTTTTATAATTTTATCTTCAATTTTAAATATTATTTCGTTTTTCTGACTTGTTTTTTTTATAATGTTAATTATTTCTTGAATTGTTTTAGTTCTTTCTAAAATTCCTGTAAATTCGATTTTTTTTCTACTTGAATTTTCAAAAATAACATCCATATTATACCATCTTGATAGTGTTTTCATCATTTCATCTAACCTAGCTTCTTCAAAACTAAACAATCCTTTTACCCAAGCAATTTCATTTGAAACATCAATAGATACAATGCTTATTGTATTTAAGTCTCGGTTGATTCTTGCTTGCTGATTAGGAACCAAAATTTTTCTGATGTTACCTTTTTCTATTTGAATTTTACCACCAACGAGTGTAGTAGCAATTACGGCTTCGTCATTATAGGCTTTAATATTAAATTCGGTTCCAAATACGCTTACTTTTTGCCCTTTTGTAATAACATTAAATTTAGATCCGTTATGTTTTGAGCTCGGTGATATTTCGAAATATGCTTCTCCATATAAAAGTTCAACATTTCTTTCTTTTCCACTAATAAATTTTGTTGGGTACTTTAATTTAGTCTCAGAATTTAACCAAACTTTAGATCCATCTGAAAAAACTATAGCATATTCTCCTCCTCTAGGAATCGTTAAACTATTAAATTCTATAACATCATTCTGGATCGTTTTTTCATCTTTACTGTCGTAGGTTATTTTTTTACCATTACTTTTTAAGTAATTATTTTTATACGTTTCGTCTTTCGTTAAACTCACTTGATTGCCATTCCCTAAAGTTAGTATCGCTTTATCTGTCCCTGGTTTTATTACATTTGTTTCTTTGACTGGAGTATTAGTGAATTTTTGATTTTGATTTTGATTAAAAACAATATAGCTAAAAACACTAACCAAAACTATAGAGGCTGCAAAAGAAATTTGCTTTAACATTCTAATTCTTTTTTGTCTTCTATTGGCTTTTATTTTTCTATAAATTTCAAATTTAACTTCCTCTAAATTATAGTCTTGCACGCTACATTTGGTCAAGTATTCTACTAATATAAATTTATTAAAGACTTTTAAATTATTGGAGTTTGTTAACCATTTCTCCAAAATTTCTAATTCTACAATATTTGCTTCGTTATTTATAAACTTTACAAATATTTTTTTTATTTTTAATTCTTTCATACACCAAACTATATATACTATTACGTTTAATTTTTTGACACCCCTCTATATTTTTTTGTTTTTTTTAACATTTTTTTCTATTTTAAATATTAATTTCAGATAAAAAATAAAATTCTTTATTTTACGCTTTCTATCATTTCTACAATAGGAAAAATCTCAAAATTTATAACTACAATTTGTAAGACTACTCTTCCTGCATCATCTAAATGACATTTGTTTTTTTAATAAAAACACCTAAGTACCTGGTAGTCATTCGATAGCGTGTCCAGTTTACGTTTAAAGATTGAGAACTCGTGCATTAATGTAAAAAAAGAAGTTTTTTTAAAATATGAGTTTGCCCTAAATTTTGTATTTATTGGTTTGGTTGTCAATTATCAGCATAAAAAATGATTTATAATTGAGAATAAAAATAATTTTACGAAATACTATTAAATTGTATCTTCGCAAACTATGATTTTAAAAGGATTTAACAAATTAAAAACGTTTCTAGATAAACCAAGAAACATTGTAATAATAGGACATCGAAATCCAGATGGAGATGCTATAGGTTCTTCACTGGCTTTGTGTCAGTACTTTACAAAAAAAGGACACAACCCAACTGTTGTGGTTCCAAATGAATATCCAGATTTTTTACATTGGTTGCCTGGTTCTAAAGGTGTATATCGTTTCGATTGGCAAAACTCACAATCGCAAAGAGCCATTAATAATTCGGATATTATTTTCCTTTTAGATTTTAATACACTGCATAGAGTTGGCAACGATATGCAAAATACGTTAGAGAAATAC
Organism: Polaribacter cellanae; assembly: GCF_017569185.1. NCBI lineage: Bacteria > Pseudomonadati > Bacteroidota > Flavobacteriia > Flavobacteriales > Flavobacteriaceae > Polaribacter > Polaribacter cellanae. The sequence goes on along the minus strand of NZ_CP071869.1, from coordinate 1,128,078 downwards.
CCAAATGATTTTGCGATGATAGATCACCATCAACAACCAGATGATGTAAAATATATGTATTCCGACGTTACAATTTGTTCTACCTGCCAAATGGTGTATCAATTTATAGAGATGAACAACGATTTGGAGCTAATAGATAAAGACATTGCTACGTGTTTATACACAGGTATTATGACAGATACAGGTTCTTTCCGTTTTCGATCTACAACCAGTAAAACACACAGAGTTATCGCCGATTTAATTGATAAAGGAGCAGAAAACGATAGAATTCATAACAATGTATATGATGCAAATTCGTATAATAGATTATTATTATTAGGAAAAGCATTGAGTAATTTACAAATTTTACCATCCTATAAAACTGCTTACATTACTTTAACTAACGAAGAAAAGAAACGTTTCGATTTTCAAAAAGGAGATACAGAAGGTGTTGTAAATTATGCACTTTCTTTAAAAGGAATAATTTTTGCGGCTATTTTTATTGAAGATGCAGAGCAAAATATTATTAAAATTTCTTTTAGATCGAAAGGAAACTTCTCTGTAAATAACTTTTCGAGAAATCATTTCGAAGGTGGAGGACATGATAATGCAGCTGGAGGAAAATCAAATTTAAATTTGGCGCAAACTGTTACGAAATTCACATCATTATTACCAAATTATAAAGAAGAATTAAATGCGTCTTATGAAGATTAAAATGCTTTTATTTTGTGGAATTATTTTGGTAGGCTGTTCCAAATCGACACCTAGGAAACCAATTAACCCAAAACCTTCTACAACTATTTTTCAAAAAGCAATTGAAGAATCGAAACAATTAAATAAGGTTGAAGAAGAGAAAATCGAACAATTAATAGAAAAAGACTCAATAAATAAGTATACAAATTCTTTAAATGGGTTTTGGTACACTTACATTACAAAAATTGAAGCAAATACAGCAACACCAAAAGCAGGAGATATTGCTGTTATAGCATATGATATTCGCGATTTAAACGATTCTATAATTTATAGTAAGGAAGAATTAGGTATTAAAAATTACAGTGTAGACAAAGAAGATTTTATTTCTGGAATACAAAAGGGAATAAAGTTGATGAAAATCGGAGAAACCATTACATTTGTGCTTCCATCTTACAATGCATTTGGTATTTCTGGAGATGGAAACAAAATAGGAATAAATAAAAGTATAAAAAGTACAGTAACATTATTAGATATTAAATAAACAAATAATAAATTAAATTAAAAATGAAAGTAATAAAAAATTTAGCAGTAGTAGCAATTACAGTAACAATGTTCTCTTGTGGAAAACAAATTAAAGAAGTTAAAACATTAGAAAAAGAAATCGATTCTGTTAGTTATGCCATTGGTTTAAGTATGGGTACTCAATTTAGAGCAAATTTAAAAGAAGTAAACAACGATGCTTACATTCAAGGATACTTAAATGGAGTAGATTCTACAAATTTTCTAATTAAAACAAAAGACGTACAAAATGTTATAAATACTTATTTGAGAAAAAAGCAAATGGCTCAAATGAAAGAACAGCAAGAAAAAGCAGCAAAAGAAGCAGAGGTTAAATTTGCAGACAATAAAAAAGCAGGAGAAGACTTTTTAGCTGAAAACAAAAAGAAAGAAGGTGTTGTTACTACAGATAGTGGTTTACAGTATATTGTTTTGAAAGAAGGAACTGGAGAAAAGCCAGCATCACCTACCACAAAAGTAAAAGTACATTACCATGGAACAAATATAGAAGGTAAAGTGTTTGATAGTTCTGTAGATAAAGGAGAACCTTCGGAGTTTGTTTTAAACCAAGTTATTAAAGGATGGACAGAAGGCTTACAGTTAATGAAAGTAGGCGCTAAATACAAGTTTTTTATTCCACAGGAATTGGCTTATGGAGCACAACAAAGAGGAGAAAATATAAAACCATTTTCTACTTTAGTATTCGAAATAGAATTGTTAGATATCGTTAAGCAATAATGAAAAAGTATTTATCTATTTTTTCTCTATTTGTTTTAATAATTTCTTGTTCCACTAAAGAAAAGTATAAAAACCTAAAAGAAGGCGTTTATGCAGAAATACAAACGAATAAAGGCGATATATTATTAGAATTATATTCGAAAGATGTTCCAATGACGGTTGCCAATTTTGTTTCTTTAGCAGATGGTTCTAATACAAAAGTTACAGATTCTTTCGCAGGAAAACCTTACTATAATGGTATTCGTTTCCATAGAGTGGTTCCTAATTTTATAATTCAAGTAGGAGACCATACAGAAACAAGTACTGGAAATCCAGGGTATGTTTTTGGAGATGAGTTTCCTAAAGATTCTGTTGGAAATTTATTGTATAAACATAATGATGGAGGAATTGTATCTATGGCAAATGGTGGACCAGATGGAAATGGAAGTCAAATTTTTATAACTCATAGACCCATTCCTCATTTAGATGGAAAACATACTGTTTTTGGAAAAACGATTGTAAATTCAACACAATTAAAAAAAATAAAGAAAAAATTTTCAGATTCTTTAGCACTTTCAAAAGCAATTGATTCTGCACGAATGGCTGTTATTAATAAAATTGCTCAGTTCGATACGATTCGTAATATTAAAATAATTAAAATTGGTGCAGAAGCCGAAAATTTTAATGCTTCTAAAGTTTTTAACCAAGAGTTTGCTAAATTCGAAAAAGCAAAGAAAGAAAAATTAGTAGAGCAATCTAAACTAGACGAAAAAAGATACGCAGTTTATTTAGAGAAGAAAAAAGCGTTTTTGGCTAAGATGAACGAGGACAAAGCAACCAAAACAAACTCTGGTTTGCGAATTCTAAAGTTAAAAAGCACTAAAGGAACAAAGGTTGTAGAGAATAAAAAAGTTACTGTAGATTATACGATTTACGTTGCAGATGGTCAAAAAATACAATCTACTTTCGATAAAGGTGGTCAAAACCTTGTTTTTCAGTTAAATGATAAAGCAAAACCAATGATTACTGGTTTTAAAGAAGGTGTTTTAACATTAAGAGAAGGAGAGAAAGCTCGTTTTTTTATTCCTTATTACCTAGCTTTTGGCGAACAAAAATATGGCCCATTTCCAGCAAAAGCAGATGTTGTTTTTGAGGTGGAAGTTTTAAAAGTAGGTAAATAATTTGTTAGACAGAATACTAAAAATAGATAAAGAAATTTTAATTTTCCTAAATAATTTAGGAAACGAACACTGGGATTCTTTTTGGTTGTTTGTAACCAATCAATTTAATTGGACTCCAGTGTTTCTTCTTATCTTTTTTTTAATCATAAAATCCTTTGGTTGGAAACGTGGGGTATTTATGATCTTGTCTATGATTGTTTTGGTCGCTTTTTCAGATCAATTTACAAATTTCATAAAAAATTACATCCAAAGATTAAGACCAAATAACGATCCAGAAATAGACCATTTACTAAGAACTTTAATAAATCCACAAAGTTTTAGTTTTATATCTGGGCATGCAACCACATCTACATTTTTTACGGTCTATGTTATTTTATTATTAAAAGGAAAATACAAATACAGTGCTTTATTGTTGTTTTTTCCAGTGCTCTTTTCCTACAGTCGTATATATTTAGGAGTACATTTTCCTCTCGATATTTTTGTTGGAATAACAATAGGAACTATTTTTGCAAACTTATACTTTACACTCTATAAGAAAATAGACAAAGTCTCTTTTGCTAAATAGAACTTTTTTATTCAATATAAAATAAAAAAACATTAGCTTAATTTTTATAAATTAATTTGAGTTCTATTTAAGAAACAATATAGAACTTTGTTTTAATAAATTAACATACAGTGTTTTATGTTTCTGTATCATTTCTACGATAGGAGAAATTTTATAATTTATAACTACAATTTGTAAGATTCCTCTTCCTGCGTTATCAGAATGATATTAATTTTCAAAAAAAAATTAAGTAGTTAATAATCAATTAGTAATATATCGAACCTGCATTAAATTAGTAAAGTCTATAAACATACTTTACGAAACGCTGTATTTTTCTCAGTAAACTTCGTAATACAATTTTAACTCTAACGCTTCTTGTTGTTAAAGTATAAATACTTTGTAGAATGGTAGTAAGCAGAAAGCAAACTATCCATTTGTTGTGCTCTTTCTATATTATCTTCTTTAATGTTCTTTAACCCTTTTGTTTTTAAATTATATAACCCAGTTGTTTTGGTAACGTTAGTTTTCGAATAATACAAGCTATCTTGTAAAATACCCACTGCAGGTTCTCCATTAATTCCTAAGTAAACAAAAGAAGTAGTGTTGGTTTGTGTGCTGTCTAACAAATCGTTTCCTAAAGTATAATTCGTATAATTTATCTTCGCTAAACTTGCTACTGTTGGAAACAAATCGATTATTTTTCCGTTTTTAGAAATAGTTTTTGAAGCTACAAATTTAGGCGCATGAATTAAAAAAGGAACATGCTGTAGCTGAATATTTAAATCGAATTCTTTTGGATATAAATTCGTCCTTTTCATGGCTGTATTATGGTCTCCAAAAAACACAAAAATCGTATTTTCGTAATAACCAGATTTTTTTGCACGTTCTAAAAACCGACCAATGTTAAAGTCTAAGTATCGTAAAGCATTTAATTGAGCTAAAGATTTAAAGCCACTTTTTTCTAACAAACCTTCAGAAATTTCATTGTCTTTTAAAGGTTTGTAAGCTTCTTTTTCGTCTGGTACCGTAAAAGGCATGTGGTTAGAAGCAGTTTGAATATAAGCAACAAAAGGTTTTTCTTGTTGATGTAATTTTAGCAATTCTTTGTTAGACTCTTTAAATAATTCATAATCGTCAATTCCCCAAACATCTGCTCTTTTTTCGGTTTTATAGCTTCCTTCTTCGAAAATCTTTAACCCCCTAATATTCGATTGAAAAATACTTCTAATATTCGCCCAGTTTGCACTTCCTCCTAAAAAATATAGTTTTTCATAACCATTAAATTGATCGAAAATAATACGTTGGTCTTGCAGTAACGGATTTCTAGAAGCAGTTCTAACATCTTCAATATCTGGTAATCCTGTAACGCTTGCAAAAACGCTGGCAGCAGTTCCTACTTTGTGAACATAAAAATTAGGGAAACTCGTACTTACATTAATTAATGAATCTAAATTGGGGGTCGATTTTATGGGGTTTCCATAAAAACTCATCGTTGTTATTCCAACAGATTCCATCATTACAATAACTACATTTGGCTTTTTCGTATATGTGGAATCAAAAACTACTTTTCTTTCAAAAGAAATTTTATCCTTTGGTAAATTTAAATGTTTGGCAATAACAGGATAGTATTTTTTAAACTCTTCCATATTTACGCCTTCACTTCTGTAGGCAAAACTATCAAAGAAATATAATACAGGGTTTAAGGTAAATTGGTTAACAGCATTGTTTTTAGAGAAAAAAGCCTGGCTCCAACGTAAAGGATAATGAGTAAAACTATTGTAAATTCCGAATGAAAGCAATAAAACAGTAGTTATAAAATAAAGAGCTTTTACTTTTTTAGAACGTTTTTCTTCAACATTAGAAAAACGATTGTAAATAGATTTCGAAAATTTATAAATGATAAAAATAAGGATTAGTAATCCTATAATTCCTTTATAAACAGGATAACTTTCTACCAAAACCTGTCCAGATATTTTTAAATTGGTTAAAAATCGAAGAGAAGAAGCATCTAAACGAATGTTTAAATAGTCGTAATAACCAAAATCAAACAGAAAAAATAAAGTGAGAATTAAATAAGTAATAGACAAATAAATAGTAGCAATTCTTTTATAAATTCTGTTTTTTAAAAAGCGATAATTTGTAATTAAAACAAGTATTGCCAAAGGGAAAAGCGTAATAATAGCTAATTTTAAATCGAAACGAAGTCCTAATAAAAAAGCTTTTCTTACTTCTACAGAAGTGGCATTTTCTAAATTAGCAAAAAAACTGTAAAAAATAATTCTAAAAATACTTGTAAAAACAAATAAGAAAAACACATTTGTAAAAATGTACTTTATGTAGTTGGGTATTTTTTTAAACATGAAACTCATTAATTTACTGCAAAGATATCTAATTCTTAAATTATAAACCTACAGCATTTCATTTTATTGCAATTGTGTTAGTTTTTATAATAATATAGAGGTTTTTAGTTGAACTATTGCCCTGCTTTATAGAACACTAAAAATAGTTATAATAACTTAATTAGTTGCAAATTTTATGCTTTGAAAATTATTTAAAAATCAATAAAAAAAAGTTTCGATATATTACTTTTTCACTTTGAGAGTAGAACTTTAATTTTACTGTAAAAATGCTTAAAAAAACGAGAATTTCAGTAAATTTGCGCCTGAAAACTTCAAAAAGAAAATATGAAAATTTCGTACAATTGGTTAAAGCAGTTTCTACAAATAGATTGGGAACCAGTAAAAACAGGAGAGTTATTAACTGATTTAGGATTAGAAGTAGAAGGTATCGAAACCAAAGAATCTATAAAAGGTAGTCTAAAAGGCATTGTTGTTGGCGAAGTTTTAACTTGTGTACAGCACCCAAATGCAGACAGGTTAAAAGTTACCACAGTAAATTTAGGAACAGCAAACCCTGTACAAATTGTTTGTGGTGCACCCAATGTTGCTGCTGGTCAAAAAGTACTTGTTGCCACAATTGGAACTGTTTTATATGATGATAAAGGAGAAGGTTTTAAAATAAAAAAAGGAAAAATTAGAGGAGAAGAAAGTTATGGGATGATTTGTGCCGAAGACGAATTAGGCTTAGGCAAAAGCCATGATGGAATTATGGTGCTAGATGCAGAAATAGCTACAGGAACTTTAGCTTCCGAAGTTTTTAATATAGAAACAGACTACGTTTTCGAAATTGGTTTAACGCCAAATCGTTCAGATGCTATGAGTCATTTTGGTGTGGCAAGAGATGTAAGGGCAGGTTTAATGCAACAAGACGTAAATTTAGAATTAATATCGCCTTCTGTAAGCGATTTTCATGTAGATGAAAGAACGTTAAGAATCGATGTAGAAGTAGCAGATAAAGACCAAACTCCAAGATATTGTGGAATTACCATTACAGATGTAGCCGTTAAAGATTCTCCAAAATGGATTCAAAATAGATTAAAAGCTATTGGAATTACTCCTAAAAACAACATTGTAGATATTACAAATTATGTGCTACATGAACTTGGGCAACCTTTACATGCTTTTGATGCCCAGAAAATAAAAGGAAATAAAATTTTGGTAAAAACTTTAGAAGAAGGAACAAAATTTACCACTTTAGATGATGTTGAAAGAGAATTGTCTTCTAATGATATTATGATTTGTGATGGAGATTCAAACCCTCTTTGTATTGCAGGAGTTTTTGGAGGTTTACAATCTGGAGTTACAGAAAATACGACTTCAATTTTCTTAGAAAGCGCTTATTTTAACCCTGTTTCTGTAAGAAAAACAGCAAAAAGACACGCTTTAAATACAGATGCTTCTTTTCGTTTCGAAAGAGGAATTGATATTAATATGACAGAATATGCACTAAAACGTGCAGCTTTATTAATTGAAGAATATGCAGGAGGTAAAATGGCCTCTGATATTTCTGATTTTTATCCAGTAAAACTAGAAGATTTTCAAGTATTCTTATCTTATGAAAATGCGTACAGATTAATTGGACAAGAAATTCCGAGAGAAACAATTAAAAATATTTTAGCTTCTTTAGAAATTAAAATTAATAGCGAAACAGAAGGAGGTTTAGGCTTAACAATTCCTTCTTATAGAACTGATGTACAGCGAGAAGCAGATATTATCGAAGAAATTCTAAGAGTGTATGGTTATAATAATATTGAGTTTTCTCATAAATTAAACACCTCAATTTCTTTTGATTCTAATAAGGAAACAAAGGTTGAAAATGTGGTTGCAAACCAATTAACAGCACAAGGTTTTAATGAAACTATGGCAAACTCATTAACAAAGCCCCAATATGGAACTTTATCGGAAAATATTAATGAGGAAGCAAATGTAGAAATGCTAAACCCATTAAGTAACGATTTGAAAGTAATGCGCCAATCTTTGTTGTTTAGTGGTTTAGAATCCGTTTCTTATAATATCAATAGAAAAAATAATTCTTTAAAGTTTTACGAGTTTGGTAAAACATATCATAAATATTCTGGTAAATACCAGGAAAACAAACATCTAACACTTTTTGTAACAGGAAACAGAACAAATGATAGTTGGAAAATAGTAAATCAAAAATCGGATTTCTTTTATTTAAAAGGAATCATTAAAAGTGTTTTAAGTAGATTAGGAATCGATAGTTTAAAATCGACACCTAGTAAATTAGATGTTTTTTCTGAAGGAATTTCCTTTGGATTAGGAAAAATGAAATTGGTAGAATTTGGAGTAGTAAAAAACAGTTTGCTAAAAGAATTCGGAATTAAACAAGAGGTTTTATATGCTGATTTTAATTGGGACACCATTTTAAAATTAACAGGAAATAAAAAAATTAAAGTTGCTGAATTACCAAAATTTCCAGCAGTAAAAAGAGATTTGGCGTTACTATTAGATTCGAAAACAGCTTTTAAAGAAGTGTATAATTTGGCATTTCAGTCAGAAAAGAATTTACTAAAAGAAGTAGATTTGTTCGATGTGTATGAAGGAGATAAGTTGCCAGAAGGTAAAAAATCGTATGCAGTTAGTTTCTTATTACAAGACGAAACAAAAACGTTGGCAGACAAACAAATAGATAAAATAATGCAAAAATTACAGCAAACATTCGAAAAAAAATTAGATGCTGTTTTACGATAAGGTTTAAATGAAATAAAACTAAATGAGGTAAGTAGAACTTATAACTGACCAGATGCAACCATAATGTAAAACTAAAATAAAACTCGCTCTTATAATTACATATTTAAAAGTCGAAAAATCAAAAAAAAGTAGTAAATTAGAATAGAAATGTATAAATTAATAGTAAGACCCATCTTTTTTCTTTTCGATCCAGAAAAAGTACACTATTTTACCTTTTTTCTAATTAGAATTTTATGCAAAATTCCTTTTGGAGCGTCTATTTTTAGAAGTATGTATCAGGTAAATGACACACGTTTAGAAAAAACTGTTTTCGGTTTAACGTTTAAAAATCCTGTTGGTTTAGCTGCTGGTTTCGATAAAAATGCAGTTTTATATAACGAATTGGCAAACCTTGGTTTTGGTTTTATTGAAGTTGGAACGGTTACTCCAAAAGGTCAAGTTGGAAACCCTAAAAAAAGATTGTTCCGTTTAAAAGACGATCAAGGAATTATCAATAGAATGGGTTTTAATAACAATGGAGTAGAAGAAGCGATTAAAAACCTAAAGAAAAATAAACATAAAGTGCTTATTGGTGGAAATATTGGAAAAAATACAGACACCAAACCAGAAAACTATACAAAAGATTATATTACAGTTTTTAAAGAATTACACCCTTTTGTAGATTATTTTGTGCTAAATGTTAGTTGCCCAAATGTGGGAAGTCACGCAAAATTAAATGACAAAGATTATTTGGTAGAATTGATTACTGCTTGCCAAAAAGAAAATAAAATTTTTAAAATTAAGAAGCCAATTTTATTAAAAATTGCTCCAGATTTAAATAATATTCAATTAGATGAAATAATAGATTTGGTTGCAGAAACAAAAATTGATGGTGTGATTGCTTCAAACACGTCTACTTCAAGAGAAAACTTAAAAGCCTCTAAAGAACGTTTAGCCGAAATTGGAAATGGTGGTGTAAGTGGAAAACCAATTAAAAACCAGAGTACAAAAGTAATTAAATATTTAGCAGATCAATCCAATAAATCGTTTCCTATTATTGGAGTAGGAGGTATCCATTCTGCAGAAGATGCGTTAGAAAAATTAGATGCTGGTGCAGATTTGGTTCAGGTATATACAGGATTTATTTACGAAGGCCCAGGTTTAATTAAGAAAATTAATAAGGCTGTTTTAGATAGGATGTAGTTTTAAAGTCTAATATCCCTGTTTTTCGACTGCGCTCAAGATAAACGTTGGTAAGAGTCATTTATTTGTTGCTCTTAGAAGTACCAATCTTAACTGATCTCAAAAGTAAAAAGACTATAATTTTTTTAAGATTTTAAGTTTCTTTTTAAATGTTACGATAATGTAAATGGGCTTATTTAATTGGTATACAGAGGTGTTTATTGTCTTCTAAAAGTGCTTAAATAATAGATGGTTTGTAACAAAAACAGCTTTTAATCGTCTTAATAATATCTAAATCAACATTATATTATGAGTCTTTTTAGAGTATTTTTTGCCATTTTCTTTCCACCACTTTCGGTAATAGATAAAGGCTGTGGTTCTTTTGTAATTATCTTTTTATTAACGCTTTGTGGCTGGATTCCAGGTATAATTGGAGCGTTGGTTATTTTGAATAATTCTAAGAATTAATGTTTCTCGAAAAGTCGTAGAGACGCAAAGTTTTTATTTTACTATTTAACGTAAGTTCGACAAACTACTAATTAATTATTTAAATATTTTTCTTAAAAAAAAATCAATGTTATTTGGATGACGCAGGAATCTTACAAATTATAGTTATAAACTATTAAATTTTTCCTATTGTCGAGATTACAGGAAGTGGAAGTATAAGTGGTTGTCTGTCAAAAAACTAAGATACAGTCATATATTGTTTCTTAAATCGAACTCACGATATTAAACTTGAAGACCCTAACTAACCTGCTCTCCATTCTTAACCTTCTTAGAAGCTTGTAGTAAAACCACATTTCCATTAGTGTTATAAATACCAACTACTAAAACTTCACTTATAAAGTTAGCAATTTGTCTTGGCTTAAAGTTAACGATGGCAGAAACTTGTTTGTTTAACAAATCTTTTTTTGAATACAAATCTGTTATTTGAGCGCTTGACTTTTTAATTCCTAAACCACCAAAATCTATGGTTAATTGATAGGCTGGTTTTTTAGCTTTCGGAAAATCGTTGACTTCTATAATGGTTCCTATTCTAATATCAACTTTTAAAAAATCATCGAAAGTTATTTCTGGTTTCATATTTTATTTTTATCATAAGTTGGCAGTCATAATTTGTAAACTTAGTGTCTATCTTCTCAATTGAAACCTAATAGTTATCACTTCCTCCTCAATTTTTGAATCACCCAAAGTGGGCCAATCAACAAAAACTGTAAATCTTTTGCAAAAGAAGGCTTTTTACCTTCCACTTTATGTCCCCAAAACTGACCAACCCAAGCCAAAACAAAAATAATTATCGAGGTATATAAAAGATTTGTAGTATTTCCCAACCAGAAATTTCCAACAATGCAAAGCAAGATTACAAATAACATATTTAAGAAGTACCAAAATCCCAAACGCAAATAAAAGAAAGAAATTACAATACCAATTACTACTGCCCAATTTTCTATAAGCGGATTATATAAACGAAAAGTATTTTCTAAAAGCGAAGTTGGAATACTCATTAAAAGTCCGATTACGCTAAAGAAAATTAATGGAACACAAATATAGTGTACCAATTGGTTGGTTTTATTTTGATGACTTATAGCATACTCATCAAACCATTCTTGTGCGGTTTTCATTATTTAATAACTTAAGGTTTAAATATACAAGTATTTTCAAAAAAAATAAAATTAAATATTGTTTTGAGTTTTTTTTTCTAGCAAAGTTGCAGACACCAAAAAGATTTAATTTGTTACTGCTACTAAAAACTGTAACTGAAGGTTCTACAGGCTCAGCCAGATATTCGTTTCGTTTAGCTGGTTTAGATTTTAAGTCCTAAATCCATTATTTTTCTTCTGTTAATTTTTTATAGGCTCTTTTTGCATTGTAATTTTCGGGATTAATAACCAATGCTTTTTTATAATATTCAATTGCTTTTTCTTTCTTATTTAATACAAGATACGCTTCTGCTGTGCTATCGTAAACATTCGAGCTTTTAGGATGCAAGGCAATATTTATTTTAAAAATTTCTACTGCTTTTTTTGCTTTTCCTTCTTTTAAAAGTTTGTAACCTATAGAGTTAATTCTTCGTTCTTTAATTATAGGGCTTAAAGAATCTTGTTCTTTAACGAGTAAAAAAGCTTTTAGAGCTTTGTCATATTCTTCTGCTTCGAAATATTCGTTAGGAGTTTTTTCGCTTTTATTTAATTTTTTGAAATGATAAATAACGCCATTATGTTCTTTTTTTGGAGCCAATTCTATATGCATTTTTGGAGTGCTTACAAAAACCATTTTTTCGTTCAACTCTTTCATATAAAAAGCACTATCGTTTACTTTTAGCAAATCAATATCGTTGTTTCCACGCCATTTTGCTTTTAATACTTTATCTTTAAAATAGATTTCAATTACTTCGTTTTCGTTAAATAAATAACGACCTTCAGTTGCTTTTATAAATTCATCAGAATTTTTTTGAGAAGTACAGCCAATGCATAAAATAAAAAGAAATAATGGATATATATAGGTTTTCATAGGTAGTTTCGTAAATTAATCCTCTATTTAGACGACTAATTTATTCATTTTGTTACAATTTTTTCAAAATAAATTAAACTATTGTTACCAAATAAATATCTTTAACCAGAAATAGTTTAAAATTAAACAAAAAAATTTAAGCTTCGAGAGAGATTTATAAGAAACGACTAAAATATTAAAGTTTATAATTAGCTTTTAATTATTCTAGAAGTTAGTTAGAAATTAGGTAGTTTAAGATTCCTTTCTAAATAATAATTCCTTCAGTATTTATGGTAATATAAAAAGAATTCCTATTATTTCAAGTTCAGTTCTCATTTTAGAATTTATATCAATTTCACTGTAATATTCAATTTTAGCATTTTTAATTTTTAACATAATAAAAAATTCTACAAAACAAATAGACATCGTATTTTAAAATAGGTTAAAAAACTGTAAATCAAATACATAAAAACAACTTTAACAGTTGAATATAATGTAAGAAACACTTCTAAAACCTAAAAATCTAATGAAAGCTTTATATTTGATAGCTGATACAAGAAATAGTTACTAAATATAAAATAAAAATGGCAAAAACATTATTTGACAAAGTATGGGACTCACATGTAGTTCGTAGTGTAAAAGACGGACCAGATGTGTTTTTTATCGATCGTCATTTTATTCATGAAGTTACCAGTCCTGTTGCGTTTTTAGGATTAGAAGGCAGAGGAAATACAGTTGTATATCCAGAGCGTACTTTTGCGACTGCAGATCATAACACACCAACAGTAAATCAACATTTACCAGTAGAGGATCCATTATCTGCGAATCAATTAGATGCCTTAGAAAACAATGCGAAAAAGCATGGGATTTCTCACTGGGGTTTAGGAGATAAAAATAATGGAATTGTACATGTTGTAGGTCCAGAAAACGGAATTACCTTACCAGGAGCAACCATTGTTTGTGGAGATTCTCACACATCTACACATGGTGCATTTGGTGCAATTGCCTTTGGTATTGGAACTTCGGAAGTAGAAATGGTTTTGTCTACACAATGTATTATGCAACCAAAACCTAAAAAAATGCGCATTAACGTAAACGGAAAATTAGGTATAGGCGTTACTCCAAAAGATGTTGCTTTGTACATTATTAGCAAACAAACAACTTCTGGTGCAACTGGTTATTTTGTAGAATATGCAGGAGATGTTTTTAAAGACATGTCTATGGAAGGTAGAATGACAGTTTGTAATTTGTCAATAGAAATGGGTGCAAGAGGAGGAATGATTGCTCCAGATGCAAAAACTTTCGAATATATAAAAGGACGTTCTTTAACTCCAAAAGGAGCAGATTGGAACAAAGCCATGAAATATTGGGAAACTTTATATACTGATGAAAATGCAGAATTTGATGCAGAATTTAATTACGATGCTTCAGATATTGAGCCAATGATTACTTATGGAACAAACCCAGGAATGGGAATGGGCGTAACAAAATCGATTCCAACAGCTGCAAATGTTGAAGGAGGAGCAGAAACGTATAAAAAATCGTTAGGATATATGTCTTTTAGTGAAGGCGATTCTATGATTGGTAAGCCCATTGATTTTGTCTTTTTAGGATCTTGTACAAATGGAAGAATAGAAGATTTTAGAGCATTTTGTTCTATTGTAAAAGGAAGAAAAAAAGCAGACAATGTTACTGCTTGGTTGGTTCCAGGTTCGCATAAAGTGGTAGATCAAATTAACACAGAAGGATTAGATAAAATAATTACAGATGCAGGTTTCGTTTTAAGAGAACCAGGTTGTTCTGCTTGTTTGGCAATGAATGATGATAAAATTCCAGCAGGAAAATTATCAGTTTCAACATCGAACAGAAACTTCGAAGGAAGACAAGGACCAGGATCCAGAACGTTATTAGCAAGTCCTTTAGTAGCTGCAGCATCTGCAGTAGAAGGAGTAGTTACAGATCCAAGAACGCTACTTGTTAGTTAGCAGTTTTCAGTGGCAGTTTACAGTCACAAAACTGAATGGAATTAAAATATTTTATTAAAATTAAACAATTACTGCCAACTGATACTGGCAACTGAATACTAAAAAACATGGCTTACGATAAATTTGAAGTATTAACAAGTACAGCATATCCATTACCAATAGAAAATGTAGATACAGATCAAATAATACCTGCTCGTTTCTTAAAAGCAACAGAACGTGTAGATTTTGATAAAAACTTTTTTCGTGATTGGAGATACAACCAAGATGGAACACCAAAAACAGATTTCCCTTTAAATAAAAAGATTTATGCAGGTTCTAAAATATTAGTTGGAGGTAGAAACTTTGGTTCTGGTTCTTCAAGAGAACATGCAGCTTGGTCCGTATACGATTTTGGATTACGTTGTGTAATTTCTTCTGCATTTGCAGATATTTTTAAAGGAAATTGCTTGAATGTTGGTGTATTACCAGTTCAAGTTTCTCCAGAATTTGCAGACAAATTATTTGATGCAATTATGGCAGACCCAAAAACGGAAATTAAAGTAGATTTACCAAACCAGAAAGTAACATTGGTTGCCACTGGTGAAAGCGAATCTTTTGACATTAATGCCTATAAAAAAGATAATATGTTAAATGGTTTCGATGATATTGATTATTTAAAAAATATGGAAAACGAAATTGCTGCATTTGCGGAAACAAGACCGTTTTAGATTTCTTCACAAAGTTGAAATAACATCGCTTTGTCATTCCGATTGAAGCAATAGCGAAACATAGGAATCTATAAAAAAATAAAAAGAAATATTTTTCAAGTTGATAAAATGACCCAAAGAAAAATAGAAATAATGGACACGACACTGCGTGATGGCGAACAAACATCAGGAGTGTCGTTTTCTGTTTCAGAAAAACTAACCATTGCAAAATTATTGTTAGAAGAACTAAAAGTAGATCGTATAGAAATTGCCTCTGCAAGAGTTTCTAAAGGAGAATTAGAAGCTGTTCAAAAAATTACTTCTTGGGCTTCAGAAAATAATCAATTAGAAAAAATTGAAGTGTTAACCTTTGCTGATAGTGGAAAATCTATTGATTGGATGGTAGCATCTGGTGCGAAAGTCCAGAACCTATTAACCAAAGGTTCTTTAAATCACTTAACACATCAACTTAAAAAAACTCCAACGCAACATTTTGTAGATATTAAATCTATTATTGAATTAGCGACTAAAAACAATATAAAAACCAATGTTTATTTAGAAGATTGGTCTAATGGAATGCGAAATTCCAAAGAATATGTTTTTGAGTATTTAGATTTTTTGACTGCTCAAAATATAGAACGTATTTTATTACCAGATACTTTAGGAATTTTAACTCCAGATGAAACCTTTGCATTTATTTTAGAAGTTCGCAATAAATACCCAAATACGCATTTCGATTTTCACGGACATAATGATTATGATTTAGGTGTTGCCAATGTTATGGAAGCTGTAAAAGCAGGTGCTAACGGATTGCATTTAACCATAAACGGAATGGGAGAACGTGCAGGAAATGCACCTTTAGCAAGTGTAATTGCTGTAATTAACGACTTTTTAAAAGAAGTTGAAGTGACTGTAAATGAAACAGCATTGAATAAAGTAAGTAAATTGGTAGAAACATTTTCAGGTTTTCGCATTCCTGTTAATAAACCTGTTGTTGGTGCCAATGTTTTTACGCAAACTGCTGGAATTCATGCTGATGGTGATAATAAGAATAATTTATATTTCAATGATTTAATGCCAGAACGTTTTGGAAGAAAACGTAAATATGCCTTAGGGAAAACCTCTGGAAAAGCAAATATTCAAAAGAATTTACAAGATTTAGGTATCAGCTTAAATGATGAAGAATTAAAGAAAGTAACCCAAAAAATTATAGAATTAGGAGATAAAAAAGAAGTGGTTTCTCAAGACGATTTACCTTATATTATTTCTGATGTTTTAGATTCTGATACTATTGAAAAACGTGTTATTGTAGAAAATTATGTTTTAGGACACGCAAAAGGAATGAAGCCTTCTACCACTTTACAGTTAATCTTGGAAGGATTTCGTTACGAAGCACACGCACAAGGAGATGGACAGTTTGATGCTTTTATGAATGCATTAAAGAAATTATACAAAACACATAGTAAAAAAGAATTGCCAAGTTTAATAGATTATGCCGTTAGAATTCCACCAGGAAGTCATTCTGATGCTTTGTGTGAAACAATTATCACTTGGAAAAGAGAAAAAAACGAGTTTATAACACGTGGTTTAGATTCAGATCAAACAGTATCTGCAATTAAAGCAACAGAGAAAATGTTGAATATTATTTAAAAATTCAAAAATTCAAAAATTGAAAGGTTTAATCTTTCAATTATTTAATCTTTTAATAAATAAAAATGAAATTAAATATCGCATTATTAGCAGGAGATGGAATTGGACCAGAAGTAATAGACCAAGCAGTAAAGGTGTCGGATGCTATTGCTAAAAAGTTCAATCATAAAATTAATTGGAAACCAGCCTTAACAGGAGCAGCCGCAATTGATGCAGTTGGAGAACCTTATCCAGATGAAACACATAAAATTTGTGCGTCTTCAGATGCTGTGTTATTTGGTGCAATTGGGCATCCACGTTTCGATAACGATCCTTCTGCAAAAGTTCGTCCGGAACAAGGCTTACTAAAAATGCGTAAGAAATTAGGGCTGTTTGCGAATGTTCGTCCAACATTTACATTTTCTTCTTTGTTAGATAAATCTCCCTTAAAAAGAGAAAGAATCGAAGGAACAGATTTGGTTTTTTTACGTGAATTAACAGGTGGAATTTATTTCGGAGAAAAGGGGAGAAGAGATGAAGGAGAAACTGCTTTCGATAACTGTGTGTACACAAGAGCAGAGGTACAAAGATTGGCAAAAAAAGGGTTTGAATTGGCAATGACTCGTTCTAAAAAATTATGTTGTGTAGATAAAGCGAACGTTTTAGAAACATCAAGATTATGGAGAGAAACTGTGCAAGCAATGGAAAAAGAGTATCCAGAAGTGGTAGTTTCTTATGAGTTTGTAGATGCAGTTGCGATGCGTTTGGTTCAATGGCCAAATAGTTACGATGTTTTAATTACGGAAAATTTATTTGGAGATATTTTAACAGATGAAGCTTCTGTAATATCTGGTTCTATGGGGTTAATGCCAAGTGCCTCTTTAGGAGCAGATATTGGTTTATTTGAGCCAATTCATGGTTCTTATCCACAAGCAACAGGTTTAAATATTGCAAATCCGATGGCAACTATTTTATCTGCAGCTATGATGTTCGAAAACTTTGGTTTACAAAAAGAAGGAAAAGCAATTAGAGATGCTGTAAACAATGCTTTAAATAAAGGAATTGTAACAGAAGATTTAGCTGACGGAGGAAAATCTTACGGAACAAAAGAAGTAGGAGACTGGTTGGCAGAACATATATAAAATTTATTTTTTTAGAGGGAATGTAAAGCTCTGTTATTTATATTTAAAAAGCATGCAATTGTTAGTTTAAAAGTTGGATGCTTTTTTGTTTTCGCTAATAGACGAATATGAAATCGTTTTAATGATTTACATTAGGTCTTGGCAGTAATTTCACGCAACTATTTCGGAATTTCTGCATCTATAAAATATAACTCAAAATAAAAATTATGAGAATTGGAAAATTAACTTTAATACTTATTTTAGAAATTGTATAGGAATGTAAATAAAACTCTGTTTGTTAATTTTTTAGATTCGTATATTTTAAAGTTTTTAAGTGTGATTTATAACTACCTAAATTCTCTCTATTTTTTATTGTTTTATGGAAAATAATTTTGTCTTTAAAATATAAACGAATTATTTAGAAACTAGTAAAGTCTTATAATAAGATTTCTAATCGAGGTGTTCTTTAGCAATATTAGTCTATAACTTTAGGGCTGCGTCTTCTGATTTTAGAAAAGTCAATTAAAATTATTTCTATAGAACTTACTTTATTTCAACTCAATTCTAGAATTACTTTCCTTTAATAGATGAATGTATGCATCCGTTTTAAAAATTTTACTACTAAAACGAGACGTTCTGTTTCTACCTTCATTTTGTCTTGTAATGGATCTTGCAAAACGTCTTATTTCATCTTTAGAAGTTAAAATAATGCCAGGAATTTGCGCACTTTTTCCAGCTTGGTCTTTAGCAACCATTGTAAAATAAGAAGAATTACAATGTTTCTTTTCGCCAGTTCTAATATTTTCCGATTCTACACGTAACCCCACAACCATAGAAGTTCTTCCTGTATAATTTATGGAAGCTTTTAAGGTTACTAATTCACCAACTTCAATAGGGTTTAAAAAATCTACTTTGTTTACGGAAGCAGTTACGCAATAATTTTCGGAATGTTTCGAGGCACACGCAAACGCAATTTGATCCATTAGGTTTAAAATATGTCCACCATGAATTTTTCCACTAAAATTAGAATGCGATGGCAACATTAACTCTGTAATGGTTAATTGAGATTCTTCAATATGTTTAAATTTTTTTTTCATCTTTTTTAATTTTTCCTAAAATGTGGAGATTGATCTTCTTCTACTTTGGTAACAAAATACTTGGTATCACCCAACCAGAAAAACGTAGCATATCTTTCTATATAAGTAAGTTTTACATAACGTCCTTGAAATTTTTGTAAATTTTCGACTACTTTTTTGTTCTTATCTTCTACAGAAAAAGCAAAAATTTGTGCCCCAGAAATACCTTGACTAATTTCTCCTTCCCAAGTTTTTACCAAAACTCCTTTTTTACTAATTTTAATTAATTCGCCAGAACGAACCCCTTCACTAAACGTAATATTATAAATAAAAACGTAATATAATAACGTAATTAAAATTACGACAGTTAATAAGATTCCTATAATTTTTTTCATATTCAAAAATACGATTATAATTTAGTATTCTTAAAATTGTTGAAATTAAAATGGTATAAAAGTTATTTTTTTCTTTAAGGTAAGTTTAGAAACATTAACGCTTTATCTCTTTATAATTGTTGTTTGTAAGTTAATTGATGTTTTTTATCGATGTTTTAAAGTGATATTGCACAAACTTTTCTTCACATATTACAAGCATTCCTATATATTTGCAAAAAAAAAATTCTAAAATGAATTATATTTTATTCGATGGCGATGTTAGAAATTCGCTGTTACCATTTACTTTTACAAGACCAGTTGCAGATATTAGAATTGGTATTTTAACCATTAGAGAAAAATGGGAAAAGCATTTGGGTTTAACTACCACAACTATTACTGAAGAATATTTGGAAGAGAAGTTTCCAATGGTAGAAATGGAAGAGAATATTTTAATAAATGCTTCTTTTTGTCCTACAAATTCTTTAGTAGAAAAAGTAAAAAACTTAGGTGAAAACGAAGCTATTTTTAAAGGTGAAGATGTAATTGCTTTTTACACATCCGATTCTCAAGAGGAAGTAAATTTCGATGAATATACACAAATCGAGTTTGAAGAAGAGTTACTTCAAATTAAAGAAAATTGGGATATTTTTACCTTCAATGGAAAAGCAATTAAAGAAGATTTCGATTTAATTACAGAAGATAGAACGTCGCAACCAATTCCAGAAGGAGTTCAAGTAATTAATAAAGAAAATATTTTTATTGAAGAAGGAGCAGAGGTTATTTTCTCTTCTTTAAATGCTTCCAATGGTCCTATTTATATTGGTAAAGATGCTTTAATAATGGAAAACGCTTCTATTAGAGGGCCATTTTCTATGAGTGAGAAAGCCGTTGTAAAAATGGGAACCAAAATTTATGGAGGTACTACACTTGGGCCTTATTGTAAAGTTGGTGGAGAAATTAATAATTCTGTTTTATTTGGTTATACAAGTAAAGGACATGATGGTTATTTAGGAAATTCTGTTTTAGGAGAATGGTGTAATTTAGGGGCAGATACAAACAACTCGAACCTAAAAAATAATTATGCAGAAGTTAAATTATGGAAATACGAAACTGGAAATTTTGCAAAAACGGGTTTGCAATTTTGCGGTTTAATGATGGGAGATCACTCCAAATGTGGTATTAACACTATGTTTAACACAGGAACTGTGGTTGGTGTAAGTACAAATATTTTTGGAACAGGTTTTCCAAGAAATTTTATCCCTTCTTTCAGTTGGGGTGGAGCAGCAGGTTTTACAACATTTCAAATGAGAAAAGTATTGGAAGTTGCAACAGCTGTTATGAAACGTAAAAATTTAGTTTTTGATGATAAAGACCAACGAATTTTAAATCATGTTTTTGAAATTACGAAAGAGTATAGGAATTATTAGTAGTTTAAGAATTAAGAATTAAGAATCAAGAATCAAGAATCAAGAACTAAGAATTAAGAAAAAAAAGCGTAAAAATGATTTATCATTTTTACGCTTTTTTTGTCTAAAGTTTTAAAATTAAAAGTCAAAAAAAACTAATTCCTATCAATAACACTTCCAGAACCTACAGATTTTGTATTTATATGACTTGGGTTTCCTTTGTAATATAGATTTCCAGAGCCTACTATTTTTGCTTTTATTTTAGATTTTACAGTTGTTTTAATACTTCCAGAACCAGCAACAGTTGCTTTTACTTCATCGGTTTTTAAATCGAAAGCCCTAATGCTTCCGGAACCTGCAATAGAACAAGTTAATTTTGTGGTATTTCCTTTTAAATCGATATCTCCAGAACCACCAATAGATGCACTAACTTCTTTAGCTTGTATATGTAAATCTATTTTTCCAGAACCTCCTAAACTCGCATTAAAATCTCGTGCAGTAATTTTTTCTTTGCTAGAAATATTTCCAGACCCCCCCAAAGAAACACTTTCAATATCATTGTAAAATACAGTTATAGTTAATCTTTTTGTGGTTCTAATATTGGTATTTTTCTTGTAATTTATTTTTAAGGTATTTCTTTTAACTTCTGTTTTTATATAAGGAATAATGTTTTCTTCTCCTTCAATTTTAATGTTTCCTTCTTTTCCTTTTACAAGAATTACATCAAAAGAGCCACCTGCAGTAACACCATCGAAATTAGGTGTGGTTCTATTTACAGTAACCACATTTCCATTTCCTTTTATTTTTTTGCTATTTCCCCACCAGTTTTGCGCATTCATAGAAAATGCAATCGTAAAAATTAAGCAGGTTAAAATTATTTTTTTGTTCATAATATATTAGTTTTGGTTATTAATTTTGTTTAGTTTTCTTTAATTCTAACACTTCCATATTGAGAATTTATTTTTAAATTTCCACTCGATTTTCCTTTACCATATTTTCCTTCGTAATATTTTTTTGTGGATTTGGAAATGCTTTTTGTAAGTTCTAATTTATCGTTATTCCTTTTAAAACTTCCATATTGCAAATCTATTTTAAAGTTGAAAGAAATTGTTGGTTCTACATAAATTTTAATGCCTGTATATTGTCCAGAGATATCTACTTTTTCGAAACCTTCTACTAAGTTTTTTACTATAAGCGAACCATATTCTGTATCTATAATTAAGTTTTTTCTTACAGTTCCAAAACGCAGACTTACATAATCGGAATTTCCATTGATATCTTCTGCATCATTTATAGTAATAGAACCATAATCTGCATTAAAATCGATAGCACCAGCTTTATCGAACTTTAAAGTTGAATAATCTGCATTTACTTTAATGTCTTGCGAATTTTCAATCGATAATTTAGAATAATCGATATTTACATCGCCACTTTTCATATATGCAATAGTAGAAGCAGAACAGTAATCTAAATTAATATTATTATCATTAGAAGACAATTCGCCCACAATAATTTTTCCATAATCGCAATTAATATCTGCAGATCCAGAAATATTTCCTAAATAAATACTGCCATAATCGTTATCTAAATCGACACTATTTGTTTTTGGCATTTTTACAATATAGTTAATCTTGTAGTTTACATTTTTACTCTTTTTCCACCAAAACCAACTACTTTTCTTTTCTCCAAAAGTAGTTTTTGCACTTACTTTAGAACTGCTGGCATTAAATGCTATATTTATTGATTTTAATTTTTCTTTAACATCTTCTAAATCGTCTCCTTTTACTGTAATTTTTACTTCAATTTCTACTCTATTTTTATCCCAAGTAGTAACGTTTAAATCGCCATACTTGTTATTTAAAGAAACTAAAGCATTTGAATTTACGTTGTATTCTTTTGTAATTGTTTTCGATTTTTCGTGTTTTTTATCTTTGTCATTTGCAGAGGAAATCAGTGGAAAAAAAAGCAATAAGAATGTAATTTTATATATAAATTTCATTATTTAGGTTATTAGTATTTTTAATTTTATCGATTTGTTGTAAGGTGCGTTCTAAAATATCTAAACGTCTTTGGTAATTTTTAATCATAGCAGCAATAACTCTTCTTTGCATTCCATTTTTGGTAAGTTCTTGTACAAAAATTTTATAATTATCTTCTAATTCCTCTAATTCGTCCAAAGCACTTTCTATAATTGTTTCTGTGTCTAAACTTCTATTGAGTTCTAAAGTTTTAATTTCGGCATTAATTGTGGAAACAAAGTAATTTTGAACTTCTTCCATTTTAGGAGAAACATCTGCCAAATCCATTTGTCTTTTTTGGTGATTGCTTCCTAACGAAAAACCTAAAACTAAAATTACAGACGCAGCCACACTTAACCATTTCCAAGGAGTTTTTGCTTTTTTGTTTGGCAGATTCAGTTTACGCTCAAAACGTTCTAAATGCCCAGAATGAGGTTCTTTTAAATCGAAATTATTTTCAGAAAAAAAATGTTTTAATTTATCTTCCATATGCTTGTGTTTTTATATTCTCTGCAAGTAAAACCTGCTTTAATTTTTTCTTAGCTCTCGAAACTGTAGTTCTAACATTTTCGTTGGTATAATTTAATATTTGCGCAATTTCTTCATAATCATAGCCTTCAATTAAGTTTAAATTTAGTAACAATCTATAATTTTCTTTCAAGTTTTGCATGCAATTTAAAACGATTTCAGGTTTTAAACCAGCATATTCAAGTGTTTCCTCTTGCACATTATCATCATTAGGAATTACTTCCATTTTTACCTCTTGGTATCTTGCATTTTTCTTTAATTGTGTTAAACTTTTATTGATAACAATTCTCTTTAACCACGCTCCAAATGTAACTTTACCTTTATAGGTGTGCATTTTTGTGAAGACTGTTAAAAAGGCTTCTTGCATGATATCTTCCGCTTCAAATTTATCTTTTAAAATACGAAAAGAAACATTGTACATGGCTCTGTAATACCCTTTGTAAATTTCTAATTGCGCGTTTTTGTCCGACTTTTTGCAGCGTTCTATAAGGTTGGTTATATGTGGTTGATTAGTTTCCAATAAAACGTTTCTATGTTAAAGACAAAACCATCTTTAATTTGTGACACTTTTCTGAAAATAAAAGTAAACTTTTTATTTTTAGCGAATGCTTAAAATAATTGAGCATAAAAGCATTTACTATTTATTATAGCTTTACAATAACTATCAAACTGTAAAGTTTATCAGTTAAAATATGTATTTTAAGTAGTTAAACTTATAGTGTTGTTTTGTATGTTGAAGTATTCTTAAATTTTTATAGACATTGGCACAACAATTGTCTTATTAATTTTAGGTAAGCAGATGTCTGTTTTTTAAGATTCTGATTATCAATATTTTAATAAAAATAAATTTGATGTTGATTATCTTAGATAAACCAATCAATGTCAGTATGACAGATATAAAGAAGATGAGCAAACCAAAAGTAATGAGATTAGACAATATGTCGCTTCATAGCATGCTAAATGAAGATTCTGAGTTAATTCCTTTAATGACGCCAGAAGATGAAGAAATTATCAATAACGAAAGCGTTCCAGAAATTTTACCAATATTACCTTTAAGAAATACGGTTTTATTTCCGGGAGTTGTAATTCCAATTACAGCTGGTAGAGATCAATCTATTCAATTGATTAAAGATGCTAATAAAGGCGATAAAGTTATTGGAGTTGTTGCACAAAAAAATGAAGAAGTAGAAGAGCCTAGTTTAAAAGATATCCATACAACTGGTGTTGTTGCACAGATTTTACGTGTTTTAAAAATGCCAGATGGAAACACAACTGTTATTATTCAGGGTAAAAAACGGTTTGAAATTGATACACTTATTCAAGATAAACCATATTTAAAAGCTACTGTAAAAGAAGCTTTTGAAGACAAAGTTATTAACGATAAAAAAGAGTTTGAAGCAATTATAGATTCTATTAAAGAACAAGCTTTAGAAGTAATTAAAGAAAACCCAATTTTGCCTTCAGAAGCTTCTTTTGCGATAAAAAATATTCAATCGAGTTCTTTTTTGGTGAGTTTTATTTCATCGAATATGGATTTAAGTGTGTTGCAAAAACAAGTAATTTTAGAAAAAGACAATCTAAAAGAACGTGCATTGTTAACATTAAAAAACCTAAACAAAGAACTTCAGAAATTAAAATTGCGTAACGATATTCAGTCTAAAACAAGAGAAGATTTAGACCAACAACAAAAAGAATATTATTTACATCAACAATTAAAAACCATCCAAGAAGAATTGGGAGGTGTTTCCAACGACCAAGAGTTGGAAGAAATGCGTACAAAAGGAAAAGCTAAAAAATGGACGAAAGAAGTTGAGAAAACTTTTGAAAAAGAATTAGGTCGTTTAAAGAGAATGAATCCGCAAATGGCGGAATATGGCGTTCAAAGAAGCTATTTAGAATTGTTGTTAGAATTGCCTTGGGGCGAATACACAAAAGATAAGTTCGATTTAAAAAGAGCGACAAAAATCTTAAACAGAGACCATTTTGGTTTAGATAAAGTAAAAGACAGAATTATAGAACATTTAGCGGTTTTAAAGCTAAGAAACGATATGAAATCTCCAATTTTATGTTTGTACGGACCTCCAGGAGTTGGTAAAACTTCGTTAGGAAAATCCGTTGCAGAAGCTTTAGGAAGAAAATACGTTCGTATGTCTTTAGGAGGTTTGCGAGACGAAGCAGAAATTAGAGGACACAGAAAAACCTATATTGGAGCGATGCCTGGACGTTTAATTCAGAATTTGAAAAAAGCCGAAAGCTCGAACCCAGTTTTTGTGTTGGATGAAATAGACAAGTTAGGGCAAAGTCATCAAGGAGATCCATCTTCTGCAATGTTAGAGGTTTTAGATCCAGAGCAAAACGAATCTTTTTACGACAATTATTTAGAAGTTGGTTACGATTTATCGAAAATCCTTTTCATAGCCACTGCAAACAATTTAGGACAAATCCCTTGGGCTTTGCGTGATAGAATGGAAATAATAAATGTAACTGGTTACACGATTGAAGAAAAAATAGAAATCGCCAAAAGACATTTGTTGCCAAAGCAATTAAAAGAACATGGTTTATCAACCGAGCATTTAAAAATTGGCAAAAAACAGTTAGAGCAAATTGTAGAAGGCTATACAAGAGAATCTGGTGTTCGTGGTTTGGAAAAGAAAATAGCAAAAATGGTGCGTTTTGCGGCAAAATCGATTGCTTTAGAGGAAGAATACAACATTTCTATTACGAGTGAAGATGTCGAAAAAATATTGGGAACTCCAAGAAATAGAGACAAATACGAAAATAATGGAGTTGCAGGTGTGGTTACTGGATTAGCATGGACAAGCGTTGGTGGAGATATTTTATTTATAGAATCTATTTTATCGAAAGGAAAAGGAACGCTTTCCATTACTGGTAATTTAGGAAATGTAATGAAAGAATCTGCAACCATTGCTTTACAATACATAAAATCGAATGCAGAAGAATTTGGTATAAAGCCAGAAACTATGGAAAAATACAACGTCCATATTCACGTTCCTGAAGGTGCCACACCAAAAGACGGACCAAGTGCAGGTATTACCATGTTAACTTCTTTGGTTTCTTCTTATACACAGCGAAAAGTAAAAAACAAGTTGGCTATGACTGGCGAAATTACGTTACGTGGAAAAGTATTACCAGTTGGTGGAATCAAAGAAAAAATATTAGCTGCTAAAAGAGCAAATATCAAGGAAATAATTCTTTGTGAAGACAACAGAAAAGACATTTTAGAAATAAACGAAAGTTATTTAAAAGGTCTTACATTCCATTATGTTTCGGACATGAAACAAGTAATTGAAATAGCACTTACAAAGCAAAAAGTACAAAATGCTAAGAAATTAGTGTAAGTTTTTAGTTTTTTATATTGAACTGAAAAGCCTTTTTTTTTGTGAAAAAGAGGCTTTTTTTTTTTGATTGGCTAACTTAACATTGAAGATATCGTTTTAAAGATTTATTTCAAAACTCAACAAAGTTGTATTTTTTTTAGGTTTAGAAACAAACCAAATTATTTGTATTTAAAACCCAAAACTTATAATTTGTAAGTTTGTTTAATTAGAGATTGTATTTATAATGAACAATAAAAAAGAAACCCATAAAAAAAAGAAGCCATGGCCGACAAAAAAAGCAATGGAACAAGTCTATAAAATGAAACTTTGGGGCGATAATAATACCGATTTTTATTCTGGTGAAGGTTCTTATAATTTGGCTATTGTAAATCCCTATTTAGATGTTGTAAAGTTGTTTTTAAATTCCTTCGAAAAACGGCTTGTAGTTTGCGATTTAGGTTGTGGCGATTTTAATGTAGGTAAAGAATTGGTGCAGTTTTCTAAGAAATATTTCGCGATTGATATTGTTGAAGATTTAATCAAACGAAATAAAGAGAAATTTAAAGCAGAAAACCTAGAATTCCGTTGTTTAGATATTTCAAAAGATAATTTGCCTTCTGGAGATTGTGTTTTATTGAGACAAGTATTGCAGCATTTATCTAATACCGAAATTTCTAAAATACTAACAAAACTCTCTAATTTTAAATACATTATTTTAACAGAACATTTGCCAAATGGCAATTTTACTCCCAATGAAGATATTATTTCTGGACAAGGAATTCGACTGAAAAAACAAAGCGGATTAAACCTATTAAAACCTCCTTTTAATTTTAAAGTGAAAGGAGAAAAACAATTGTTAGCTACAAATTTAAAAGAGTCGAAAGGTGTTATTCTAACGACTCTTTATCAATTATTTTAATTTTTGATGAGAGTTCAACTCATCAGAAAAAAGAGTTAAAAGAGTTGTATAAAGCGTTTTTATAAAATTTATTTTATCTAAAAAAAGTGATATTTAATTCTCTGTTATACACCGAAATTTCTTCCATCTTTCAAAGGAAAATACTCGGTATTTGCTTTCGTATTTAAAGCAATTTGTTTTCCATTGTATTCTAAGATACAAGAGCCACCCTTTTTAGAGAAAATACGTACATTTTCTAATTTTCCTGCTTTCCAATCAATATCAACAACAAAACCACCTCTTGCGCTTAATCCTTTTACATAACCATTTTTCCAGTTTTTTGATAAGGCTGGTAACAATCTAATTTCTCCAGACTGACTCTGTAATAACATTTCTGCAATTCCTGCTGATGTTCCAAAATTTGCATCCATTTGAAAAGGAGGATGCAAGCCAAATAAGTTGGGGCTTACACTTTTAGATAAAACCATATTTAAACTTTTTTCAGCGTTTTCTGCATCGCCCAATCTTGCATATTGGTTAATTAACCAAGCAGCACTCCAACCTGTGTGTCCACCACCATTTTTAATTCTATAATCTAAAGATTTTCTTGCAGCTTCTGCATATTTTGGAGTTTTAACAATATCAATTTGATATCCTGGGTGCAATGCAAATAGATGAGAAATATGTCTATGACCGGGTTCTAATTCTTTAAATTCTTCTCTCCATTCCATTAAACGTCCATCTGAACCAATTTTTGTTTGTGCTAAATTTTGTTGCGCTTTTATTACTTTTTGTAATAATTCGTCATTTATACCTAAAGCATTGGAAGCATCTATATAATTTTTAAAAAGTTGCCAAATTACTTGTTGGTCGTGAGAAGGTCCCATACAAATTTTACTATTACTTCCATCTGGTGCTAAGAAGCTGTTTTCTGGAGAAACAGAAGGTCCAGAAATTAATTTACCAGTTTTTGGATCTGGAATTAACCAATCTAAATAAAACTGAGTAGAAGTTTTTAAAATAGGAAACTTTTCTTTTAAGAACTTTTTATCTAATGTATAATAATAATGTTCCATAATGTGTGTCGTTAACCAAGCACCACCACCCAAATGCATTCCCCAACTAGACTCTTCTCCAGGAGCTGTAAATCCCCAAGCATTTGTAATTGGGTGTAAAACCCAGCCACTTGCATTGTAATGTACTTTTGCTGTACTTTTACCTGCTTCTTTTAAAGTTCCCATTAAATCGAACAATGGTAAATGCATTTCACCTAAATTGGTGCTTTCTGCCAACCAATAATTCATTTGAACATTTACATCTGTATGGAAATCTCCATTCCAAGGAGTTTGAATTTTATTTGCCCAAATTCCTTGTAAATTTGCAGGTAAAGTTCCTGGTCTCGAAGAAGAAATTAATAAATATCTACCATATTGAAACAGCAATTCCACCATACGTAAATCTTCTTTTTTTGCTTTTATATTTTTAAGGCGAACATCTGTAGGAATGGTGTCTAAAGCATTTGAAGTAAGTTTTAAATCGACTCTTTTGTAATATTGTTGATATTCTTCTTTGTGCCTTCTTAAAAGCTCTTTATAAGCTGTTTTCTTTGCTTTTTGTAAATTTGTCGCTGTAATATTTTTATAATCTCTTCCTTTATAAGTAGGAAATTCTAAAACATAATTTGTTGAAGCTGTTAAATATAAGGTAACTTCATCTGCATTTTCTACAATTAAATTTTTGCCTTCGTATTTAACAGTTCCATTTTTATTTACGGCAGATAAACGTGTTAAGTATTCTAAATTTGTACCTCCTTTACCATCAGAAAGTGCACCTTGCATAATTAATTGGTCGTCTTTTGTTGAAGTTTTAAATCTTTCTGGCCTTGTTATTGTGCTTTTAAACGATATTTTACCAGGTGTGTCTGCAGTTAATTTTACAACCATTACTTGGTCTGGTTCACTAACAAAAATTTCTCTTTTGTAGTTTACACCATCTTGTTTGTAGCTCACTCTAACAACAGCATCGTCTAAATCTAATTCACGATTATAACTTTCATAATTACTGTTTTTATTGAAATCAATCCATAAATCTCCCATGGTTTGAAAACACCCAAAAGGAACTTCTGCACCATTTCCATGTCCACTTCCTTTGCCAATACAAACTTGAGTTTGTTGTGTTAAAAGTGTTGCTTCTTTATATTTTCCTTCAAAAAGTAATTTTCTAATTTTCGCTTGCGCTGGATAAGCTTTCGGGTTGTCATCATCACTTGAACTTCCAGACCACATACTTTCTTCGTTCAGTTGAATACGTTCTTTGTTTACATCTCCATAAACCATTGCACCTAAAGCGCCATTTCCTAAAGGTAAAGATTTTAGCCATTCTGGGTCGTCTTTCCATCCATTATGGTTGTCTGCTACTGTAGCTAAAGCAGGTTGTTTGTACCAAAGTTTAAGCGAATTGTAATCTTCTTTTTTTTCTGATTCTTGGCAAGCTGATAAAAAAAGTAAAAAGCTAATGGCAAATAATTTAATGAAGTGAGAGGTAGATTTTTTGGTATTCATTTTTTAGAATTGATTTAGAATAAAATTAATATTTGAAAGATTACAATATTTCAAAAATGTAGGCTAACTTACATCAAAAAAAAGGCAGTTGCAAACTATAGAAAGTAGTAAGGTAAAGGTTAACGAAAAAAGACTCCTTTTTTGATGATTTTGTGTCATATAAAAAGCAATTGTTAAGTTGAAAACTTAAATATTCTTTGTAGAAGTTATAGTTTAGAAGGAAGTTAAATTATAAATCTGGGGGTATAAGGCTTTGTCAATTGCGTACAGCTTTAGCTGGACGTCAGATAAATATTCTCTACAGGTGGCTTTAGCCAAAATATTTAGTCTTTTTAAGGGCAGTTAGGTTAAAGTTAATGTTTAATTGAAAACATTATACAATAGGGTAAAAACCATTGCTATTGATTCTTGTTTTATGAATAAATTGTTACTTTATTACAAAATAATTATTTGAAAAACTCTTTCGATTTTTCCCAGTAAACATCCATTTCTGTTAAAGACATATCAGAGAGAATTTTACCTTCTTTTTTTGCTGTTTTTTCTAAATATTGAAAACGATTTACAAACTTCTTATTTGTTCTTTCTAAAGCATTTTCTGGATTTACATCAATAAAACGAGCGTAATTTATCATAGAAAATAAAACGTCTCCAAATTCTTTTTCGATGTTTTCTTTATTTCCTGCTTTTATTTCTTCGTTTAATTCGCCCAGTTCTTCTTGTACTTTTTCCCAAACTTGTTCTGGTTTTTCCCAATCGAAACCAATACCAGCTACTTTTTCTTGAATTCTACTCGCTTTTACAACAGCAGGCAAACTTTTAGGAACACCTTCTAAAACAGATTTTTTGCCTTCTTTGAGTTTTAATTGTTCCCAATTTCGTTTTACATCTTCCTCGCTTTTAACTTTAATTTCTCCATAAATATGTGGATGTCTGGAAACTAATTTGTCGCAAATAGAGTTGGCGACGTCTGCAATATCAAAGGATTTTTTCTCACTAGCGATTTTTGCATAAAAAACAATATGCAATAAAACGTCTCCTAGTTCTTTTTTTATCTCTTGTAAATCGTTATCAAGAATTGCATCAGCCAATTCGTACGTCTCTTCGATTGTTAAATGACGTAGGCTTTCTAAAGTTTGTTTTTTATCCCAAGGACATTGCTCACGAAGCTCGTCCATAATATCTAACAAACGATTAAATGCTGCTAATTGCTGTTTTCTTGTGTTCATTTTTATGGTTTTTCTTGCAAAGTCGTGAAGATGTAATTTTTTAAGTTTCAAAAATACAGCGTTTATCAATTATAAACTGCGACTGCCACTGAAAACTGCCACTAAGAACTAAATTCTATTCGTTTTCTTCGGGAGAAACTTCAGCAGTTGCTTCTACTTTAGTAAAATCCATTCCAGATTTTACTAATAAGTTAAACCATTGAATTACTTTTTTAATGTTCGAAGTGTACACTCTTTCATCATCATAATCTGGTAAAACTTCAGCAAAAAAAGCTTCTAATTTTTTTCCACTTTCTTTGTGAGAAATTGCTTCTTTACCTTCAGTTTTTTCGTACATAGCTTTAAAAACTTCTAACAAAGGTTTGTCTTCTTCGAAAGTATAAATGGCAATATTTTCTAACAAACTAACATTTTGTGTTGCATTCACTGCCAAACGTTTTTGGTCTGTTAAAGATTCTACAATAATTGCGTTTTTAGATTGAGAAACTACTTGGTACAAACCAGACTTTCCTGTTACTGAGATTATTTTATTAAATTTCATATATATAGTTTTTAAATGTCTCCTCGAGCGCAGTCGAGAGGTTGTTTTTATCGAAAACTTATCGTTTTCGAGCGCTCTTGAAAAGACCTATTTTTTTATTTACCTTTTTTAACATTCGGAAAACGCATTCTGTATTCTGCGTTAATTTTTCCTTTAGAAATATTGTTTAATTTCTTTTTAATAATTCTTTTCTTTAATGATGAAAGTTTGTCGGTAAACAAAATTCCTTCTATATGATCGTATTCGTGTTGAAAAACCCTTGCAGCCAAACCGTCTAAAGTTTCTGTGTGCATTTTAAAGTCCTCATCTTGATATTCAACGGTTATTTTTGGCTTACGAAAAACATCTTCACGAACATCAGGTATGCTTAAACAACCTTCGTTAAAAGCCCATTCATCTCCTTCTTCTTCTAAAATTTGAGCATTTATAAAAACACGATTAAAGTTTTTTAATGTTTCTCTATCTTTCTCAGACAAAACTTCATCTTCCGCAAAAGGAGAAGCATCAATAATAAACAAACGAATCGCTTTGCCAATTTGTGGAGCCGCCAAACCAACGCCAGAAGCATTGTACATAGTTTCCTTCATATTGGCGATTAATTTGTCTAAATCTTTATAATCTGGTTCTATATCTACAGCTACTTTTCTTAAAACTGGGTCTCCGTAAGCAACAATTGGTAAAATCATTTTCTTATTATTTTTTAAGAATGCAAAAGTACAACTTAGAATAATTAATTACGAATTTTAAATTGCGAATTTTATTTATTTAGAGTTTCAAATTAAATTGGCTAAAACACTACAATTGTTTATTATTTTGTTTATGTTATTTAAAGCGATTCAATTACACAATTGTACTTTTAAGTAATTAATACGATTACATAATTACACATTTCAACAATTTTACTTGCTATATAAATACGACTGTAAAATTATGGTTGCACTAATTTCGTCTACCAAAGATTTGTTTCTGCGTTGTTTTTTCTTCATTCCACTATTAATCATAGTTTGAAACGCCATTTTAGATGTAAAACGCTCATCTACTCTTATAACTGAAATTGTAGGAATTTGTTGTGCTAATTTTTTTAGAAAAGCAAGAATTAAGGCTTCGCTTTCACTTTCGGAATTATCCATTTGTTTTGGTTCTCCAACCAAAAAAAGACTTACTTTTTCTTTTTGAACATAGGCTTTTAAAAACGGAATTAACTCAGAGGTATTAACTGTGGTTAAACCAGAAGCAATTATTTGCATTTCGTCTGTAACTGCAATTCCTGTTCGTTTTTTTCCAAAATCTATGGCTAAAATTCTTGACATTTATAATTTTTTGATGCAAAAATACGTTTTTTAAACAAAGCAGAAATATCTGTTTAAAAAATGTATCTTCGCTTTTAGTTTTTGCAGATAAATTTATATTTGTAGAAATTAATATATTATCATGAAAGAAATTAGAGAAATTATAGAATTGGCTTGGGAAAATCGCGATTTGTTAAAAGAACAAAACACGATAAATACTATTAGAAAAGTAGTCGATTTATTAGATAAAGGAGCGTTAAGAGTTGCAGAACCAACAATTAATGGTTGGCAAGTAAACGAATGGGTAAAAAAAGCAGTTGTTTTGTATTTTCCAATTCAGAAAATGGAAACCTTAGAAGCGGGTATTTTTGAATATCATGATAAAATTCCTTTAAAGAAAAATTTCGCAGAAAGAGGAATTAGAGTGGTACCAAATGCAGTTGCAAGGCATGGAGCTTACATTTCTGAAGGTACTATTTTAATGCCAAGTTATGTAAATATTGGTGCTTATGTAGATGAAGGAACCATGGTAGATACTTGGGCAACAGTAGGTTCGTGTGCACAAATTGGTAAAAACGTTCATTTATCTGGAGGTGTAGGAATTGGTGGTGTTTTGGAACCATTACAAGCGGCTCCAGTAATTATAGAAGATGGCGCTTTTATTGGTTCGAGATGTATTGTTGTAGAAGGTGTAAAAGTAGAAAAGGAAGCTGTTTTAGGGGCAAATGTTGTATTGACTATGAGTACCAAAATTATAGATGTAACTGGAGACAAACCTGTGGAAATGAAAGGTAGAGTTCCTGCAAGATCTGTAGTAATTCCAGGGAGTTATATAAAGAAATTTGCGGCAGGAGAATTTAATGTTCCTTGTGCATTAATTATTGGAAAAAGAAAAGAAAGTACTAATAAGAAAACCTCTTTAAACGACGCGTTGCGTGAGTATGACGTTGCAGTTTAAGAGTAAAATACTATGACAAAAATATCGGCAATTATACCTACATTAAATGAAGAAATTCATATAACAGATGCAATAAAATCTGTAAGTTTTGTTGATGAAATTATAGTTATAGATTCTTTTAGTACAGATAAAACTGTATCAATAGCAGAAAAATACAATGTAAAAATCATCAAGCGAAAGTTTGATGATTTTTCTTCTCAGAAAAACTTTGCAATTTCTCAAGCCAAACATCCGTGGATTTATCTTTTAGATGCAGATGAGAGAGTAACTCCAAAAGTTAAAAAAGAAATTTTAGAAGCCGTTAAAAATCCGAATGGTTTTGTCGGTTTTTATGTGCGCAGAACTTTTTATTTTGCAAATCAAAAAATAAATTATTGTGGTTGGCAAAGAGATAAAGTAGTTCGTTTGTTTTTAAAAGAACATTGTAAATATGTAGGAGTTGTTCACGAAAGAATAAAAACAATTGGCGAATTAGGTTTTTTTAAGCACAAAATAGATCATTTTGGGTACAGAAGTTACAATCATTTTATCGCTAAAATTCATCATTATGCTTCTTTAAAAGCGAGAGATTTGCACAAAAGAGGAAAGAAAGTTGGTTTGTTTCACATTCTTGTAAAACCACCTGCCAGATTTTTTATTCATTATATAATTAGGTTGGGTTTTTTAGATGGATTTGCGGGTATTATTTTAGCAAAAACTTTAGCATATTCTGTACTTACCAGATATATAAAATTATGGCTTTTAAATAAGGGAATTAAAGAGAGTTAGTTGCTTTTGTAAAAAGAATAATTTCTTATAAACCGATATGTTTTATAAGTAATTAAAGTAACAAGTTGCCAAAAAGGACGAATAATTTCTCTCAGTACTTTCTTGAACTTCGGCATTTTCTTTTGCTGAATGGTAGTGCCACCCACATTTTTATCATTACTACTAACATACCTTTTGTTGGTAGTTAAAACAGGTGTTTTATGTTTAAAAACATCTTGTTTTAAAACATCTATTGGCGAATAATACTTGGTTAAGTTTTTAGAAAGTGTTGCTGCCGCTTTTTTACCAATTATTTGTCCTGTTGTTTGTAAAGCAGGAATTAGAAATGTACTAATTAAAGTGTTTGACTTCAACTTAAAAAAACCTTTTCTACCAGAAATATCTAAAAAATCGTTCTTAGAAATTGATTTTAAAAGCGCATCTAAATCCTTAAAAAAATCTTTTGTTAATAAAGCATCATCTTCTAAAACCAACGCAAAATCTTCTTTTTGAGTAGCAATTATTTTCCACAAATCGAAATATGTTTTGGTTAAGCCTATTTCGCCATCGTTCAAATATGGGTAATGTGTTAAAATATTGTGTTGGTTTTTTGCTTTTTTCAGAAAATCTTGTGGCAATTCTTTTCCATAAACTGCTGGCATTCTTGTTAACGGAATGTTCAATTTTTTAAATTGATGTTCCATAAAATTCCTGCGCTCTAGACTTTTGTCTAAATTGATATAATATACTTTGTATAAACTCATATTTTTATCCAATTTTCACAGGCTATTTCATTTTCTTTACTAACAAACCACTGTTTTGGTGCAATAATAGTTTTGTTCTCATTTTTGTTCAACCAAGCTCCCCACCAAGAAAAACTACTGTTGGCAGTAATGTTGTGGTTGCAAAGACTCATTAAATATATATCTTCATGTGGAATGGTTTTATGATCGATATAAACAGCATTTTTTAAGGGTAAATTTTCTTTCGTCCAAGAAATATCATCAGAAAAAATAAAAAATTGAACGTCTTTGTTTTCTTGTTTTATTAATTGAACAGCCTCTTTATAATACTCTAAACTACAAGTGCCATGAATCGTGTTTGCTTTTTTATCGGAAACATAATCTCCTCTTCGAATGTGTAAAGAACAACTTGTATTGGCATCTAAAATCTGTTTTTGATAGTTTTTTGTTGATGTCGATAGTTCATCAGCAATTGTAAATTGTTCCAGTAAAACAGTTCTTATTTCCGAAAAATATTTTTCTGTTTGGAAATAACCTTTAACATATTCGTTTCCTTTTAAAGAGTTTAAAGAGGCGTCAAATAATAAGCTTTTTTCTTTTTTGTATTGAAAAAGGTTGATTTTCGAGAGAAAAATGGAAAAGTTAGTAGCATGTTTTAAATCAATTTTATAAGTATCTAAGTGATAGCCACCATGTAATTTGTAATTTTTAAAGCCAGAAACATCTAATTTTACATCAAACCCTTGCTGTTCTAATGCTTTTGCATAGGCATATTGAAACATTTGATTTCCTAAACCACCAAGAATTCTTACAATTATCATTATTAATAAAAACTTTTTAAAAGATATAAGCAAAAGTACAAATGTTATTATAATTTTCTTTCATCAATTTTATGTTTAAAGGAATATAAACAATAAATTTGCCATCACTTTTTAATACTTATGAATTACAAAGAAGCCATATCTTCAGAAATTTTTACAATCATTTCAAAAGCATCGAAACAATTAAAAGTCGAAAGTTATGTTATTGGTGGTTTTGTTCGCGATTTTCTGTTGAAAAGAGGCGATGCAAAAGACATAGATGTTGTTGCTGTTGGAAGTGGAATCGAATTAGCTTTAAAAGTATCTTCTTTATTACCAAACAAGCCAAAAGTACAAGTTTTTAAAACCTATGGTACAGCAATGTTGCGTTTTAAAGATGTGGAAATTGAGTTTGTTGGCGCAAGAAAAGAATCGTATTCAGAGAATAGTAGAAATCCTGAAGTTACAGAAGGTACTTTACAAGACGACCAAAATAGGCGAGATTTTACCATAAATGCGTTAGCTCTAAGTTTAAATGCAGCAAATTTTGGTGATTTATTAGATCCATTTAACGGAATTGAAGATTTAGAAAATAAGAAGATTAGAACACCTTTAAATCCAGATATTACCTATTCAGACGATCCTTTAAGAATGATGCGTGCCATTCGTTTCGCAACACAATTACATTTTAAAATTGAAGAAAATTCTTTGGCTGCGATTTCTAAAAACTCAGAAAGATTAAAAATAATTACTAGAGAACGTATTGTTGATGAATTAAATAAAATTTTAGCTTCTTCAAAGCCGTCAATAGGTTTTTTGTTATTGTATAAAACAGGTTTGTTGCCACAAATTCTTCCTGAAATCGTGGCTTTGAAAGGAGTAGAGGAGGTAGAAGGGCAAAAACATAAAGATAATTTTTATCACACTTTCGAAGTGGTAGATAATATTGCTAAAAAAACCGAAAATGTTTGGTTACGTTGGGCAGCGTTATTGCACGATATTGGAAAAGCGCCTACTAAAAAATTTAGTAAAAAAGTAGGGTGGACTTTCCATGCACACGAATTTGTGGGTTCTAAAATGGTTTATAAAATATTTAAACGTTTAAAAATGCCATTGAATAACAAAATGAAATTTGTTCAGAAAATGGTGTTGTTAAGTTCACGACCAATTGTGTTGGCAAGTGAAGTTACAGATTCTGCAGTAAGACGTTTAATTTTTGATGCTGGTGAAGATATCGATTCTTTAATGACACTTTGTGAAGCAGATATTACTACTAAAAATCCAAAGAAATTTAAAAAATATCATCAAAACTTCGATTTGGTACGTGCTAAAATAAAAGAAGTAGAAGCGCGAGATAAAGTCCGTAATTTCCAACCGCCAATTTCTGGTGAAGAGATTATGACAGCTTTCAACCTAAAACCTTGTAGAGAAATAGGTCAAATAAAAGAAGCGATAAAAGAAGCTATTTTAGATGGTAAAATACCTAATGAGCATAAAGCTTGTTATAATTTTATGATTGAAAAAGGAAAACAATTGGGGTTAAAAATGATAAATTAGAAGGTATGAAATTATTAACTGAAATAAGGACTCTTTTTTTACAAATTCAATTGTCATTCCATTCATTTTCAAAAGATTTGGTAATTGTTACAGGTTCAGATAGTTCTCATTTTAAAAGCTTATTACAACTTTTAGAGAGCTTAAAAATTCACGAAAAAAAATCTAAAAAAATTGTTTACGATTTAGGTTTAACTACAGACGAAAATGAGATTCTAAAAAATAATTTTCCTGAATTTGAAGTAAGAAAATTTGATTACTCAAAATATCCATCCTATTTTAATATTAAAATAAGTGCAGGAGAATATGCTTGGAAACCAGTTATTATTAACGACGTTTTAAATGAATTTAAAACTGCTGTTTGTTGGTTAGATGGAGGTAATAAAGTAGTGAAAACTTTAAATTCCATTAGAAAACTTTTAAAATTATATGGTTTTTATTCTCCATTTTCAAAAGGAGTTATTTCGGATTGGACACATCCAAAAACACTCGATTTTTTAGGAGTTTTAAATAATAAATCTTTATTAAAACAACGCAATTTAAATGGAGCTTGTGTTTGTGCAGATTATAATAATTTAAATGCTCGAAATTTAATTAAAAATTGGAGTGATTGTGCTAAGAACAAAGATTGTATTGCTCCAGAAGGCAGTAGCAGAGAAAATCATAGGCAGGACCAAGCTGTTTTGTCTGTCTTGGCTTATAGAGATATTCCGAATATTGCAAAAAAAATGATTTTTAAGAAGTTAGGTTTTAAAACGCACCAAGATATTGATTAAGATTATGCAAGTGATTGCATAGTAACCAACTTAAAGTTTTATCTCCATTTGCTTTAAACCAAGGTTTACATCTTTCTTTCTGGATTTTTAAATTTTTATTCTCAGGATTTTTCCTAAATAATTTTTTCAAATTGAACATATATATGTTATAAATTAAGTTATTAAAATTAGTATAAAAACAATACCATTTCAATAGTAAAATTAAAGAAATGACAAATAACAACCTCTAATTTCTGATGAAAAAGACGAGAGATTATTATTTAATGGTATCGCCTTTTACTGTGTAGTGCCAAGCCAAAGACATTACACTATCTAATTCTTTTTTGTAATAATTTTTGGTATGTTTAAAACTATTAGGCTTATTAATATAATATGTTTTCGCTCCATAAGTTTTGGTAAAACTTATTATTTCATCTCGTGTATTTACCTTATCGTAACTGTACCCAATGTTCTTTTTAGAATTAATTAAGGAATTACCAAAACTATAATATTTAAAATTTGCAGGAGACACTAAATCATATAAAGTTGCACCTATGTCTTTATGGCTTCCAGCGGTTTTTGTTTCAACTAAATTACTTTTTAAGTTCTTTCCATAAATTATAAACGGAACTGTTGAAGATTCATAAAGTGTAGGTTTATTATTGATGAATTTTCTTCCAAAATGATCTCCCGTAAAAGAAAATAAAGAACTCTTAAATTTCTTTTCTGCTTTTTTTACAAATTCTCCCAACGTTTTGTCTGCATACCATAAGTGCCCCAAGGCTTTTACAGGTGTTTGTTCTTCATTATATTTTTTTTGAAATTCTAAAGGTAAATCGCTCTTTTTCTTATAAAAAAAACCTTTTTTGTATATATCTACTTCGTAAGGAGAGTGATAACTCATAGTAAGAATTACATTCAATGATTTTTTTGTATTATTTACTTTATTTAAAACCATTTTGTAAAGTGCTTCATCATCAATCCCCCAGATACCTTTTGAAGCTT
Organism: Polaribacter cellanae; assembly: GCF_017569185.1. Lineage (NCBI taxonomy): Bacteria > Pseudomonadati > Bacteroidota > Flavobacteriia > Flavobacteriales > Flavobacteriaceae > Polaribacter > Polaribacter cellanae. Next base: position 1,088,406 of record NZ_CP071869.1, on the reverse strand, counting down.
TAGAGTTTGCAGCACCATAAACGTTTTCTGCACCTTGTTTTCTTACAAAATTATCAATATTTTGCCAAGATAAATAACCTCCGTAAAAGAAATTAGTTTCATAACCCATTTTTTTAAATTGTTCAAATATTGATGTTGGAAAAGTTCTTAAAGCACCAATTTTACTGATATTTATTCCACAATAAGGCACACTTGTTACAATTGTACCAAAAGAATTCATTGTTGTAGAAGCTGCAGGAGTAAAGTTCTTAAAACTTATGGCTTTATTTTCAATATTTGTTAATTCTGAACTTAATTTTAAATTTCTGTACTTTTTCATTAAAGGCCAAGAATCATAACTTTCCATTACCACTAAAAAAACTTGTTCTGGTTTTTCAATTAAAATTGAATTATTAATTGTTTCTTTTTTTAAGAGATTATTAATTGGAGAGAAATTATTTTGAATACTTAAAGGTATCTCTCCAAAAGGATTTTTATCATAAGATTTATTTATTTCATTATAATCTGAAATAGCGTTATTTAGAGATACAAAAGGGTTTGTTATTGTTTTGTTTATAAAATTATCAGGAGAAACTGCTGCATAAAAACGCCTTACAGGATACTTTGTATAGGAACCTCTAATGCTTCCAATAAATAGAACTAAAGCTAAAATTTTATATGTAATATTTTTATATTTAAAATTAAATTTATTTAGAAAATTATAAATCTTATTGCTATTTTCATAAAAGGTGAAGATTTTTAAAAATATAAAAATTAGGGTAATTATAATAAAACTATTAAAAATTGGATTAAAGTCAGATAAAATCGATTCAAAAACAGCTTTTTTATCATCATATAACCCCATAAAAAGAAAATGGTTAAACTGGTCTTTATATTCTTTGTAATAGTTAATGGTTACTACTGAAAAAATAACAGACAAAATTATAAATAAATACTGAAAAATAATTCTAATATTTTTTGTAAATCGACCTTTAAAAAAAGGAAGTAAAATATATAAACACAAAAAAGGAATTATTAAAAAATAAGATATTGCAGTAATATCAAACCGAAACCCCATAAAAAAAGAATTTATATAGTCTGAAATGAGTAAAGGGTTTTGAATATCTGAACTATAAATTAAGATAAAAGTTAATCTAAAGACAAAGAAAAAAAATACCCCAATAAACCAAAAAAACAAAAGATTACTAAATTCTTTTAAAAATAAATTTTTCTTCATAATTATTTAGCTTAAACTTTGCATGGTAACCAATTTAAAATATTCACCTTTTTTGACAAGTAACTCTTCATGTTTACCTTGTTCTACAATTTTTCCTTTTTTTAGTACCACAATTTTATCTGCTTTTTGGATGGTAGATAATCTGTGAGCAATCACTAACGAAGTTCTGTTTTGCATCATTTTTTCTAAAGCAACTTGTACCAATTGTTCAGATTCTGTATCTAAGGCAGAGGTGGCTTCGTCTAAAATCATAATTGGTGGGTTTTTTAAAACCGCTCTTGCAATGGATAAACGTTGTTTTTGTCCGCCAGAAATAGTATTTCCACTATCTCCAATGTTATTGTTGAATTGTTCTGGTAACTCTTTTATAAACTCGTAGGCATTTGCAATTTTAGCAGCTTCTAAAATGTGTTCTTCAGTGGCATTTTGTGCACCTAATTTAATATTGTTTTCAATGGTATCGTTAAATAAAATTGAATCTTGAGAAACAATTCCCATTAAATCACGCAACGATTTTTTAGTAATATTTTTTATGTTTTCGCCATCGATAAAAACGTCTCCTTTGTTTACATCGTAAAAACGGGTAATTAAATTGGCTAAAGTAGATTTTCCACTTCCAGATTGCCCAACCAAAGCAACAGTTTCTCCTTTATTAATCGTTAAAGAGAAATCTCTTAAAACATAATCGTTTTTGTATTTAAAAGAAATATTTTTAAACTCAATTTTATCTGTAAAATTTTGTTTTACAATGGCATTTGGTTTGTCTTTTATACTGTTTTCTGTATTTAAAACTTGCATAATTCTTTCTGCAGAAGCTTCTCCTTTTTGGATATTGTAAAAAGTGGTAGTAATTAATTTAATAGGGTTTAAAACAGTGTAAAACAACACAATATATCCCATAAATTCATCTGGTTGTAAGGCGCTTGTTTTAGATAAAACTTCTGTTCCTCCATACCAAAGAATGGCAATTATAGTTGCAGACCCTAAAAATTCACTCATTGGAGAAGCTAAAGATTGTCTGTGGAAAACACTTGTCATTAGTTGCTTAAAACTACTTGTAGAATTATTGAATTTCTTCTCAATTACATTTTCTGCATTAAATCCTTTAATAATTCTTAAACCAGTTAGGGTTTCTTCAATAAATGATAAAAAATTTCCAGTCTCTTTTTGAGCTTTAACAGAGCTAGCTTTTAATTTTTTACTGATAGAAGAAATTATAAAACCAGAAACTGGTAATAAAACAAATACAAAGAGTGTTAATTTTATACTCATAAACAACATAATGCTTATAGAAATTACCACTGTTAATGGTTCTCTTACCATTACTTCAATAGAAGTTAAAATAGAGTTTTCTACTTCTTGCACATCAGAAGTCATTCGTGCAATAATATCTCCTTTTCTTTTTTCTGAAAAATAAGCAATAGGCAATTCTATAATTTTACGATATAATTTATCACGTAAATCTTTTACAACTCCAGTTCGTAAAAATGTAATTACATAAGAAGCTAAATAGCGAAATAAATTTTTAAGAAAAAACAAAGACAATGCTAATAGACAGATAAAAAAAAGTGTATTTATTTCTCCATTCGTTTCAATTTTTTGAGAAATAAAATGATAGAAATTCTCTTTTAAAAACGAACCTATTTTAGTAATTCCCTCGTAAGTAGGTTTGCTGGTTACTTTTTTATCCGTCCCAAAAAGAATTCCTAAAACAGGAATAAAAGCTAAAACAGAAAGCACATTAAAAATAGCATACAGAATGTTAAATACAATGTTTAAAACCGTAAATTTCCTGTACTTTTTCTCATATTTTAAAATGTCCTTAAAGTAGCCCATTAATTTAGCTTCATTTCTTTAATAATACGTTGAATTTTAGCATCCAATGCAGTTTCTATCTTACCTGCATTTTCTTTTACATCTAAAGGAGCATTTACACTGAAATAAAATTTAATTTTAGGCTCAGTTCCACTTGGTCTTGCAGCAACTCTAGTTCCTTTTTCTGTTTGATAAATTAAAACATTCGACTTTGGTAAATCGATTGTTGTTTCTTTACCCGTAAGTAAGTTTTTTTGAATAGAAGCATCGTAATCTGTAAGCGTTTCTATTTTTTCTCCATCTATTTCAGTTAAAGGGTTATTTCTCATATCGCTTAACATTTGCTTTATTTCTGTAGCGCCATCCATGCCCTTTTTGGTAATAGAAATTAAATGCTCTTTGTAAAAATTATTTCGAACATAAATTGCTAATAATTCTTCATAAAAAGAACTTCCATTTTGTTTTGCTAGAGCCGCAACTTCACAAGCTAAAAGTGTTGCAGTTACTGCATCTTTATCTCTTACAAAATCGCCTACCATATATCCAAAACTCTCTTCTCCACCACCAATAAAATCTAAATTAGATGCATCTCTAATTAATTTTGCAATCCATTTAAAACCAGTTAAGCAAACTTTGGTTTCTACACCATAATTGGTAGCAACATCATTTACTAATTCTGTAGAAACAATGGTAGAACCTACAAACTGGTTTCCATTAATTTTGCCTTCTTCTTTCCATTTTCTTAATAGAAACTCCGTCATAACAACCATGGTTTGGTTTCCATTCATCAATTTCATATTTCCATTTGTATCTCTAACAGCGACTCCCAATCTATCACAATCTGGGTCTGTACCAATCACAATATCTGCATCAATTTTATTGGCTAAGTCAGTTGCCATTTTTAAAGCTTCTGGCTCTTCTGGATTTGGCGATTTTACAGTTGGGAAATCTCCATTTGGTTCTCTTTGTTTTTCAACAATATGTACATCTGTATAACCTGCTTTTTGTAAAGCATCTGGCACAGAAACAATCGAAGTTCCATGTAAAGAAGTAAAAACTATTTTTAAATTGTTACGATTTATTTTATCAAAAAGTTTTCCGTTTTTTACAGAACCTTCAATAAAAGCATCATCTACTTGTTTACCAATAATTTCTATTAAATTTTCATTTGCTTCGAATTTAATTTCCGAAAAATCTAAAGAATTTACTTCATTAATAATTCCACTATCATGTGGAGGCACAATTTGCCCACCATCTGCCCAATACACTTTGTAACCATTGTATTCTGGCGGGTTGTGAGAGGCTGTTAATACAATACCTGCATCACAGCCTAAATGACGTACAGCAAAAGATAATTCTGGTGTGGGTCTTAAATCTTCAAATAAAAATACTTTCATATTGTTTGCTGATAAAACATCTGCAACAATTTTTGCGAACTTTTTGCTGTTATGCCTGCAATCGTACGCGATTGCAACTTTTAATTGTTCGTTTTGTACGTTTTTATTTAAATAATTAGATAAACCTTGTGTTGCTCTTCCTAATGTATATTTATTTATTCTGTTAGTTCCTGCTCCCATAATTCCACGCATTCCACCAGTTCCAAACTCCATGTCTTTATAAAATCTGTCTGCCAAATCTGAAGAATTTGAACTTACCAATTGCTGAATTTCTTGTTGTGTTTCAATATCGAAAGTAGGAGAGAGCCACTTTTTTGCTTTATCTAAGATTTCGTTCATTTTAGTTAATTTTTATGAATAAAATACAAATATACATTTTAGAAATTGAGTTTTTCCTTTATTGAATAGTGTTTTTCGTTGCTTTTGGTCTTTATTATTAATTCGCCAATAAAACCTGCTAAAAATAATAAAGTTCCCAAAATCATAGAAGTAAGAGCAATGTAAAACCAGGGATTGTCAGTTACTAAAATAGTTTTAATACCATTGTAGAGTTTGTATAACTTTAAAACACCAATATAAAACGCGCTTGTGGTTCCGAATAAGAACATAAAAGTTCCCCAAAGTCCAAAAAAGTGCATGGGCCTTTTTCCGAATTTCGATAAAAAAGAAATGGTAATTAAATCGAGAAAACCATTTACAAATCGATCCATACCAAACTTTGTAACACCATATTTTCTAGCTTGGTGTTGCACCACTTTTTCGCCGATTTTTGTAAAACCTTCGTTTTTTGCCAAAACAGGAATGTATCTGTGCATTTCTCCACTTACTTTTACGGTTTTAATTACTTCGTTTTTGTAAGCTTTTAAACCGCAATTAAAATCGTGTAATTTTAAGCCTGAAGTTTTTCTTGCAGCCGCATTAAATAATTTTGAAGGAATATTTTTGGTAATTACATTATCGTAACGTTTCTTTTTCCAACCAGAAATAAGATCGAAATCTTCTTTTACAATCAGGTCGTATAATTCTGGAATTTCTTCTGGATTGTCTTGCAAATCTGCATCCATTGTTATGACAACATCTCCTTGTGCAAGTTCGAAACCTGCATCTAAAGCCTGCGATTTACCATAGTTTTTTTGAAAACGAATTCCTTTTACAGAGTCGTGTTTTTTAGATAGTTTTTCGATTACTTTCCAAGAAGTATCTGTACTACCATCGTCAATAAAAATAATTTCATATAAATAACGATTGGATTGCATAACTTTTGCAATCCAATCGTGTAATTCTTGTAAAGATTCTTCTTCGTTAAGAAGTGGTATTACTACCGAAATTTCCATATATAAGGTTCAGAGTTCTAAATTTGAATGTTCAAAGTTACTATTTTATTAGATATGGAACAACGAACTTTAAGATTTAGTATGTTTCTTCTTCAGATTTTTTCATGATTGCTGCTGCGATTGCTGCAACTACAAAACCACCAATAGCACTTCCAATAATTCCCATTGCAGCCATCATTCCAGGTCCTCTAAATGCTTTTCCCATTTCATTTGCATTCTCAATTTGTTCTTGAGTCATACCTTGATCCATTAGTTTTTGATTTTGAACTTCCATAACTTGATTCATAAATTCTGGTTCAATAAAATTCATAAAAATGTAATTGTAAATTACACCAATAAGTGCTGCTATTATCGCTACACCTACACCAACTTTTACACCTTGACCCCAAGACATAAATCCACCATTGGTTTCTTTAAACTTTTTTATACCAAATATGATAAAAACAATAAATAAAATTCCAGATATTAAAGCAACTGACCAATGTGGGTCTAAATGCATACCCATTGCATATACAATTAAGTTAATTACAACACTTATAATACCAAGTGTTAATCCATAATTTAAAATAATACTTTTACTACTTGCTTGATTTTCCATTTTTTTACTGATTTAGTTAGTTATACAAATATATTCATTTCGTCGAAATAGTATTCTGTTTTTAGTTTTTTTCTAAAAACTATTGCAACAATTAATTAGTATTCAAACATTTAAAAATGTTACAAAATTTTTAAGATTTTTTAATTGTTAAAATAAAAATCTATTGTAAATTTGCAGTGGCAAGTCCTACACAACTAGCTCCCTTTGAATCCTCCAGGGTGGGAACACAGCAAAGGTATTAGGTTGTAGCAGTGTGATGTAGATAGCTTGCCATTTTTTGTACCCTAAATTTAGATTATTTTTTTTTATTTTTTAGGTTGTCACGCTGAAAGTGCCTCACACACGAGTGAGCAGCAAATCGTAGGATTCTTTAAAGATGACAAACTGTATAGAGACTTTGCTTATAAAACATTACTTCTTATAAAATTTCTCGTTTTCTTTATTAATATTTTAAGATATTTGCAAAACTTTAAAGTTCAACTACAAATATTGAATTTTAAATATTGAATTTGAAACCAAAACATGTCTAAAGTTGTATTAGTTACTGGCGCTTCTTCTGGAATAGGGAAAGCAATTGCTACTTTTTTATCTGAAAAAGGATTTATTGTTTATGGAACCAGCAGAAACCCTAAAAATATAGAAGATTTTAACTTCAAATTAATTGCTTTAGATGTTTTAAATGTTGAAACTATTAAAGCCACAATATCTTCTATTATAAGTGTTGAAGGTAAGATAGATATTTTAGTAAATAATGCAGGGATTGGAGTTACTGGACCAATTGAAGAAACACCAACAGACGAAATGCGAAACGCATTTAACACCAACTTTTTTGGAGCAATTGATGTTATTAAAACAGTTTTGCCTTACATGCGTGAGCAAAAATGTGGACTTATAATCAACACAACTTCCATTGCTGGTTATATGGGGTTGCCTTTTAGAGGAATTTACTCATCATCTAAAGGAGCTTTAGAACTGGTAACAGAAGCCATAAGAATGGAAGTAAAAAGATATGGAATAGATTTGGTAAATGTGGCTCCAGGAGATTTTGCGACAGATATTATTTCCAGAAGGTACCACACACCACTTTTCGACGATTCCGTGTACAAAGAAAACTACAAAGCCAATTTAGATTTGATGGATGCTCATGTAAACACTGGGAAAAACCCAATTGAAATGGCTGAAAAAGTCTTTAAAATCATCAATACTAAAAATCCGAAAATACATTATAAAGTGGGTGGGTTTTTAGAGAAATTCTCGATTGTTTTGAAACGAATTTTACCAGATACTTGGTTCGAGAAGTTGTTAATGAATCATTATAAGTTATAAATACTATTTCTAAACCTCACAGATACTGTGTTAAAATCCTAATTTATTTATATTAATTTTCTATTTTTATATTTCATTTAGGAAATCAATTTTATGATTATCCTGTGGGCGATTCATTTCGCCCTTTTTTATTTCCATTGATATTCTGGATTATACTGTTGCTCATTTTTCCATAAGGTATAAATTACAATTAATAGTTTTCTCATCACAGCAATAACTCCTTGTTTTTTAGTATTTTGTTTTTCATTTAATCTTTTATAGAAAGTTTTCATTCTCTGATCAAATCTAGAAGCACAAAGTGCTGGCATATACAACGCTTCTCTTATATGCGAGTTCCCTTTTTTTGAAATTCTAGTTCGCCCTGATTTAGTTCCAGATTGATTTTCTACAACATCTAAACCAGCATAACTGACTAATTTACGAATACTACTACATTTTCTAAAACCATCTGTTTCTGCTAATAATTTAACAACAGTAAGCATTTGAATGCCTTTAATTGCTGTTATTCTATTAATTTTTTCTTCTAAATCTTTGTCTTTTGAGACCCATAATTTTATTTCTTTTTCACACTCATTTATACTATCTTCTTGCTGAACCAATAGCTTATTCATAATTGTAAGCACTTCTTCCAAAACACCGTGTTTACTCTCAAACGCATGCAATTGAGATTGTGTTGCAGATTTAGATTTTTTTAATTGTGATAACATTCTACACAAGTCTTTTATGGCTTGAAAATGTTCACTAATTGGTTCCCATAATGCTACTGAAAATGAAAACCCAAAAAGAGCGATTAATTTAGCATCAGCTTTATCTGTTTTTGTTTTTTGATGTAAACTTTTTCCAAAATATTTTATCTTTTGTGCTAATTGTACACTTACTTTTTCTTGCTGTTCAAATAAGAAATAACATAAATTCTCATGATAAACACCTGTAGCCTCCATAATATGAACTAAATAAACTTCCTTTTTACGTTTAGAAAACCATATTAAATAGTCTTTAAAGCCTTTTAGATCATTACTAAAACTACGTGTGCCTTTAATACTTAAACTTCCTGTTTGTGTTTGCTCTTGAAAACATACATCAAATTTCTTACAAGAAACATCAATGCCTACTACTTGTTTAATTACTTTGTCCATTTTGTTAGATTTACAAAGAATTCTTCCCACAGCCTAACCTCGTAATAATACTGGATATAATTATTGAAATTATTCCTAAAATACTGTTCAGGTTCTAAAGAAAGAAAGCTAGGTAAGAGGATATTCTGAAAGACGATATATGCAAATGCATTATCAAGGTTTGTTTCTTGCACTTACCTAGTTCTTTGTTTGTTTAAGTATCAAAACAAAACATTTTTATCCTTTTTTCAATGAACTTTATGTATTTTTATTCTTCAATTTAATCAAACACAAACATACGAGGTTTTTAAAACCTGTGAGGTCTTGTTGCGTTAGATTTGTTGCTGAAGTGTTTTTTTCGAAATGACAAACGAATGTCATTTCGACTTTATGGAGAAATCTTAACAAAGTAAAGATTTCTCAATTTCACTACGTTTCATTCGAAATGACAAATTATTTACAAAAAATTAGTTTCTATTTTCTATATTGTTTATAAACTACTAATAAATCAATTACCTTTTTAAAAGTAAAATCATTTTTGTTCTTATCTTTGTTGTTGGTAAATAGGCCTGCGTTAGGGATTGAAGTGGCATCCTTTTTTTTATAAAATAGTTCACAGTTTCTTTTGCATAAGAAATTTGTTTGAATAGTTGAGATACTGAAACAAGTTCTGCATAAAAAAAAGATACAACGTAAAGCCCGACCTTTTTAGGGAACGCCCTAATAATTAAAAAATATATACAACTAAAAATAAACGAATGAAATTTTTTATTGACACAGCAAATTTAGAACAAATTAAAGAGGCGCAAGCTTTAGGTATTTTAGATGGTGTAACTACGAATCCGTCTTTAATGGCGAAAGAAGGCATTACTGGCGAAGGAAATATTATTAACCATTATAAAGAAATTTGCGAGTTGGTAGATGGAGATGTTTCTGCAGAAGTAATTTCTACAGATTTCGAAGGTATGGTTAAAGAAGGAGAAGCTTTGGCTGCTTTAAATCCGCAAATTGTGGTAAAATTACCGATGATAAAAGACGGAGTAAAAGCATGTAAATATTTCTCTTCGAAAGGAATTAAAACGAATGTAACTTTAGTATTTTCTGCTGGGCAAGCTTTATTGGCAGCAAAAGCAGGTGCAACGTATGTTTCGCCATTTATTGGACGTTTAGACGATATTTCTACAGATGGTTTAAACCTAATTTCAGAAATTCGTTTAATTTACAATAATTATGGTTTCGAAACTGAAATTTTAGCAGCTTCTGTGCGTCATACAATGCATATTATAGATTGCGCAAAATTAGGTGCAGATGTTATGACTGGCCCTTTAAGCGCTATTGAAGGTTTGTTAAAACACCCTCTAACAGATATTGGTTTGGCAAAATTTTTGGCAGACTATAAGAAAGGAAATTAAAATTAGTTTTTAGTTATTAGTAGTTGGTTTTTAGTACTTACTCATAACTTTTAATTTAATTATTAGAAGCTATTTCCTGCTTTCCACTATATCTTTTTGCTGAAAAAAAAGCAAAAAGGATGTCGTTTCAATCAGGGCTAAACTTATTTAGAAGTAAATAGCAAAATTATAAACAGTTCTTAATTTGTTGGTTTTTAGTACTCACTAATAAGCTAAAAACCAACAACTAAAAACTTTTAAATCTTAAAAAAGATTTAAAACAATGTATCCAAAGAAACCTTTAGCTCAATTGGTAATTGCTGCATGCAAACAATTTAATGTTGGTACTGTTGTAATTTCTCCAGGTTCACGAAATGCTCCTTTAACGGTTGGTTTTTCGAATCATCCCAAAATAGAAACATTAAGTGTTGTAGACGAACGCTGTGCCGCTTTTTTTGCTTTAGGAATTGCACAACAAACAAGAAAACCAGTTGCAGTTTTATGCACTTCTGGCTCTGCTTTGTTAAATTATTATCCTGCAATTGCAGAAGCTTTTTACAGTAATATTCCGTTAGTGATAATTTCTGCAGACCGGCCAAAACATTTAATAGATATTGGCGATGGACAAACGATTCGTCAAGAAAATGTGTTTGCGAATCATATTTTGTTTTCTGCAAATTTGATTGAAAATCCAAAATTTAAAGCCAAAAATGCACAATTAATTGGAGAAGCATTACAGATTTCTGTTTCGCAACAAGGTCCTGTGCATGTAAATGTCCCTTTTGATGAACCTTTGTATGAAATCGTTTCGGAATTAAAAGAATTTCATTTTCCACATATTAGTATGAGTACTTTAGATAATTCTCATATTAATTATAAAAAATTAGCAAAAATTTGGAACACCTCAGAAAAGAAAATGATTGTTGTTGGTGTAAATTATCCAGATAAAGAACTTCATAACTTAATGGATTTGTATGCAGGAGATGATTCTGTTTTAATTTTTACAGAAACAACTTCGAATTTGCATCATAACAAAGCTGTAAATTCTATAGACCAACTAATTTTTTCTATGGAAGATGCTGAGTTTAAAGAATTACAGCCAGATATATTAATTACTTTTGGTGGAATGATTGTTTCGAAAAGAGTCAAACGATTTTTAAGAGATTATGCACCAAAACATCATTGGAATATCGATGAGAGAAAAGCAACCAATACTTTTTTCTGTTTGTCGGAATTTATTCAAACAAAACCAGTAGATTTCTTTTCTCATTTTAATACATTTATTACATCTCCAAAAAGTAATTATCAACCTAAATGGTTAGCAATTAGAGACGAGAGAAGAAAAAAACATGCAGCTTATTTTAAAGATATAAAATATTCCGATTTTTCTGTTTTCGAGCAAATTTTAAATAGCATTCCAGAGAATTGTCAACTTCAAATAAGCAATAGTTCTATTATAAGATATGCACAACTTTTTACGATAAAAAAGTCGCTAACAGTTTTTTGTAACAGAGGTACAAGTGGAATAGATGGAAGTACGTCTACAGCTATTGGAGCTGCTTTTGCAAGTGAAAAACAAACTATTTTTATAACTGGAGATTTAAGTTTTTTCTACGATTCTAATGCACTTTGGAATAATTATATTCCAAAGAATTTTAGAATTATTTTAATTAACAACTCTGGTGGTGGAATTTTTAAAATAATTCCCGGCCCAAGAACTACAAATGCGCATCTATATTTTGAAACTCCGCATAATTTAACAGCGGAATATTTGGCTAAAATGTATAATTTCGATTATGTAAAAGCGCATTCAAAAGAAAGTACAGAAAAAAGATTACAAGGTTTTTTTGAAACATCAGAAAAACCAAAAATATTAGAAATTTGTACGCCAAGTAAAGAAAATGATTTAGTTTTAAAAGAATACTTTAAATATATAAAATAATGAGTTTACACGAAGAAGAAAATAATTCACACGAAAATGAAAATGATTTTCAAGAACATGATTATAATTTTAAAGAGGGAGATAAGGTAAATTTAGTTATTGAAACAGAAACAGGTTTAGGTTATACTGTTTTAATTAACGATGAATTTGATGGTTTGCTTTTTAGAAGTGAGGTTTTCCAAGAATTGGAAGAAAATATGGAAGTTACTGGCTATATAAAAAATATTAGAGAAGATGGTAAAATAGATGTTTCTTTACGTCCACAAGGTTTTAGAAATGTCATAGATTCAGATGTTGATAAAGTCATAACAAAACTAAAAGACAGCAGAGAAGGTTTTTTAATGTTAACAGATAAAAGTTCGCCAGATGCTATTCGTTTTCATATGAAAATGAGTAAAAAAGCCTTTAAAAAAGCGGTTGGTAATTTATACAAGCAAAAACTAATCGTAATAAAAGAAGATAGAATTGAATTGGTAAAATAGCAAAGAGATGAAAAATTTTTTACTATATATATTAATTTTTAGTGCAACAGTTGTAAATGCTCAATTTACAGAAACTTTATCTTCAGATAGACCAGGACAAGCTTTGTCTGTAAATACAGTTGGTAAAAACGTTTTTCAAATTCAAGCTGGAATCGATTTTTTTAACAATAATTCCGAGTTCTTTCCAAATTCTTATTTTAGATATGGACTTTCAGAAAAGTTTGAGTTAAACTCAGGTATTATTTTATCAGGAAATAAATTTGCTAACGATATCGCTTCTTTTTCCATTGGAGCAAGGTATAATCTGTCTGAAGTTAATAGTAAATACGCTTCCACTTTACAGTTTTCTCACGATTTTGGAACGACAATTCAAAATTCTCAATTAACCTATATTTTAGGAAGTTCTTTATCCGATAAACTTTCTTATACCATTAATTTAGGGATTAATTTCGATAATGATTTTAGCTTTAATAACGGAATTTATGTATTTAACTTATCTTATGTAATAAATTCGAAAATGGGGGTTTTTCTAGAACCTTTTGGAAACTTTTTAAATAGTTTTCAGTTGAATTTCGATTCTGGTGTCTATTATCTTCTAAATAACAATTTTCAGATAGATACACTTATAGGATATAATAATAGTTTGTTTGTAGGAACAGGATTTACCTGGAGAATTCCTTCGAAAAAAAGCTAATTATCTACCTCCAATTCTTAAGATGTTTTCATAAAAAGCATCTGCATTAGGATCGGAAGGATCCATCTTTCCATACCCAATTTTATAATATTTTAAAGCTTTTCTAATATCGTTTCCTTTTTCGTAATATCTACCTAAATAATAATCTCCTAAAGGTGAAGTAGGAAATAATTTTAGAATCATTTTACCAAAATTTAATAGTTGATCTCCATTTTCTTTTTCAATAACTATTTTTTCAACAGCATAAATATCTCTTTCTCTAATACCTAAGTTACTTCCAAAGAGGTATTCGATTTCCAAGTATTTGTTTTCTAAATAGGCGATTGCATCAATAGGAGAGAGGTCTTTTACTTTTGTGTCAAACTCCTCTTTGGAGATGGCAGAATAAATTTCGAAAGTTTTATTTAAAGCTCTAGGAATTGCTTCAGAAATTGCAGAAACACTGCTGGCAGTATTTATGTTGTCGTTTATTACATTAAAGTTTTTAATTTCTAAACCTGTTAAAGCGTTTTGTACTTCTCTTATTTTTAATTGTTTAGCGTCGGAAAAAGAGTTGGAGTTATTTGTGTAAAAATAGAAGGTGTTATCTTCATTTTGATATCTTTCTAAGCTAAAAGATTGCAGTTGGTTCTCAATAAAGTCAGAAAAAGTAGGATTAATACAAATGTAAGAATTTATAAAAGGCTTATTTTCCCTTAAGAAATTTGTAATTAAATTAGCAGAAGTTCCTTCTCCAATAATAGAAATAAAAGGAGAGGTTTTATAATTACTTTCAATATCAAAAATGACCTCATTTTTTATAAATTGATAAAATTTTTCATTATTTGTCGTTAATTTTTCACTGTTTAAATTGAAGTAAGTATCAATCTTTCGAGTTTTTTCCATTTCAATTCCCACAACAATTTGTTTAGGAGCTTTATCTTTTGAAGCAAATAAAACAGCGTTTCCTACATAAGTATCAAATAAATATTCTGCATCTAAAACAATGGCCAGAGGATAATTTTTTTCCTTCGTTTCGTCATAACCTTCAGGCAAGTATATTCTTATGGTTCTTTTCGAATCTACAAAATCCGATACAATTGTTTTTTTGATAATTTTTTGTGAAAAAACACAAATGGAAAAAAGTAAAAATATTAATGAAAGCGATTTCTTAATCATCATTTAGAATGTTTATTTTTGTAAGCAATAAATTTTTGTTCTCTTTTAGAACGACCAAAATACAAAAATATGATACAACCTGATTGGAAAACAGCTAAAGAATATGAAGATATTACCTATAAAAAGTGTAATGGTGTTGCTAGAATAGCCTTTAACAGACCCAATGTTAGAAACGCTTTTCGCCCAAAAACAACCAAAGAATTGTATGATGCTTTCTATGATGCAGGAGAAGATGTAACTATTGGTGTGGTTTTGTTATCTGCTGAAGGACCAAGTACAAAAGATGGAGTATATTCTTTCTGTTCTGGAGGAGATCAAAAAGCGAGAGGACATCAAGGTTATGTTGGAGAAGATGGATACCATCGTTTAAATATTTTAGAAGTACAACGTTTAATAAGATTTATGCCAAAAGCGGTTATTTGTGTCGTTCCAGGTTGGGCAGTAGGTGGAGGCCATTCTTTACATGTAGTTTGCGATTTGACCTTAGCAAGTAAAGAACATGCTATTTTTAAACAAACAGATGCAGATGTAACTTCTTTTGATGGGGGTTATGGTTCTGCTTATTTGGCGAAAATGGTGGGACAAAAAAAGGCAAGAGAAATTTTCTTTTTAGGAAGAAATTATTCAGCTCAAGAAGCGTATGAAATGGGAATGGTAAATGCTGTAATTCCTCATGCTGAATTAGAAAGTACTGCTTACGAATGGGCACAAGAAATTTTAGAAAAATCACCAACCTCTATAAAAATGCTAAAATTCGCAATGAATTTAACGGATGATGGAATGGTTGGTCAACAAGTTTTTGCAGGAGAAGCAACACGTTTGGCTTATATGACAGATGAAGCAAAAGAAGGAAGGGATGCATTTTTGGAGAAAAGAAAACCTAATTTTCTTAAAAAGTGGATACCTTAGTCCCATCTTAATCTTCCCAAAGGGAAGAAACGATTGCGAAAATTAGTCTGCAAAAAAAAATCATTTCCAATAAAAGAGTATTAAATTAGTATAAGAGTGTTTTTCCCAAAAGAGGAAAAATTTGTTTAAGAAAAAAAGAGTTATAAAATTTGTTTTAATAATAAATTTGAATACTACAGTATTACCCAGTTTGTAGTTCCTTGCCTTTGGGAAGGTTAGGATGGGCTGTTTTTATGAAAATAATTTGTATTGGGCGCAATTACGCAAAGCATATCGAAGAATTGGCAAATGAAAAACCAGCACATCCTGTTGTGTTTTTAAAGCCAGATTCTGCTATTTTACCGAGGAAAAATCCGTTTTTTATTCCACCTTTTTCAAATGATGTCCATTATGAAGTAGAGGTTTTGGTAAAAATTAATAAAGTAGGCAAACATATAGATGCCAAGTTTGCGCATAAATATTATGACGAAATTGGTTTAGGAATCGATTTTACAGCAAGAGATATACAACAACAATGCAAAGAAAAAGGCCTGCCTTGGGAAAAAGCAAAAGCCTTTGACGGAAGTGCAATTGTGGGGGAGTTTTATCCGAAAGAAAATTTCGATTTAGAAAACTTGAAATTTCAATTATATAAGAATAATGAACTTGTACAAGATGGAAACACAAAGGAAATGCTATGGAAAACAAATGAGTTAATTGCTTATGTTTCGCAATATTTTACTTTAAAAAAAGGAGATATTATTTTTACAGGAACACCAGCAGGAGTTGGTAAAGTAAATGAAAATGATGTTTTAAAAGGAATTTTGGCAGGTGAGGAAGCATTTCGCATTACAGTCAAGTAAAAATTTGTATGAAAATTTTAGGCTATATCTTTATATTTTACGTTGGTTTTTATTTTTACAGACTTGCAGAAAATCATAATAAAAATAAATGGTTATTTGGATTTCTAGGAGTTGCTATTTATTTTTCAGGTCTACTAATATACCCTCTTTATGTTAGATTTTTTTACGTTGAAGAAATAAATGAAACTTCATTGATTTTTATAAGCTTCAAATCCTTTGTTATAGGGTTTGTATTTATATTAGTAAGTTTTCAGCTTTTAAGTATTTTTTGGAGCCGTAAAAAGAAAATTGATAAAAAAGAGATAGAAAAAATAGGAAAGTAAATGAAAGCAGAAATAATAACGATTGGAGACGAGATTTTAATCGGACAAATTGTAGATACAAATTCACAATGGATTGGTCAACAATTAAATAAAATAGGTGTTTCTGTATATCAAATTACTTCCATTCAAGATGAAGAGCAACATATTTTAAATGCTTTTAAGGAAGCGCAAGAAAGAGCAGATATTGTAATTATTACAGGAGGTTTAGGCCCCACAAAAGATGATATTACCAAGAAAACAATAGCTAAATTTTTTAATGACGATAAAATTGTAGAATATCCAGAAGTTATAACACATATTAAAGGATTGTTCAAAAAAATAAATCATCCATTTAAAGAAATTCAACGAACACAAGCACAATTGCCTTCCAAAGCAATCTTATTAAAAAACAATTTTGGTACAGCTCCAGGTATGTGGTTTTTCGAAAATAAGACTGTTTTTGTATCACTTCCAGGTGTTCCGTATGAAATGAAAGGGTTAATTACGAATGAAGTGTTGCCAAGAATTCAAAAACAATTTAAACTACCATTTATACTTCATAAAACAATTATGACGTATGGACAAGGAGAAAGCACCATCGCAGAAAGAATAGAAGATTTCGAAAATAATTTACCAACTTATATAAAATTGGCATATTTGCCCTCATTTGGGAAAGTTCGTTTGCGATTATCCGCCTTTGGCGTGAATAAAGAAATTTTAGAAAAAGAACTAAATGCAAAAGTAAATGAGGTTTACCAACTCATTCCAGAAATAATTACAGGTTTAGATGATGATGCTTCTTTGGAAAAAAGAATAGGAGTTTTGTTAAAATCCAAAAACAAAACAATTGCAACAGCAGAAAGTTTAACAGGAGGCAAAATTGCATCTACCTTGGTTTCTGTAGCAGGTTCATCAGCCTATTATAAAGGAAGTTTTGTAACCTATTCAGCAGAAACAAAAATAAGTTTATTAGGAGTTTCCGAAGAAATCATAAAAACACACACAGTTGTAAGTAAAGAAGTTGCTTTAGAAATGGCAAAAGGAGCCAAAGAAAAACTAAAAACAGATTATGTAATTTCTGTTACAGGAAATGCAGGGCCAACAACCGATAATACCGATAAAAGTGTTGGTGTTGTTTACATAGCATTAATTTCTGATGAAAAAGAAATCGTCGAAGAATTCAGTTTTGGGCAACCAAGAGAAAAAGTAATAAACAGAACTGTAAGCAAAGCCTTAGAAATGTTGCAAAAAGAATTAACTTAAAGCTTTTTTCTGAGAATTTAAAGAAGGTAAATCCTAGTAAAGAGAACAATTAAGCACTTATTTTAAGTATTTGTAATAAAGATTAAAAAATTCATAAAATTGTTTTGTTCAATATTGTAATTATTTGTAGATTTGCACCTCGTTTAGAGATAACACTAAAAAACTGTCGAAAAGATGTCTAGAGTTTGTGAATTAACAGGAAAAAAAGCAATGGTTGGGAATAACGTTTCTCACGCTTTAAATAGAACCAAAAGAAAGTTTGACGCTAATTTAATGACCAAGCGTTTTTACATTCCAGAAGAAGATAAATGGATTACTTTAAAAGTATCTGCTTCTGCATTAAAAAATATTAACAAGAAAGGAATTTCTGCAGTTATAAAAGAAGCGAGAGCTAACGGATTTTTAACTAAATAATTATTAAGTCGCAGTTTACAGTTACAGTTTCCAGTTGCAAAACTTTAAACTTTAAACTTTAAACTTTTTAAACTAAAGAGATGGCAAAAAAAGGTAACAGAGTTCAAGTAATTTTAGAATGTACAGAGCACAAAGCAACTGGAAAACCAGGTACTTCTAGATACATTACAACTAAGAACAAAAAGAACAGTCCAGATAGAATGGAGATTAAAAAATTTAATCCTATCTTAAATAAAATGACAGTTCACAAAGAAATTAAGTAATTTAAATATCTAGAACTCAGGACAGAGCATATAGATTAAAACATTTAGACAATGGCAAAGAAATCAGTAGCATCGTTACAAACAGGATCAAAAAGATTAAGTAAAGCTATAAAGATGGTAAAATCTCCAAAAACAGGAGCTTACATGTTTGTAGAAGCAATTATGGATCCTGCATCAGTAAACGACTTTTTAGCTAAAAAGTAATCGTTTACCAAAAAATATTCAGAGCTACTTTCTTAAATTAAGAAAGTAGTTTTTTTTGTGCCTTATAATTACGTATTTTTGGCGTTACCTAAAAAGGTTGGGCTTGGAATTTATCTTCAGCGGAGTCGAAAGGTTATATTTTTTTGCAGAAAAAGTAAAAAGGATGTCATTTCAACCCCTAACACAAAAGACATTTTTAGTGACAATTTGACTAAACCAAACAAATGGCACGTTTTTTAACGTACTGATTTTATAGTATAAAATATAAAAATGAGTTTTTTTAAAAAAATATTTTCGAAAGAAAAAAAGGAAACATTAGACAAAGGTTTAGAGAAAACAAGTACAAATTTCTTTAATAAACTTTCTAAAGCAGTTGCTGGAAAATCTAAAGTAGATGACGATGTTTTAGACAATTTAGAAGAGGTTTTAGTAGCATCTGATGTTGGTGTAAACACCACACTTAAAATTATTACAAGAATCGAAGAACGTGTTGCCAGAGATAAATATGTTGGTACAGACGAATTAAATAAAATTCTTAGAGAAGAAATTGCAGCTTTACTATCGGAAACAAATGTTGGCAACGAAACTGAATTTACAATTCCAAAAATCCCTAAAAATACTGAAGGAAAGAAAATGCCTTATGTTTTAATGGTAGTTGGCGTAAATGGAGTTGGCAAAACAACAACTATTGGTAAGTTGGCTTCTCAATTTAAAAAACAAGGATTAAAAGTAGTTTTAGGAGCAGCAGACACTTTTAGAGCAGCAGCAATCGATCAATTACAAGTTTGGGCAGACAGAACAGGTGTGCCAATTGTTCGTCAGGAAATGGGGTCAGATCCTGCTTCTGTAGCTTTCGATACCTTAAAATCGGCAGTAAATCAAGATGCAGATGTCGTAATTATAGATACAGCTGGTAGACTACATAATAAAGTCAATTTAATGAACGAGCTGACCAAAATTAAACGTGTAATGCAAAAAGTGGTAGACGATTCTCCACACGATGTTTTATTAGTTTTAGACGGCTCAACTGGACAAAACGCATTTGAACAAGCCAAACAATTTACATTGGCTACAGAAGTTACGTCTTTGGCAGTTACAAAATTAGACGGAACAGCAAAAGGTGGTGTTGTCATAGGAATTTCCGATCAATTTAAAATTCCCGTAAAATATATTGGAGTAGGAGAAGGAATAGAAGATTTACAAGTCTTCAATAAAATTGAATTTGTAGATTCTTTTTTTAAGTAGGAATAATTTTTAATAAATATTTTACAACTCTTTTTACATTTTGTGAAAGGAGTTTTTTTTGTTTCTTATCTTTGGATATCAAAAAAATATTTCAATAATGAAAAAATTACTACTACTTACCACATTAATAACTTTCGTTGTTAGTTGTCAGCAAAAAAAAGAAGTTGTTCTTAAAGATGCTTTCAAAAAATATGACGAAACAAAAGCTTTAGCACAATCGCAAGAAAACAAAAGTGAACGAATGAAGTTTAAACTAATTCAATCTAAATATTTAGATATGAATGTTGTTTTTAAACCATTTCAAAAAGAATTGGCTACTTTTTCTGAAGAAAACTACGAAGCACTAAAACCGCTAATTTTAGAACAAAACATTCCTCAACTTCAAAAAAATGTAAAAGAAGGAAAACTATCTTACGAAAAGCTTACACTTTTTTATCTTTACAGAATTCGAAAATTCGAAAGTGATTCAACATTATCGTTAAATAGTATTATTGCTTTAAACCCAAATGTTTTAAAGGAAGCTAGAGAAAAGGATAAAAATAAAGTTGATGTTTCAGAATTATCAATCTATGGAATGCCAATTTTATTAAAAGATAATATCAACACAAAAGATATGAAAACAACTGCAGGAGCAATTGCTTTGGCAGATAATAAAACTTCGGAAGATGCTTTTATCGTTCAGAAATTAAGAGAAAATGGTGCAATTATATTGGGCAAAGCCAATTTAAGTGAATGGGCGTATTTTTTCTGTGATGGTTGTCCTTTAGGATATTCAGCAATTGGTGGACAAACCTTAAACCCTTATGGAAGAGGAAAATTTGAAACAGGAGGAAGTTCTGCAGGAAGTGGAGTAACAGTCGCAGCAAATTATGCAGTTGCAGCAGTAGGTACAGAAACTGCTGGCTCTATAACTTCGCCTTCAAGTCAGAATTCTGTAGTAGGTTTAAAGCCAACCATTGGTGTTTTAAGTAGAACAGGAATTGTTCCAATTTCTTCAACATTAGATACACCTGGGCCTATGACAAAAAGTGTTGTTGATAATGCCATTTTTATGAATGCTTTAAGAGGTTTTGATAAAAGTGATGCTGCTTCAAAAAAAATAGAAGAAGATTACATTCAAAACGGATTTAGAAATAAGTTTGAAAACAGAAAAATTGGAGTAATAAAACAATTATTATCCGATTCTATTTACAATTCAACAATCGAAAAACTAAAAAAAGTAGGTGTTGAAATTGTCGAGATTACACCTCCAGAAATCTCTTTTGATGGTTTTGTTACGTTGTTAAATATCGATATGAAGCACGATTTACCAAAATATCTAAAAAACAATGCCAGCAAAAATATAGAAGTAAAGAATGTAAATGATATTATAAACTTCAATAAAAAAGATTCTGTTTTAAGAGCTCCTTATGGACAACAATTATTTGAAGGAATTGTAAATGATAAAACAATGTCATTAGAATTTAAAAAAATAAAGAAAAACTTAAATTTGGAAGGACAAAAATATTTACAAGCTTTAAATAAGGAGAAATTAGATGCCATTTTATCGATAAATAACTATCATTCAGGCATTGCAGCCGTTGCAAAATACCCAACATTAACAGTTCCTATGGGATATAAAGAATCTGGAGAACCTGTAAGTTTAACTTTTATTGGTTTGCCTTTTTCCGAAAGAAATTTATTAGAAATTGGGTATGCTTTTGAGCAATTAACGAAAGTTAGAAAAATGCCTAAAAACTATCAATAGAAGCAATTATTAATCATTTTAAAACTCGTATTTTTGCACTCGCTTAAAACAAAATACAATGCGTACAAAAACCATCAAAAAAAATAAAATTAACGTTGTTACTTTAGGTTGTTCTAAAAACATTTACGACTCGGAAGTGTTAATGGGGCAGTTGAAAGCCAATGGTAAAAACGTGGTGCATGAAGATGAAAATGATGATGGAAATATTGTTGTGATTAATACTTGTGGTTTTATCGGAAAAGCAAAAGAAGAATCTATTGATACGATTTTACACTATGCCAACAGAAAAGAAGCAGGAGAAATCGATAAAGTTTTTGTTTCAGGATGTTTAAGTGAGCGTTACAAACCAGATTTGGAAGAGCAAATACCCAATGTAGACCAATATTTTGGTACACACGATTTGCCGAATTTATTAAAGGTTTTAGAAGCAGATTATAAGCACGAATTAATAGGCGAACGTTTAACAACCACTCCAAAACATTACGCATATTTAAAAATTGCAGAAGGTTGTGATAGACCTTGTTCGTTTTGTGCGATTCCTTTAATGAGAGGAAAACACGTTTCTACACCTATTGAAGATATTGTTACAGAAGCAACAAAATTAGCAGAAAAAGGCATTAAAGAAATTATGTTAATCGCACAAGATTTAACATATTACGGATTAGATATTTACAAAAAACGCGCTTTGGCAGATTTGTTAGAAGCTTTGGCAAAAGTAGATGGAATTGAATGGATTCGTATGCATTATGCATTTCCAACAGGTTTTCCAATGGATGTTTTAGAAGTAATGAAACGCGAACCAAAAGTGTGTAATTATTTAGATATTCCTTTACAACACATTAATACAGAGTTGTTAAAGTCGATGAAACGAGGAACAACACACGAAAAAACAACGGCTTTAATCCGTAAATTTAGAGAAGCAGTTCCAGAAATGGCAATTAGAACTACGTTAATTGTTGGTTACCCGGGTGAAACTGAAGAAATGTTTCAAGAATTAAAAGATTGGGTAGAAGAAATGCGTTTCGAACGTTTGGGAGCTTTTGAATATTCGCACGAAGAAAATACTGGCGCTTATGTTTTAGAAGACGATGTTCCTGCAGATGTAAAGTTTAAACGTGTAAATGAAATTATGGAAGTTCAGTCTCAAATTTCTTGGGAATTAAACCAAGAAAAAATAGGAAAAACTTTTAGATGTTTGTTCGATAGAAAAGACGGAGAATATTTCTACGGAAGAACAGAATCGGATTCTCCAGATGTAGATAATGATGTTTTGGTAGATGCTAAAGAACACTACATTAAGATTGGAGAATTTATTGATGTGAAAATTCACGATGCTGGAGATTACGATTTGTATGGAACGCCTGTTAAAAAGCAAGAAAAACCAGTTCCTTTAAATCAAAGGAAAAAATAAACTTTTAAAATCCTACTTGTGTAGGATTTTTTTGTGAAAAAATACGATGAAAAAAACATATTTTAATTGGAGTTCAGGGAAAGATGCTGCTTTGGCATTGTATAAAATGCAACAGAATCCTGATTACGATGTAAGTTTGTTGGTTACGACTGTAAATGAAGATTATAAACGGGTTTCTATGCATGGTTTGCGAAAAGAGTTACTCGAAAAACAAATAGTATCTTTAGAACTTCCACTTCAAACAATTTCTTTTCCTGCAAATGTAACTATGGATTCTTATTCTAAAACCATGAAAATAGCAATGGATTCTTTAATAGAAAAAGAATATGAATATGCCGTTTTTGGCGATATTTTTTTAGAAGATTTAAAAGAATATCGCGATTCTAAATTAAAAGAAGTTGGCATGAAAGGAATATACCCACTTTGGAAGAAAGACACAAAAGAAGTTATAGCCGAATTTTTAGAATTGGGTTTTAAAGCAATTACAGTTTGTGTAAATTCGAAAATGTTAGGCGAAGAATTTGTCGGTAGAATTATTGACGAACAATTTATAAAAGATTTACCAGAAAATGTAGATGTTTGTGGAGAAAATGGCGAGTTTCATACTTTTGTTTTTGATGGGCCAAATTTTAGCAAACCTGTAGATTTTACAATTGGTGAAAAAACGTTGCGTTCTTATACTTTGCATAGTAATGATGATGATAATTGCTATCAATCAAAAGATAAAGAAGAAGAAAAAAACTACGACACCAGTTTTTGGTATTGCGATTTGATTCCGAAATAAATTATTGTAAGGTTGAGCTATTTATTAATTTTATGGTTTTAACCCAGAAAGGGTTTCAAACCCTTTCTGGGTTGTGGGTTGTGAAATTTCCTGCAAGCTCTTTTTTCTTTTTCAGAAAAAAAAGCGAGTAGCGAAAGCCCGTTAAAACGCCCAAATAAAAACTTTACTTCAACTTATCTGAATTTAATAAGAAAACTGCATTCGCTACAAATAACTTTCCATTTTCCCAGAAAGCTCTAAATAAAGGGTTGTCTACCATATAAATAACGCTTCCATTGCCCATTGGTTGCTCGCCAATAAACAACGATTTTGGCACGTTTTTTACAGCTTTACTTCCTGCATACCCCGAAACATTTTTCGTGTTTTCGTCGAAATACCCAACATTGTAGCCGTCTTTTAAATACTCATAAGAAGTTCCGCCTAATTTTAGAGAAAAATATTCCTTTCCATACCCAAAAGCCAAAGGATGTGTGTTGTCTAAAGTACTTTTAAAAATACTTCCCGTGATTAAATTGGCAACATCTTTTCTCTCTCTGTCTGCAAATGGCGTTAAATTAATGTCTTTTTCGTCTTTTTTATCTTCGGAAACCTTTGTTTTTAAAGAGAAATCATCTTTGTTCGCAAAACTGCTAACTGCATTTCCAATAGCGATTAAAGTTCCTCCAGAATGTGTCCATTTTTTTACTTTTTCTAAAGTAGATTTATCTAAAACAGCATTGTAATTTCCACTTGGCAAAATAATTACATCATATTTAGAAAGGTCTGTAGATGAAAAATTATCAGAATTTATATTGGTAATTGGGTATTTTAATTGTGTTTCAAAAAAGTGCCAAACTTCTCCAAAACTTAATGATGATGTTGCTTTACCAGAAATAACTGCAATTTTTTGTTTGTTGATAGGTTTTATAGATGGCGAACCAAAATCTGCTCCAGTTTGAGAAAATCCAGAGGAAACAGCTGTTAATTGACGCATATTTCTATCCGCAATTTTTATTAATTTGGAATCAAAATTTTTATTTCTATTGTCGTTTCTTAAAATAATTAAGGTTCCTTCTTTGTATGATTTTCCATTTGCAGAAAATGCTTTTTGTGTGAATCTTGGAACCATATCATTTTTTAATAAATCGGCTAAAAATGTAGCATCATCGATACTATTCCATTTAGAAATGTAGGCATAAGCAGATTTATTGATACTATTATTAATGATTTTTTTACCATTATTTATAGAAGAAGCCACTTTAGAAGTGGATGCTACAGCATTAATTCCATGTGCATAAGGCAAAGACCAAGCTGTAATATCGTAGGTTAAAGAATCTGCTAATTTGGCATTTGGCTCAAATAAAACTTTTACCATTTTACCTTTTGGTTGATTCGTATGAATTACTAAATCGTTGGTAGAAGTATCAAATTTTTCGTTTTCTTGATTTGCATAATTGTACCCTTTTACAGAACCTTTTTTGGCATTTTCGTACTTAATTTCGTGTTTGTCTAACAATGCTTTTAAACGATTCATTTTATCTTCGTTATCGTTTTTTAAAACGTAACTTTTATAATTTAAATCTGCATTATTAAAGAATTTCTTGAATTCGGTATTCAGTTTTTCTGCATTTTGTGAAGAAATTTCAACTGTAGATAAACCAGTTGTCATATGATGTATTGCTCTGTCTTTTAAGGTTAAAACTTCGCCTTCATCTGTATGTATTCCCAAACCAGCCATTCCATGACCAGCCTGTTCATACGTCATTCCAATTGCGCCCATGTAAGTTGGGTAGGTATCTCCATAACTTGGGTACAACAAATCGAAACTTTCTTTTGTAAAATATAACCAATCTTCTTTGTCGAAATATTTTGCGTGATTTTTACCTATTTGAGTTTGAAAATCACGTTGCCAATCCGTAATTATTTCGTGAAAAGGTTCTGCAGCAGGCGCAAAATAATAAGGATTGTTAATATATTGCTCATGAAAATCGACATGAACATGTGGCATCCACTTATTGTACATTTTAATTCTTTGTGCAGATTCTACTTGTGTAACCCAAGCCCAGTCTCTATTTAAATCAAATAAATAATGATTTGGTCTTCCAGAGGGCCAAGGTTCTTTGTGCTCTTTTGCGTTTTGATCTATATTAAAAGGCATACTTTTAACTTGATTGTACCAATTTACATATCTGTCTCTTCCATCAGGATTTACACATGGGTCTATAATTACAATCGTGTTTTTTAACCAATCTTTTTTATTGGTAACCAATTCATAAAGTGTTAACATAGCCGCTTCTGTACTTGAAGCCTCATTTCCATGAACGTTGTAGCTTAGCCAAACAATGGCTTTTTTATTAGTAGCATTCCCAGAAACTATTCCAGTTTGAGAAAGATTTTCTTTTCTAATTTGACCTAAATTATTGATGTTTTCCTGTGAAGAAATATAACTCAAATACAAAGGTCTGTGTTCGTTTGTTTCTCCGTATTTTTCCATTTTAACGTTCGATAAAGTGTTGCTAACATATTGGAAATAGTCTACAACCCTGTGATGTCTCGTAAAACGAGAACCAATTTCATAGCCTAAAAATTCGGATGGAGATTGTAAAGTTTGAGAAAAAAGGGTTCCTGTAAAAAGAACAAGAACGACTAAAAATGCTTTAATTTTCATGTGTAAGTAACGGATTAGAAAACCAAAAGTAAGGATTATTTTTTTTAATATTTTAAAACTCTTTTTTTAGTTGTTAAAACTTTGTTAGATTGAAAATGAAGTTCCGACAAAGCATAAAATATTCGTATTTTTATAAAAAATTAAATGAGCCAAATGCACCTAACATCAGAAATTAATTGTTGCTTTAAAAGTGTTATTATATAATGAAAGTAACACAAATTCCTTTTAAAAACACTGGTTTTTTCTCTAAAACAATGCTCGATTATTTAGAGCAAAAAGAAACGATAAAACCATTTTATAATAATTTTCCAGATATTACAGGTTTCCATAATCAGATCGAAGAAAAACAAAAATCTTACAGGTTACAATCGAGATTGACCTTGGTAAATGCACTGGAAAATCAATATAAATTTCTCGACTCCGCTCTAAATGACAATGCAGTTTCAGAAAAAACGAAAGAAAATATAGCCTTATTAAAACAGCAAAATACATTTACGATAACAACAGGACATCAATTAAATTTATTTACAGGTCCTTTGTATTTCTTATATAAAATTATTTCTGCGATTAATTTAGCGGAAGAATTATCAGAAAAATTTACAGATAAAAATTTCGTTCCTATTTATTGGATGGCAACAGAAGACCATGATTTTGACGAGATTAATTACTTCAATTTCGAAGGAAAAAAAGTATTGTGGAACAGAAAAGATGGTGGCGCAGTTGGGCGATTTTCCACAGAAGGTTTAGAAACTGTTTTTGAAGTTTTTTCGAATCAATTAGGGAATTCTAAAAATGCAGAGCAATTAAAAGCACTTTTTAAAAAAGGATATTTAGAACACAATAATTTAGCAGATGCCACTCGTTTTATTGCCAACGAATTGTTTAAAGAATACGGTTTGGTAATTATTGATGGTGATGATACAACTTTAAAAGAACTATTTATTCCGTTTGTAAAAGACGAATTAGAGCATGAAACTTCGTTTAACGAAGTTTCTAAAACGATTACAAAATTAGAAAAGGAATATAAAATACAAGTAAATCCAAGGGAGATAAATTTGTTTTATTTGAGTGAAAGCTCTCGTGAACGTATTGTTTTTGAAGATGGAATTTACAAAGTAAACAATACTGAAATCACTTTTTCTAAAGATGAAATTTTAAAAGAAGTAGCTAAAAATCCTTTAGCATTTTCGCCAAACGTAATTATGCGACCCTTATACCAAGAGGTTATTTTACCAAACTTATGTTACATTGGAGGAGGAGGAGAAATGGCATATTGGTTTGAGTTAAAGAACTATTTTAAGAAAGTAACTATTCCTTTTCCTATTTTATTGTTGCGAAATTCTGTACAAGTGATTTCTACAAAACAACAAAAAAAATTAAATAATTTAAATATTTCTCATGAAGAGTTATTTTTGAATCAGCATAAATTACTATCCAAAAAAGTAGTAGAAAATTCTGATATTAAGATTAGTTTCAATGATAAAATAAATTATTTAGAAGAACAGTTTGCCGAATTAAAACAAGTCGCAGAAAAAACAGATGTTTCTTTTATTGGTGCTGTAAAAGCCCAAGAAGTAAAACAAATAAAAGGATTACAAAATTTAGAAAAACGTTTGTTAAAAGCAGAAAAAAGAAGACAAAACGATTTGGTAAAAAGAATTACAGCATTGCAAAACCAAATTTTACCAAACCAAAGTTTAGAAGAAAGACAACGTAATTTTTCTGAATATTATTTAGAATATGGTGAAGATTTTATCGATGCTTTAAAGAAATCGTTAAAACCTTTAAAATTAGAGTTTACGATTTTAGAGATTTAATTTTTTAGACACAGATTTCACGGATTTTCACAGATGTTTGTGGTAAAAATAAGATACGAATTTCACGAATTAGCACGAACTTTTATGTTTTATAAAATTAAATTTAAAAGCATATCTATTTTATCAATGAAAATCAGTGAAATCTGTGTTACTTTTTTATCACTAATCATCATCATTACAATCAACAAACATGAAAGACAAAGGATTGCACCCAAAAAATAAATTTAATAAAGGATATAATTTTAATGAATTAATAAAAGTAAATCCACCTTTAAAAGAATTTGTTTCAGAAAACAAATATGGAACAACAACTATTGATTTTTCGAATCCAAAAGCTGTAAAAGAACTCAATAAAGGTTTACTGTTTTCTTTTGATAAAATTTCTGTTTGGGATTTTCCTGACGAAAATTTATGTCCGCCAATTCCTGGGCGACTAGATTACATACATCATTTGGCAGATTTACTTGCTGATGAAAAAAACATAAAAATATTAGATATTGGAACAGGAGCAACCTGTATTTATCCGCTTTTAGGAGTTGCAGAATATAATTGGAATTTCGTGGCTACAGATATCGATTTAGATTCTTTGGACACAGCACAAGATATTATAGACGATAATAAATTGGAGCAAAATATTACTTTACGTCAGCAATTTGATGAAAACAATATTTTAAAAGGAGTTATTGAGGGTGAAGACTCATTTTTGGCAACCATGTGTAATCCGCCTTTTTACAAATCTGCAGAAGAAGCACAAGGTGCAAACAAGCGTAAAAATAGAAATTTAGGAAATAGTGCTGTTCGAAATTTCTCTGGAAACAACAACGAATTATGGTATGTTGGAGGCGAAAAAGCATTTTTGCATAATTATTTATATGAAAGTTCTTTATACAAAACGTCAAGTAAATGGTTTACAAGCTTGGTTTCTAAAAAGGAAAATGTAGAGAGTTTAGAAAAATCATCCAAAAAATTGGGCGTAATTGAGTTTAAAGTAATTCCATTAAGTCAAGGAAATAAAGTAACGAGGATAGTTTGTTGGAGGTTTCAGTAGGCAGTATTCAGTATTCAGTTGGCAGTTATCAGTTGGCAGTCATCATCTGAATTAATAACAGGTAATAATCTGTGTAATCCGTGAAATCTGTGTCTTTTTTTTCTGTGAATCTCTGTGAAATAATCAATTAAAAACAACATCATTAATTTTATATTTTTTACAAATAAAATGTAAAATGGTGTACACTAACATGTGGACAAAAACTAAGCAAATAAAAGCATATAAAGGAACTCCAAAAAGTTGGTAAGGCCAATAATACGTCCAAACTCCTAAATAAATAGTTATAACTTCACCAAAAGCAGGAAGAATTAAAGCCAAAATAATTGCCAAAATAATTTTATTTTTCTGAGTTTGGTTTTTCAAAAGAGGAATTAAATTTCGCTCTAATTTGTATAAATAATGGAAAGCCAACATCCAAGCAAAAGGTAACCATAAAGGCAGTTCTCTTGTAACTTTATGATATTCCCAATAACCATTGTTTACACCCCAAGTTTCACCAACAATTCCTCCAAAACCAGTTAATAACATTCCTACCAATAACAACCAATTCTTATTCGTTTTTGGTTTTATAATCTCTTTGTAAATATTATGAATAATTTTTAGAATTAAAATCCCTGCAATAATTGCATCATATTGTTTTAATAAACCAATTAAAACCCCAGCAAAAATCAATTTTATAAGCGCTTTTAGAATTTCTATGGAAAATTGTTTTTTGTTAGTGATCAAAATTTTGAGGCTGTTTTATTATATTTTGAAATCTTCTTTCTTGATTTTTATAGGTAAAATAATAGGTGAATAAAAAATAAATAATAAACAGAATAACAAATATCACTAGAAATTTAAGAGTTAGGAAACCTTTATTTCCATCTGATATTTCAAATAATTCCATAATTATACAAAAAGGTAGCACAAAATAAATAGTTTGAAGAAACGAGAATTTAAGTCGTTTTTCTCTTTTTATCTTCCAATAGCTTATAAACTTTTCGTTTTTTGTTTTATAATATTCTTTTGAATTCATAATTTAATTATACAAGGTAAAAATACTGTTTTTTAAACTTTAATCTAAAAATAATTATTTATTTCTGTATCTTCATTTTCTAAATTAAAGAGCGAAATAATTGCAGTTTTTATGAAGATAACAAAGTTATTTTACAAGAAATTTTTAGTTGTAATTTCAATTATAGCGATTGTTTTATTTGGATTGAATTTTTATGCAAAAAATAAAATTGATGAAGTTCTTCAACAAAAAATAACAGAAAAAGGCTTTGAATATTCTGGAGATATTTCTGTAAATGTTTTATTCGGAAATGTAGCTATTAATAATGTAGAACTTTCTAAAGATAGTTTAAAATTTCAGTCAAATACGATTTCTGTAAGCGACTTTTCCTATTATTCCTTTTTAATAAATGATAAAATTTCAATTGGAGAAGTTAAAGTCAGCACCTCTTCAATTGAAGGGAAATTACCCAAAAAAACTTCAAAACCAATTTCAAAAAAAGATACACTTCAACATAAAAAGGAAGAGATTTTTATAGAATCAATAATTGTAAATAATTTGAATGTTTCTGTTGTGGATGCAGCGTCTTATCCCATAAAAATGGCAAATATTAATATAGAAATTAGCGATTTTGATTTATCTGCAAACAGCCATAAAAAAATCCCTTTCTCTTACGATAATCTTTTTGTGGAAATAGACAATTTCGAGAAAAAAACATCCGAAGTTCAAGCAATAAAGTTTAAGAAATTCGAATTTAAAAATAATGATATTGTTATCGATAGCTTACAAATTGTACCTTTAAAATCTAGAAAAAATTATATTTATCATCTCCCTTACGAAAAGGAGTTGTTAGACTTGGTTGCAAAGCAAATTAAAATTTCTGATATTAAAATAGAAGAGGAGCCCAATTTATCTTTTTCGGCAAATCATATTTTGGTAGACAATGTTTTTTTCGATTTGTATTTGAATGCTTCAGTTTTAGAAGCTTCCAAAAAGTTCAAGCCTTTGTACAGTAAAAGTTTACGTGATTTACCTTTTAAAATTGATGTAAAAAGTTTAGATATTAAAGACTCTAAATTAATTTATGAAGAGCAAACAAAGAAAAACCACAAACCAGGAATTTTAGTTTTTGATGAATTGAATGCTCAAATAAAAAATATAAATAACAGTGAGTACAAAACAGAAAAATTTACAGTTGTAGATATTCAATCGAAGTTCATGACCGACTCAGCTTTAAAAATAAGATGGAGTTTCGATATCAACAATAAAAACGATGATTTTAGAATTTCAGGAAGTTTGTTTCATGTGAATTCTAAAAATATGAGTTCTTTTATTTTACCTGCTTATAACGTAAAAATGGATGGTTATATTAATGAGATGTTTTTCGATTTTGAAGGAAATAATTCCGTTTCCAACGGAAAATTAAATATTGATTTTAAAAATTTTAATATTAAGATTTTAGATAAGCAAAAGAATAAAAAGAAGTTTTTAAGCTGGTTAGCGAATCTTTTTGTAAAAGATACTTCTAAACAGGGAATGGTAAAAACTAAAGTAGAAAAATTAGAAAGAGACCAAACAAAATCGTTTTGGAATTACTTTTGGAAAAACATTGAGAAGGGATTGCAAAAATCGCTTATTTAAAGATACAAAAAAACCGAAACAATTTGCTTCGGTTTTCATATGCTAAAAAAGTAAATTCCTACAAGTTAGGAATTACTAATTCCTGTCCTGGATGAATAACATCTGGGTTTTTTAAGATGTTTCCATTGGCTTTAAATATTTCGGTATATTTAGAAGCTTTTCCATAATATTTTTTTGCAATTTTTCCTAAAGTTTCTCCTTTTTCTACAGTATGTCTTGCGTAAATAGAATCGTCTTCTATTTTTATATCTGCCATAATATCAGTTGGGTTTTCTCCACCAATTTTTTTAATTTCGTCCCAAATTAAGTCTTTCTCATAAGGTGTTTTTGCAAATCCCCAAACTTTTAATTGTCCGTTTTCTTCTTTTACATCACCATCTTTAATATTTAACTGTTCTCCTAAATCTAAAACACTTCGATATTTTGTTCTCATTTTAATTCTTTTTTTTTTGGATTGTTATTATAATAATTTAAAGATACAAAAAAACCGAAGCAAATTACTTCGGTTTTTCGACAAATGTATCTATTTTATCGTTGAAAAGTCTTTTTTAAGAAAGTTAGTGAGAATTTTTACAAAACGTTTTATAAAATCTGTTTTTTATATTTTAATAAAGATATAAAATAAAAATCCTTTGCGAACTTTGCGTCTTTGCGTTTAAAACACTACAAATGAATCACTTCATCATAAGCATCTGCAACAGCTTCCATTACAGCTTCACTCATAGTTGGGTGTGGGTGAATTGTCTTTAACACTTCATGCCCAGTAGTTTCTAACTTACGTCCTAAAACGGCTTCTGCAATCATATCTGTAACACCAGCACCAATCATGTGGCAACCTAACCACTCACCATATTTTGCATCAAAAATAACTTTTACAAAACCGTCTGGAGTTCCAGCCGCTTTTGCTTTTCCAGAAGCAGAAAATGGGAATTTACCAACTTTTAAATCGTAACCAGCCTCTTTTGCTTTTGCTTCTGTCATACCAACAGATGCAATTTCTGGAGTTGCATAAGTACAACCAGGAACGTTTCCATAATCAATTGCTTCTGTATGTAAACCTGCTAATTTCTCTACACAAGTAATTCCTTCAGCAGAAGCAACGTGTGCCAAGGCTTGCCCAGGAACCACATCTCCAATTGCATAATAGCCAGGAATATTTGTTTGGTAATAATCGTTTACCAAAATTTTATCTCTGTCAGTAATAATTCCAACATCTTCTAAACCAATATTTTCTATATTCGATTTAATTCCAACTGCCGATAATAAAATATCTGCTTTTAAAGTTTCCTCACCTTTTTTAGTTTTTACAGTTGCAACAACGCCTTCACCAGAAGTATCTACAGATTCTACTGAAGAATTTGTCATTACTTTAATTCCTGCTTTTTTAATGGAGCGCTCAAATTGTTTAGAGATATCAATATCTTCTACAGGTACTACATTTGGCATGTATTCTACAATGGTAACCTCAGTTCCCATAGCATTGTAAAAATGCGCAAACTCAACACCAATTGCACCAGAACCTACAACAATCATAGATTTTGGTTGGCTTGGCAATGTCATTGCTTGTCTGTATCCAATTACTTTTTTACCATCTTGAGGTAAGTTTGGTAATTCTCTAGAACGAGCACCAGTTGCAATAATAATATTGTCTGCGCTATATTCTGTTACTTTTCCATCTTCAGCAGTAACATCTACTTTTTTTCCTGTTTTAATTTTTCCAAAACCGTTAATAATGTCGATTTTGTTTTTCTTCATTAAAAAAGCAACACCTTTGCTCATTCCATCTGCAACACCACGACTTCTTTTAATTACAGCATCAAAATCTTTATCAATTGCTTCTGCTTTTAAACCATATTCATCTACATGTTTTAAATAATCGTACACTTGTGCCGATTTTAACAAAGCTTTTGTTGGAATACACCCCCAATTTAAGCAAATTCCACCTAAAGATTCCTTTTCTACAATTGCAACTTTAAAGCCTAATTGACTTGCTCTAATTCCAGTTACGTAACCTCCAGGTCCACTTCCGATAATAATGATGTCGTATTTCATTTTTCTTTATTTAAAGATTTAAAATTAAAAGATTCAATACAATTTCAATCTTTTAATTATTTAATTTTTCAATATTTATTTGGGCGTTTTAACAGGCTTTCTCTACTCGCTTTTTTTATTCAAAAAAGAATAAAAAAGAGCTCAAACAAATCGTTCAATCCTTAACGCTTGCTAATTTACTAACTTTTGTCCTTACTGCCAACTGCATATTGCAACTGTTGACTTATTTTCTACATTCTCTCTGGAACTTGAATCCCCAACAACGAAAATGCAGACTTAATTGTATCTGCTACTTTCTTAGCCAATTGTACTCTAAATACTTTTTTATCTTGATTTTCTTCTCCTAAAATTGATACATTTTGATAAAAAGAATTGAATTCTTTTACCAAATCATACGTGTAATTTGCAATAACTGCAGGCGAATAATTGGCTGCTGCTTGCTGAATTATCTCTGGAAACAACTCCAATTGTTTCAATAATTCTTTTTCTTTTTCATGTAATTCAATCGAAACTGGTTTAGAGTAATCAAAATCTGCTTTTCTAATTATAGATTGAATTCTAGCATACGTATACTGAATAAAAGGTCCAGTATTTCCTTGAAAATCTACAGAACTTTTTGGGTCGAACAAAATTCTTTTTTTCGGGTCTACTTTTAAAATAAAATATTTTAAAGCTCCTAAACCAATGGTTTTGTATAATTCGTTTTTTTCCTCATTAGAATATCCGTCTAATTTTCCTAATTCCTCAGATATTTCTTTGGCTGTAGTTGTCATTTCTACCATTAAATCATCAGCATCTACCACAGTTCCTTCTCTCGATTTCATTTTTCCAGAAGGTAAATCTACCATTCCGTAACTTAAATGATGTAATTGTTTAGCCCAATCGAAACCTAATTTCTTCAATATTAAAAACAAGACTTGAAAATGATAATCCTGCTCATTTCCAACAGTATAAACCATTCCACCAACATCTGGGAAATCTTTTACACGCTGTATCGCAGTTCCAATATCTTGTGTCATATACACTGCTGTTCCGTCTGAACGCAATACAATTTTTTCATCTAAACCATCATCTGTTAAATCGCACCAAACAGAACCATCTTCTTTTTTATAGAAAACACCTTTTTCTAAACCTTGTGCAACTACATCTTTTCCCAATAAATACGTATCACTTTCATAATATAACGTGTCAAAATTAACTCCCATATTTTTGTAAGTAACATCAAAACCTTTATAAACCCAAGAGTTCATAGTTTTCCAAAGAGCAACTACTTTTTCATCTCCAGCTTCCCATTTTTGTAACATTTCTTGTGCTTCCATTAGAAGTGGCGCTTGTTTTTTTGCATCTTCTTCAGAAATACCTGATGCAACTAAGTTGCCAATTTCTTTTTTATATTCTTTGTCGAATTTTACGTAATAATTTCCAACCAATTTATCTCCTTTTAAACCAGAAGATTCTGGAGTTTCTCCATTTCCAAACTTTTTCCAAGCCAACATCGATTTACAGATATGAATACCTCTATCGTTTATAATTTGTGTTTTGTACACTTTTTTTCCAGCTGCTTTTATAATTTCAGCAACAGAGTAGCCTAATAAATTATTACGAACATGCCCTAAATGTAAAGGCTTGTTGGTGTTTGGCGAAGAATATTCCACCATTATTGCTTTTTCATCTGCTTTTGGCGAAACAATACCGAAATTTGCATCAGTATATATAGAATTGAAGAAGTTTGTGTAAAAAGCATCCTCAATTACCAAATTTAAAAAACCTTTTACAACATTGTAGTTGGTAATTTCTGGGACATTTTCAACAACATATTTTCCTAAATCTTCTCCTATTTGTACAGGGTTTCCTTTTTTATAGCGCAACATTGGAAAAACCACGACTGTAATATCTCCTTCAAATTCTTTTCTGGTTGCTTGAAATTCCACAGTCGGAATTTCTATAGTATATAATGCTAAAAAGCCTTCTTTTACTTTGGCTTCTATGGTATTTTGGATATTCATTTACTTTCGAAAATTGAATTGCAAAATTAAGGATTTTATTTGTTTTTTTGGAACTGAAATAGGAAGATTATTTGGAGAAAATTGGGAGTTATTTTTTGTTGTGAACTTACAAATAATCATAAAAATGACTGTATTTATATTAATTCAGTCAGTTTATTGACTGTATTTACGTTAATTAGGTCAGTTTGTGTTTTAAGGTTGGTATATATGCTTACAAAATTACCACAAATTCACGAATAAAAACAATACAATTAGTGAATTCAGAACACTTTATTAAGTGATTTTTTTAATGAAAAACTCAATACCAATGAGTTTTAATTCATTACAAATATATTTTTTAGTATTATTGGTTTTAGTCAAACAGTTTTTAAAGATAAAGAGAGCTTTTGCTAAAGCCATTTCTATAACTTATCAATAACATCCAGCTAAAGCTGGATGCAAATGACAAAATTCGATTTTTAGTGCTTTTACTTTTAACATCAACTACTAAGATTAAATTCGTGAATTCGTGGCAATTTTTTTAAGTAATAAAATCCAAGTAATTTTCGTTATTTATCAATTCAAAATCTGCATTTTCATACGCTTTCCCAAATGCTGTAGGGATTTTTACTTTTTTAGTACTGTTCCATTTAAACTCAAAAGCATTTAGTTTTTCGGCTTTCTCTTCTAACCAATCTAATTCTTGTTGGTCGTAAGTTCTCCAAAAATAATTATTACGAAGCATTTTTTTATATTCTTGCTTCTTCATACGTTCTACAATTAGGTAGTTTTCCCACAATTGCCCTACATCATTTCTGTTTTGTAGAATATTAAAATTTTTTATAATCGCATTTCGAATGCCCACATCATAAAAATACCATTTGCTGGATTTTGTAACTTCTTTGCGTAGGTTTTTACTGTATCCTTCAACTTTAAAAACCACAAATACTTTGGTTAATAAATCTAAATAATTTTCAACGGTGTTTTTAGAAATTTGAAGCTGATTTCCTAATTCGTTTAATGAAACTTCATTTCCAACTTGAAAGGCCAATAATCTTAGTAAATTATAAATTTTATCTGCCTTTTTTATATTCTGAAAAATTAGAATATCTTTTAATAAATAATCAT
Organism: Polaribacter cellanae; assembly: GCF_017569185.1. Classification (NCBI taxonomy): domain Bacteria; kingdom Pseudomonadati; phylum Bacteroidota; class Flavobacteriia; order Flavobacteriales; family Flavobacteriaceae; genus Polaribacter; species Polaribacter cellanae. The sequence goes on along the minus strand of NZ_CP071869.1, from coordinate 1,051,239 downwards.
TTATAATTTCTTGTAAATAGTCTTGTTTGTCTTCCCAACTATCTAAATATACCAATTCTGGATACCCACCAAACAACAATCTTTCTTCTAATTTTTCTGAAGTTATTTTATAGTTTTCGTATTTAGAAAATTCAATCTGACTTAATGGATACATATAAATTGTATATTTTCTCCCCACTAAAGGTTCACCTAATTGGTTGTTTAAATCGAACATAGAACTTCCTGTAACAATTATTTTTATGCCGTCAATTTCATCTATAATTAACTTTAAAATTAAACCAATATTAGGTATATGTTGCGCTTCATCAATAGCTAATAAATCGATACCTTTTAATAAACGTTTATAATTTGCAACACTTCTTCTTGCTAATAATTCTGCATCGTCTATATCTTCTCCATTTAATTTTAAAATTTTAGCAGGAGGAAAATTATGAATGTATTTTTTTATAAACCGTGTTTTTCCAACACGTCTTGCGCCTACCAATAAAATTACTTTATTTGGTTGCGCTTTTTTATGAACTACATTAATAACAGCTCTTTCTATCTCTGTTTTCATATTATAAATATATAAAATTTTAATTAAACTGACTAAATTTACATTAATTGAGTTAGTTTATTGACTGTATTTACATTAATTAGGTCAATATGTTAACTGTATTTGCATTAATTGGGTTATTTTGTAGATTTTATATATTTACTAAACCATTACAGATTCAAGATTAAAAAATAAAATTCGTGAGTTCGTGGCCAAAAAAAACCGTATTAAAGTGTTAATTTGATTTACTTAAACATCACAAAAAACAAAATAGTGTCATCATTAAATTGTATTTTTGCATTATGGAAAAACGTTTACAAGAACTCCCAAAATTAGCACAAGAAGTAAAGAAAGAAAGCGAAAAATATTTTACGAGATTAAAGAAACGAACGCCAAAAAGATTGGATTATTTAATGCAAGAATTGCACGATAAAGAGTTTGAAAAAACTGACTGTTTAACGTGTGGAAATTGCTGTAAAACTACAAGTCCGATTTTTACAGATACAGATGTAGAAAGAATTGCAAAGTATTTAAAGATAAAAGTTGCCGTTTTTCAAGAGCAGTATTTAGAGAGAGATGAAGACGATTTTATGGTGCTAAAAACGGCTCCTTGTTCATTTTTTGATGAATCTGATAATACGTGTTTTATCTACAAAGTAAGACCCAAAGCATGTGCTGAATATCCGCATACAAATCGTAAAAAGTTTATTGGAATAACAGATTTAACGATTGCAAATACAGCCATTTGTCCTGCTACTTATAATATTGTAGAGAAATTAAAAGAGGTTTTACCTTTGGAAGGAAATAAGAAGGTTAGGAGGAAATAATAGCATTTAAATCTCCAAAAGAGACTTTTCTCATTTTTGTTGTTAAAAAACTTTTCGATACAATTTTCTCAAAAAATCGAAAATCATTCGAAGTGATAATATCTTAGAATTTTATGTTATTAAATGATTGTGTTTAAATAATAACGAGTTGTAAGTTCAAGTAAATTTGTGAAGAATAAACAAATTTGTATCGACAACATTATTTTCACTATTTTAGTTGCAAATAAAACAATTTTGGAAACTATTTTTAATTATTTCGAAACCATTCCTTCTTCTCATAGAAGTATTATTTTGGTTGGCGGAATTACTTTTTTCTGGTTATTGGAAGGTTTAATTCCATTATTTAAATTCGATTATAAAAAGTGGAAACATGCAATTCCTAACTTGTTTTTTACGTTAACGACTATTATCATCAATTTTGCTTTGGCTTTTTTATTATTAAAAACTGCTGATTGGGTAAAGGCTAATAATTTTGGAATTATCAATTGGTTCCCAGAAATGCCTTTGTGGTTGTATGTGGTTTTTGGCGTTTTATTTTTAGATTTTTTTGGTGCGTACTTAGCACATTATACAGAACATAAAATAAAACCTTTGTGGATGGTTCATTTAGTGCATCATTCAGATCATAAAGTAGATACAACTACTGCAAACAGGCATCATCCAATAGAAAGTTTAATTCGTTTTGCGTTTACGTTATTAGGTGTTTTTGTTGTAGGAACTCCTATTGCTATTGTGTTTATTTATCAATCTATGTCGTTGATTTTTACACAATTTACCCATGCAAATATTAAAATTCCGCCAAAAGTAGATAAATTCTTGAGCTACTTTATTGTGTCTCCAGATATGCACAAGGTGCATCATCATAATATGTTACCTTATACAGATTCTAATTATGGGAATATTTTTTCTATTTGGGACAGAATTTTTGGAACGTATTTGGAGTTAGACAGAGAAAAAATTGTCTATGGAGTAGATACTTTTCCTGATGAGGTTAAAAACTCTTCCTTAAAAGAATTGTTAAAACAACCTTTTCAAGGATATCGAAAACCTACTGGAGTAGAAAAGGTTTAACGTTTTGTATTCTTGCGTAGGCAGGAATCCATAATTGGTCAATAAACTACTACTTAATAATTAACAAATATAGAATGGCAGGGAACATAACTTCGTGTTTATCAGTGTTTTAAAATTAAGTTATATATTATTTCTTAAAAAGAACTCACGTTAAAAGTAAAAACCAAAAGTGCTAAAAGTACTTTTCCTGTTTTCGTCATGCCAAAACAAAATTCTCTTAACTACCTGATTTTATACGATTTATAATTTAGTAAGTCAGGTTTTGGGTGTCTCGTTTTTTTTTTTTTGTTAATTTAGCCTTATGTTTATAAGGCAAAAGAGGAACAAGTTGGGTAGCGTTAGTGTTCAGATTATATCCAAATCTCACGGAAAATATAAAGTCGTAAAATCTTTTGGCAGTTCTTCAATACCCGAAACTATTTCAAGCAATGTACAAAAAGCTAAACAGGAAATTCGCCGTCTGGAATCCAATCCAAGTTTGTTCATGTTGGAAAAGGATATTTTGTTGGAGTCCTTGATAAAGCCATACAATCAAGTTCTATCGGGATATGAATTGGAATCTGGCACATATCATCCTTTATGTTATCGTTCCTGTATTATTTATTGGCACGGTACTCTATGTATTCTTTCACGAGGAGCGGTCAACGACTGTCCACAAAAAATATCGGGTTCGTTTTAAATTAAAACGGGGTAAATTCCAAGTAGAAAATATCAAACGTGGGGCATCGGTTATTGGGTCTGCCGGTAGTGGAAAAACCGAAAGTATTATTTATAATTTTCTGCAACATTTTAGTAGATATAACTTTTGCGGAATTATTCATGATTACAAAGATTTTGAATTGACCGAAATGGCTTATCCACTATTCAAAGAAAACAAAGTAAAATTCTATACCATTGCCTTTGACCAAATTCATTATCGGGTCAATCCCATTGCTCCTAGTGTCAAGTCAATTATTTAATGTCGGATAAAGCCTTTTTAGTTTAATGCAAGAATCTTTAGTTGTAAACTGCCAGTTTATTGTTGCTTGTTTTTGATCTCTATACTTGACCCAAGCACCAACCTCTGTTTTGACGGTTTCAATATGGTCTATTCTTCTGTTTAGACATTGTCCATTTAAAACATTGAGTTCTATTTCTGCCATATTAAGCCAACTTCCATATTTTGGGGTGTAAACAAATTCAAACCTATCCCATAATTGTTTTGCTTGTTCAGGCTTGAAAGTTTGATAAAGAGAACTTGCTTTATGAGTGTTTAGATTATCCATTACCAAAGTTATTTTTTCTGCTTCTTTGTATTGTTCTGCTATATCTTTTACAAATAATGCCCAATCTTTTTTTGTTTTTCTTTCTGTAATTTTCACTATTCGTTTTCCTGAAAATGGCTCATTAGCCATAAAGATATTACAAACACCATTTCGTTTATACTCATAGTCCACAATCTTACTACCATCTTTCAACTTTATAGAATCTTTGATTTCGTCGATAAGTTGTTTAGGGGATTCATCCATGCAAACTACAGGGTGTTTTGAACAATAGGGGCGCTTATAAACGTCTAAGACATGTTCCATATTAGCTACAAAATCAGCATTTTGGATTGGAGGAATAACCCAACCTTTAACTCGCCAGGGTTTCAACTCGTTTTTTTAAAACAGAACGAACTGTTTCATGAGATAGACTATCTACATAGTTTAATTCTACCATTTTATCGGCTAAAAGACGAAGCGACCATTTAGCCATACCTTGTGGGGGCTCACTACAAGCGATGGATATCAGTTTGGCTTCTCTATCACCGTCAATCTTTCTTTCATAAACACGGGTGGTAGGTTTGCGAGATAAACAGGCTTCAAATCCTTCTTCCACAAAACGTTTCTTTATCCTGTCTATGGTTCGCATAGCTATTTTTAAAACTTTTGATACCTCTTGATTAGTTACTTTAATTGAATCAGAATAAGCACCCTCGTCTTTGTTTAGAAGGATATAAGCATTACGATAAATTTGACTGCTATGTTTACCTTTTGAAATGATTTGTTCTAAATCTTTACGCTCTTCTTTGGTTAAGGTTATTGTATATTTTTTTGCCATGGTTTCTTGCAAAGATATAAAAAATATACGACTCTTTAATGTTGACTTGACACTAGGTATATTCTCAATGAAGAAGATGTAAATGAACTATCCAAAGTACTTATCGAGAATTTATTGGAACATAAAGAGTCTGGCATAAGCGGAGCAAGCAAGTTTTTTAATGATGCCGTAGAAGGCTTGTTAAGCGGATTGATATGGAAATTAAAAACAGCTTTTCCACAATATTGTACCTTGCCCATTTGATTGCTGTTTTTCAAAGTTTCAATACTAAAAAAATGGTCGCTTTTTTAAGTACCAATTTAACTTCTAAAAGTATGGCAAGTGCTTTTATCAATGGTATCGATTCGGATAAGCAAACAGCTGGTGTTAAAAGTACCTTGGCCAATGCCTTTAAAAAGATTAGTTCCCGACAACTATTTATGGTGTTGTCTGCTGATGAAGTGCCTCTCAATATTAACAGTAAAGAAAACCCTGCGGTAATTTCCATCGTGAACCAGCCTAAGTACGAATCGGCATATTCTCCTATAATCGCTACTATTATGCATACGGTCATTAAACAAATGAGTGTGCGAAATCAAGAATCTTCGTTTGTAATGATGGAAGAAGCTCCAACCATAAAATTGCTCAATATGCACCGTATTCCCGCTACGCTCCGAAGCTATGATATTGCCACTATTTATGTCATGCAGGACAAAATTCAAAACGATATGTTGTATGGGGATAAAGCCAGCAAAGCAATTTTAAGCAATCTTTCCTATCAGTTTTTTGGAAAAGTGAACGACCCTGATACGGCTAAATACTACGAACGTTTTTTTGAACTCGTAAAAATGGAAACCACTAGCATAAATAAAGGTTTTAATCTTAACTTTGATACGCGTATTACCAAAGGCGAAAAAGAAGTTTCCAAACGCAGGGCGGATATTTTTTTCAGATTAAAACAAGGTGAGTTTATCACTTTTGCTGATGGTAGGGATAAAAGAGTACAGTTTAAATTGCAGCATATTCAAAAGGAAATGCCTAAAAATAACACACCGTATTCTAATGAAGATTTACAACTGAATTTTGAGAAGATTTATAAGGACGTTGGTTTGTTGTTTAAGAGAAAAAAAAGCTAATTAAATCAATGCCGAATAGCAAAAATGGAGGCAATTTAAAATCTTAAAATTTGAAAGTTTGGATAGGAAAACAAAGGTTTTTATTACTCCCCATCGAGAATCAAAATGAGGAAATATTCCCTAATGATAAAGAGCCTAACTTATCTAAAGATAAATGTTCAAAAATGTAAAAACTATTCTTTTGTATAGTATATAAATGGTCACAATAGGATAATTTCGTAATAGAAAAAAGTAATGGAAGAACGATATAGTAGAAATAGATTGTACCTTATCGAGAAAGAACAGAAAATAATAAAAAATTATCCCATTTTATTGGCTGGAAGCGGTATAGGAAGTAATATTGCGGAGTGTGCCCTACGTTTTGGTTTTGAGAATATAACCATTATTGATGGTGACCAAGTAGAATTATCCAATTTGAATAGACAAAATTACGTAGAAGATGATATTTTGGTCGCTAAATCTCAAGTCTTGGCAAAAGACTGAAAGCGATTAATGGAAAGGCAAATATTAGGTGTTACAATTGCTTTTTGACCGATGGAAATATTGAATTGTACCTAAAAGGTCATAAAATAGCTGTTAATGCGTTGGATTTTTCTTCGGATGTTCCTTTGCTATTTGATAAAATATGTCAACAAAAAAGTATTCCCGTTTTACATCCGTATAATCTGGGTTGGGAATCTTTAGTTAACGTAATCATGCCCGAAGGATTATCACTGGAATCAATTTCCAAAAAAACGGAGAAATTTAACGAAATTAAAATGGTGGAATACGTATCGGGTTATTTGAAGTTTTGGGGAACGCCCAAAATATGGATAGATAAAATTCTACAACGGTATAAAAACGAAAAAGAAAACCTACCGCCTCCCCAATTATCTATCGGTTCGTGGCTTGTGGCAGGAGTGTGTACGTATTTACTGTACAATTTGGCAACAGGAAAAAAAGTAAAAAAATTTCCAGAATTTTATCTATCATCAATAATGGACAATTAATATAAAAGTAACTAAATCAATTTATTATTGATGGCAAAGGAAATGGCTTCCGTTATATTGGATACATGCAAATCTTCAAATAATTTTTGTCTGTGGAATTTTATCGTAGCGGGTGACAAAAAAATAATTTCTGCAATTTCGTTTATCGTATAACCCTGTGCTGAATAACGTAAAATCTCTTTTTCCCGTTCGGTCAGTACTACCTTTTCTTCAACTTTCCAAAAGTTGTTCTCTAGATCGTATCGCCAAAATTTATTACTGCCCTGTTTGTATATTTTAACATTTCCCGAATGATGTCTCGAAGAAAGCGATACAATACATATTGCTTTCCATATCTTACCATTACTGGTCAAAAATAGGGGTGTTAATTTATGGTTGACCAAAATTGTCTTTCCATTTTTGTTTTTTAAACGGAAATCGTACAGGATAGTATATCGTTTTCGTTCTTCCAAAGAGATGTTATCATAAAAATTGAACCAAACTGTGTTAATTTTCAATAATAAATCCAAATCTTCTTTAGGAACGAAATTAAAATAAAAGCCGTAACCCATTTCTTTTACCTCTTTGGCTGTATGACCACAAAGAAGCAAAGGGTTGTCCGATACGTAATCTAAACATTTTTTTTGATAATCTATAACATAAATACTTTTATAAGAGGTTCTGGCAAAGGCACGGATAGGTTCTAAATAATCATGCACCTGTTTATAATCGTTATCAGAGATATGATTTACAGTATTTTGGATTGAGAAGAAGTTATCAATACGATTGTCCATGATTAATCACAAATATATTACTTTTTTAATAAACTATCCTTTTGTATAGTATAATGAATTAATAGGTTACGTAATTTTATTAGGTACAAAAAGCAGTCGTTTTATGGTTTATGAAAAATATCGTTTAAGAGAACTTCAGCCGAATGAAATAATAAGATTGGCAGAATTTATAGTGGTAGAAAATTTCAAGCACCATCGCCAGTCTTGTAATGACGTACCTTTTAAACGGAAGAAAGAGATTCTATCTGTTTATAATCAGGAAATGGATTTTTTGAACAGTTCCAAAATATTTGTTGCCGAAGATACTTCAGGAAATATTGTAGGTTTCATTAGAATCTTAAAGTGGAACGGAATGGACGTATTACCGTTACAAAGAATTTTTGGGATTGATTCTTTATAGGTATTAAGTGGTTTTTCTTCGGATACTATATGGCATATCGGTAGGTTTGCCATAAAGAAAAATATACGATGTATCAAATTGTTTAAACAATTGATACTCCGTGCCATTTCCCCAATTTGTGAAAACAGTAACAGTGTTGCATTTGCGGAATGTGATTGCAAGTTGTTAAAGATATTATCCCTAGTAAACATACAGACTACAGTTATTAGCAGACCTTTAAATTATTTAGGTTCTAAAATGGTTCCAATCTATATGCTTTATAAAGGATTGATCGATTTTTATACCCAGAATACAGAAACAATCTCTCTTTTGTTTCGAATGGAATGGGCACACCCATGATTTTTTTGCCACAGACCTAAAAAACTAACCTTTTGTATAGTGAAAAACTTAATAAGCTGTTTTAATTTTGACCTATCAATTTAACATTTATGAATTTATTTAAGATATTTATAATATCCCTCATTTCTTTTTCTTCCTACTCGCAAGTTGATATACGAGGTGTTGTTAAAGATGCTGCCAATATGCCTATTGAATTTGCCGATGTGTTCCTAACCGATGCCAATAACCAGATCATATCTGGTGGCATTACCGACGACAAGGGTGCGTTTAACTTGACAACCAAACAAGGCACATACAAACTTACCGTAAGTTTTATAGGCTATGCGGAGTGGAATCAAAACGTAACCCTGGACAAGGATATGGATTTGGGAAGCATCATTTTAAAAGCAGATAAAAACCAATTAGATGAAGTGGTGGTAACTGCCAAAAAACCATTGATAGAACGTAAAGTGGATCGGTTGGTTTTTAATATAGAGAACAGCGTGGCGGCAAGTGGAGGAAACGGTTTGGATGCCCTGAGAGTTGCACCCGGTGTTCGGGTACAGAACGATGCCATATCAATGGTTGGAAAAAGTAGTATGGCTGTAATGGTAGATGATAGGTTAATTCATTTATCAGGTGATGATTTAATAATTTTTCTAAAAACTTTGCAGACAGATAACATTAAAAGTATAGAAGTTATTACAAATCCTCCTGCAAAGTTTGATGCTGAAGGAAATAGCGGTATAATAAATGTAAAACTAAAACATTCAGATAGTGATTATTGGAATGTTTCTTTAAATAGTTTGTACAGACAAACAACTTATCCTTCAGGAACTTTTGGTGGCAACTTCAATTATCAAAAAGAAAATCTAAGTCTTTTCACAAATCTTAGTTATGAAAATGGTTCAAAAAGAGAAACCGAAACAGAAAAAATATTTTATCCAACTCAAAAATGGGACAATAATTTTAAAAATAGAAAAATTGCTAAGATTTTTAGTAGTCATATTGGATTAGATTACAGACTTTCTGATACTTGGTCGGCAGGAATTCAATATTTAGGTAATTTTAGTAGACCTCACTCCAATCAATATAATAAATCTATAATAAAAGATAATATAAGTTTATCTATTGATTCTATTATCAATACAATTGCTTATGACAACAAAAAAACTTTATCCAATTCATATAATTTTCATTCTTTTATAAAACTGGATACTATTGGTAAAAAAATTTCTACGAATTTTGATTATTTTGATTTTAGAAATGATCTGAAAAGAAGTTTTCAAACACAAGCAATAACTGAAGATTTTTCCTCAACACCTGATGGATATCTATCGGTAGATAATAAAGGAATTCATGATCTAAAAATCTATTCGGCTAAAATTGATGTTGATTATCCAACTTTATGGGCAAATTTTAGTTTTGGAGGCAAGGTGTATTTCTCTAAAACACATTATGACAATAAATATTTTGACAGTACGGCCGGTGTTCCAATTTTGCAACCTAATAGAAGCAATATTTTTGACTATGATGAGAATACTCAGGCATTATACTTTATGGGTAACAAAAAACTTTCTGAAAAATGGTCAATCCAACTTGGATTGAGAATAGAAAACACTCAAACCAAAGGTAACTCTATCACTTTGGGTGAAATAGATCGCAATAATTACTTGCAGCTTTTTCCAACAATATATATTTTAAATAAGACAAATGACGCGAGTGTTTTTTCTTTGAATTATGGAAGAAGAATTTCCAGACCAAGATATAATGAGCTAAATCCGTTCCAAGTATATTATAGTCCTTACAGTTATACACAGGGTAATCCGACACTTACGCCTTCATTTACAGACAACATTGAGTTTCAATATGCTTTCAAGAATGTATTATTCAGTTCACTCTCTTTTTCACACAAAAGCAGAGGTCGAGGTAATCCACCTTTTTTCGATGATGATACGAAAATTCAGTATTTGATAGACCTTAACTTTTACAATACTGACACTTACAATTTAAGTGAGGTCTATATATTTAACAAGTTAGATTGGCTGCAAACCGAACTTCAAGGTAATCTATTCTATACTACTACGAATTTCACAAAAGATGTAAATATTTCTGAACCAAAAGGTTGGGGAGCCTTTGTTAGTGTAAATAATAGATTTGTTCTAAATACCAAAAAGACGATTAACGGTGAGATTAACTTTTGGTATCAATCACCCCAATTTCAGGATGTATACAAAATAAAAGGGTCAGCAAGTTTGGACTTAGGCCTTAAGTTCTCTCTACTCAAAAGCAAATTAAATATTGGGGTTTTTGCTGATGATGTTTTGAAAACGGATATTGAAAGAGCAAACACCAAATCAGGCAACACAAATTACTCATATTCGTATTACAATGACTATAGAAATTTTAGGTTGTCGGTAAACTATCGATTTGGAGCTACACATTTAAAAGTTGAAAAACACAATTTTGGAAATGAAGAAGAAAAAAATAGAATTGACAATTAAAAAAAGGATATAGCCACAGCCTATATACAAAGAGTGGTATTTATTAATCTTTAATTTTTTTTAAAATGAAAAATGCACAAATTAAAAAAGCAAGCGATTTTCTTGGAATCAAGGTTCTTAACCCACTCCAAGAAAAACAAGTAGTGGGAGGAGGATCTCACCACCATGATGGAAGACATCATCACGATACAAATTGTATTAGTGCTATTAAGTGATTGGTGATTTCAAATTTTAGAATCAAGGAAAGCACAGTCGATTTCCTTGATTCTAAAATTTAGATAATTGAAACATTTTAAAAATTAGTCAAAATCATGGAACAAGCAACAGTAAAAACATCATTAACTGAGAAGCCAAAGGCTTTCAACGAAAAATGGTGGGATAAGTTTTTACATAAAACGAATAACCTTACCAAAACAGCAGTAATTGAAGATTGTTTAAACTTTGAAGAAACATTACTTTTCCGCAAATATGTTCTTGAAATTATCCAAAAGCTTGCAGAACTAAGAACCGATAAATATGGGTTTAGAGTTTTTGTAGATGGAGTCAAATTGGATGAGACGGAAATGAGCAAAATATATGATTTGCCCCCATTAGAAGATGAGGAATTAGAGGAATGGGTTGAAAGAGTTTATAAAGGGAAGAAATTCGGGATGATTATAAATGCTGGAGAAAAGTTCAATTTAAAACTCTCTAAAAATATAGCCCTAAAAACAAAGCCTTATTTTGAAAAAGTTGGATTTCCTAGAGATGGAATAAACTTTTCATTATTTATTGGCAACTATGAAAAAACTCCTATAGGGATTCATCAAGACCCACCTGGACAGGACGTTATGCACTTTCATCTAGGTCCAGGAGCAAAAACTATGTATACGTGGGGTAATGAAGAATATAAAGAATTAATTAACACCCAGAAATATAATAAACAAGATGTCGAAAGTTTACTTCCATTCTCATCAAAATTTATCTTTAAAGAAGGCAGTATTTATTTTATGCCGCAGGGTGAATATCACATTGGCATGCAAGATGGGTTGTCAATTGGCATAACATTTTGGAGATACAATCATAATAGTGAAATATTACTTCGTAAACTTTTGTCACTAACTCTTAATGAATTTTTGGAAGGAGGAAAAGATTTATTAGCAATAGACAAAAATGACATAGATGATGTTTCTGGAGTAGATGATATCCTTGAAATTCTTAAAATCCCTCATGAATTTAATAACTTAAATTACAAAGATCTCTTAAGAGAGACCTATAGGGGTTTGAGGTATTCAATTCATAGTAATGCGGGCTACAGAACAAGTCCATTCCCCATGGATAATGACATTTTGTTTAAAGGAAATAACGTAGTTCAAATCGAGCAACCTTTTAAAATTTTGTACAAAGAATCTTTACATAAGGAAAAACTTCATGTTTTTGTTAGAGGAGTTAAGATCGAATTAAATAATTTCAATTGTATTAAATCTCTGATTGACAAAATAAATATTGGAAAACCTTTAAAAGTCTCCGAACTTTTGAAAACCTTAGATAAAGATTGGGACGAAGAAATTGGACTATTTATTCTGAATACTATATATAAAAATCATGGAATTATTAAAGTGAAGTGATTTAAACTTTTTTAACCAATCAAAAAAGTTTAAACCATTTCAGTAAGTATTTAAAAAATGGCAACTGTAAAAAACAAAATATTTGACAAATCTTGGTGGGGTAAATTCATTGAAAAGACTCAAGGTATGTCCGAAGCGAATGTTTTTAAAAATTGTATTCGCAAAGAAGAAATCTTGTTGATGAGAAGCCAAATTTTAGAAATGCTTGCATCAATATTAAAATTAAGAACAAGTCGTTTTGGGTTTAGGGTTTACGTAGATGGAAAACTTCTAGAAAATAATGAGATGATACATCTATTTGATTATCCACCTGTAAAAGGAGAATCAATTGAAGATTGGTCAAAAAGAGTCTTTGGTAACAAAAGATTTGGAATGATAGTAAATCAAGGAGAAAGATTTAACCCAGCACTTTCCAAATTACTTGCATTTAAGTTGAAACCACTGCTAGAGTTGAATGGTATGCCAACCGAAGGTATTATTTTTACACTGTTTATTGGAAACTATGACAAAACTCCACTCGGAATACATTTGGATTTACCGGGTAAAAGCGTAATCCATTTTCATTTGGGACCAGGAAAAAAAACAATGTATACTTGGGACAATGATACATATGAAGGGTTAGTAGGCGAACAGAAATATAATAATCAGAACATACAAAAATATATTCCTTTCGCAAATAAGTATGAATTCGGCGAAGGAGATTTGTACTTTATGCCAGAAGATATCTATCATGTAGGAACTCAGGAAGGTTTATCAATGGCCATTGGATGTTGGTATAATAATCGTTCAATGGAGGATTTTTCAAAACAAATTCTTTCGTTTCTAACAGAAAAATATCTAATTACCTGCGGTAAGAACTTGAAAGCTGATAAAAACGAAATAAATGATATTAGCATTATAGATGATTGCCTAAGTTTATTTGATATTCCACCTGAATTAGAAAAATTATCTTTTAAAGATCTTATAAGAGAGGAGTATCGTGATTTTAGATATTCCCTATTCAGTAATGCAGGCTATCGAACAAATCCTCCTCCACTTACAAAAGACGTTAAGTTGCAAAATAATGATATCGTTCAATTAGAATTACCTTTCTTAATTAAATATAAGGACTCATACGACAAAACAAAGCTCCATATTTTTATAAGAGGCACAAAAATAGAGTTTAATAATTTTAGTTGCCTAAAACTACTTATAGACAAAATAAATACGGGAGCTACATTTAGAGTGGCTGAGTTAATTGATGTCCTTGATGAAGATTGGAGTAAAGAGACAGGAGTATACATAATATCAACATTAATTAAATATAAAGGAATTTCTTTAATTAAAAAGGTGGAATAATGAAATCCGATGTTCTAAATAAAATCAAAAAAGAAAAATTTAGCCCATCATGGTGGGACGATTTTTTAGTAGAAACTAATAATATGACAAAAACAAACGTCATTAAAGAAAGTATATCAGCAGATGAGATTTTACAATTTAAGAGGTTAGTTTTAAAGATTATTTCCAAATTATCCCATTTAAAAACCACTAAATATGGATATAGAATTTTTGTTGATAAGCATCAATTGGATAAAAATGAAATGAATAAAATTTACAATACACCTCCATCAAGTAATGATACTGTCGAATCTTGGTGCGAGCGAGTGTTTGAGGATAAGGAGTTTGGTATAATAATTAATTCCGCAGAAAGATTCAACAATAAATTATCAAAAAAAATTGCAATAAAATCAAAACCGTTACTTGATAAAATGGGTTTTCCGATTGAAGGTATAAACTTTACATTATTTATTGGAAATTATAACAATACCCCCATAGGGATACATCAAGACATGCCAGGTGAAAATGTAATTCATTATCATTTAGGGCCGGGTAACAAATCCATGTTCATTTGGGAAAATGAGGTGTTTGAGAAATTGGAAAAGAAATTTAATAAAAACGATATTGATCGGTTCATTCCTTATGCTAAAGAGTACAAATACGAGCCTGGAGACATTTATTTTATGCCACAAGGTGTTTATCATGTAGGTAGACAGAAAGGTTTGTCAATTGCCCTAACTTATTGGTTCTACAATCATTCCAAAAAAAGAATTGTAGAGAAGCTAAATACTGTTCTTATGGAGCAATACTTAGATGAAACTCACGAACTTCTTCCATCAGACTTAAATCCAATTGATGATTTAAGTAACATTGACAATATATTGACAGCATATAAAATCCCTTCAGAGTTTAAGAACTATAATTTACGCGAACTTTTAAGAGAAGCCTATAGAGATTTAAGATATACTATTTCAAGTAATTCTGGATATAGAACTAGTATATTTCCAATAAACAAAGAAAAAGATATAAACCCAAAATTAAAAATAATTATTGAAAAGCCATTTAAAATTCTTTACAATAATTCAGCAGAAAAAGGGCGGATGAATGTTTATTTAAGAGGCAGAAAGTTTACCTTTAAAAAAATTGAATCAATCAAAAAATTAGCTGATAAAATTAATGAAGGAAATGTTTTGAGCGTAAAAGAAGTTTTACATTTGGTGGAAGATAGTTTAGATAAGAATACCGTTTTTTATTTGATAAATTTATTTTATAAATATCGTGCAATAAGAATTTTGTAAAATGTCATGATTTTTATTCCTCAACATGATAAAAAGGATTGTGGAGTTGCATGTCTAAGTATGGTATGTAAACACTATGGCAAGAGCTATTCTATAAAATATTTGAGGAATATTTCGTATGTAACTCGTGAAGGTGCTTCTTTATTGGGTTTGAGTGAGGCCTCAAGACAAATTGGTTTCAATACATTTTCTGGGAAACTTTCATTAGATAATTTAAGCAGAACCCAGTTGCCTTGTATTATATATTGGAACAAAAATCATTATGTCGTTCTATATAAAATTAAAAATTCAAAACTCTTTAACTCTAAATTATTTTATGTTGCTGATCCACGTCATAGTATAATTAAATTAAATGAAGATTCGTTCAAGAAATCATGGTATACTGAAAGTAAAGAGGGGATAGCCCTTTTTTTGGAACCTACAGAGGCATTTTATAAAAAAGACCCGCCCAAAGAAGATAAACTATCCATAAAATACCTTTTTAAGTATCTTCTTCCCTATAAAAAGCAGCTCACTTTTATGTTCCTGTTTTTGTTGGCAGGTAGTGGTCTCACGTTAATATTTCCGTTTTTAACAGAAGCCCTAATTGACAAAGGAGTTAATGCCAAAGACCTCAATTTTATCAGTATCATCCTTTTGGCACAGCTTGGGGTTTTTCTGGGGTCCATTATCATTGACATCTTTCGCAATTGGCTCATGCTCTATGTAGGTACGCATATTAGCATAACTATCATATCCGATTTTTTAAAAAAGATGCTGCAATTGCCCATCAAGTTTTTTGACACCAAATTGATGGGAGATTTTCGGCAACGTATTCAGGACAACAAAAGAATAGAACAATTTTTGACCTCGCAGAGCCTAACTACTTTTTTTTCCATCATTACTTTTTTGGTGTTTTTCGGGGTACTTTGGCATTATGATTTTAAAATTTTATTGGCTTATTTAACCTTAACGGTATTGTCTATTATCTGGTCGTTCTATTGGCTAAAAAAAAGAAAAATATTGGATTACTACCGTTTTCAACGACAGAGCGAAAATCAGGAATCCATTTACGAAATGCTCAATGGGGTAACGGAAATTAAGCTCAACCAGTTTGAAGATTTTAAACGCAACGAATGGGAAGGTATCCAACAAAAACTCTTTAAGCTCAACATACGTATTTTAAAATTGGACCAAGTCCAACTTTCAGGCTTTAATTTTCTAAACCAGCTAAAAAATATTCTCGTCACCTTTTTAGCGGCTACCTATGTGGTACAGGGTAGCATGACTTTAGGAGCCTTGTTAAGTATTTCTTATATCATCGGGCAGATGAACTCTCCCGTAAACCAATTGGTCAGCTTTTTCCGCTCTTTACAAGATGCCAAATTAAGCTTGGAGCGTTTAAACGAGGTACAAACCCATAAAACGGAAGAGCAAGAGCATCAAAAACCAATTGAATTACAAAATAATTTTCAAAAAAATGGTATTGAAAAAGGCATCCGTTTGGAAAATGTAAGTTTCCAGTACGAGGGGCCAAAATCTCCTTTTGTATTAAAGGGTATCAATATGTTGATTCCAGAAGGCAAAGTAACCGCTATTGTGGGAGCGAGCGGTAGCGGAAAAACAACCTTGATGAAGTTATTGCTGCGTTTTTATGACCCTGTACAAGGACAGATTTACTATAATTACAATACTATTTTAGAACTTTCGCCCAAAAGCATTCGAGAAAATTCGGGCGTGGTTATACAAGATGGTTATATCTTCTCTGAAACCATAGAACGTAACATAGCCACTGGTGATGAAAATATTGATGAAGATAAATTAAAAAACGCCTTGAAAGTTGCTGATATGGAAGACATGATTGCCTCGTTGCCCCTGGGTTTAAAAACCAAAATAGGAGCTGCTGGCAATGGTTTGTCCGGTGGGCAACAGCAACGTATTCGCATTGCCAGAGCCGTTTATAAAGATCCTCATTATATCTTTTTTGATGAGGCTACCAGTGCCTTGGACGCTGAAAGCGAAAAAATTATCCATGATAACCTTTATGAATTTTTTAAAGGAAAAACCGTAGTTATCATAGCCCATAGGTTATCTACCGTGAAAAATGCAGACCAAATCATTGTTCTTAAGAAAGGTGAAATTGTTGAAACTGGGAATCATAAAAAGTTGGTAAACAATAAATCAGATTATTTTAATCTTGT
Organism: Polaribacter cellanae; assembly: GCF_017569185.1. Classification (NCBI taxonomy): domain Bacteria; kingdom Pseudomonadati; phylum Bacteroidota; class Flavobacteriia; order Flavobacteriales; family Flavobacteriaceae; genus Polaribacter; species Polaribacter cellanae. The sequence continues at coordinate 1,034,223 of NZ_CP071869.1, read as the reverse complement.
GAAAAACCAATTGGAATTGGGTGTGTAATATAACTAACGTGAGTTCGATATAAAAAGTTAAACTTTTATAGTGAAAAAAGCAGAAATTTTAGTAAATTAAGGTATTGAAAATCAATTAACTAAAATTATTCTGCTTATGATTTCTGACACTAAAATTATTGAAATTTTTTGTAATCTAGACGATTTTATGAAAGAATTTGATACTGTTTTAACTCAAAACAGTATTTCAGACACTTCACTACCAAAAAAACGCCACCGAAAGTCAAAAATGAGTAAAAGTGAAGTGATGACCATTATGGTTATTTTTCACTTAAAATCCTACCGTAATTTAAAACACTTTTATCTTTTTTACGTGTGTAAACACATGGAAGATTTTTTTCCTGAAACCGTTTCCTATAATCGCTTTGTAGAATTACAAAAACAAGTAATTAGACCCTTAGCTGTGTATCTAAAACTTCGCGGATTAGGTAAATGCTCGGGCATATCTTTTATTGATTCTACCGCTATTAAAGTGTGTCACTACAAAAGAGAAAAACAACATCAAGTATTTAAAGGCATAGCCGAAAAAAGCTACGGAACATTGGGCTGGTTTTATGGTTTTAAGCTACATTTAGTTTGTAATGACAAAGGTCAAATAGTTGATTTTTTGATTACTAAAGCCAATGTAGATGACAGATACCCTTTGAAAAACAAAAACTTTCATGATAAAATATTTGGGAAAATATATGGCGATAAAGGCTATTTGGGAAAAGATTTATTTGACAGATTATTTGTTGACGGTATTCATCTGGTCACCAAATTGAGGAAGAATATGAAAAAGAAAGCTCTCGATTTTATGGATACAGTCTATCTTAGAAAAAGAGCTATTATTGAATCGGTAAATGATGTGTTAAAAAACACTTGTCAAATAGAACATTCTAGGCATCGATCCTTTGATAATTTTATTGGAAATTTAATCGCTGGTTTAACTGCTTATTCTTTTCTTGATACTAAACCAAGTATTAAAATTCAAAGATTTTTACCTAATTTGAGCGTTGCTTAAATCGAACTCACATTAAATAAGGTCTTTTCTGTTATTTTAAATGGTTCTATAAGTACTGCAATTCATAAGGAAATGAAAGGAATAGATACCTCATATTTAATCCCCGGAAAAGAGATTTCTACTCAATTCAATGTGCAAAAATATTCTATTTAGTCTAAGACTAGATATTCGTGTTTCTATCTAAAAGCTGTCTTTTCTCATTTCTGCAAAACTGGACTAAATATCAAAGGTAATTCTCACTAGTAATATTTAGGTTCTATGAAGATTTATTTCATATTAAACACACTACAAAATGAAAATTTATAAAGAAATTGTAAGAAAACTTGATGATGAATTGAACATATTGGAAATAGAGACTGAAGACATCTTGGTAAAAGCTGAAAAAGGAATAAAACTCACGAAGCAAGCTTTAAAGGATATACGAAATCTAGTTACGGATTGTGAATTTAAAACCGCTGAAAATGAAATAAACTTTTTCCTGTTTTCGTCATGCCAAAACAAAATTCTCTTAACTACCTGATTTTATACGATTTATAATTTAGGAAGTCAGGTTTTGGGTGTCTCGTTTTTTTTTTTTTGTTAATTTAGCCTTATGTTTATAAGGCAAAAGAGGAACAAGTTGGGTAGCGTTAGTGTTCAGATTATATCCAAATCTCACGGAAAATATAAAGTCGTAAAATCTTTTGGCAGTTCTTCAATACCCGAAACTATTTCAAGCAATGTACAAAAAGCTAAACAGGAAATTCGCCGTCTGGAATCCAATCCAAGTTTGTTCATGTTGGAAAAGGATATTTTGTTGGAGTCCTTTTTGAGCGAAGTCGGAAATGCACAGATACGTACCATTGGCCCAGAACTGGTCTTCGGTAAGATCTTTGACCATATTGGCTTCAACACCATAAGCGAAGAGCTTTTTCGGCATTTGGTCATTGCCCGATTGGCTTTTCCCCTGAGTAAGCTTAAAACCATTGAATATCTTTACCGTTATCAAGGAATCAGTCTTGAAATAAGTTCGGTCTATCGTTTTTTAGACAAACTGAACGACGAATTGAAGGACACTGTCGAGCAAATCTCTTTTGCCCACACAAAGCGTATTTCAAACAATAATATCGGCATTGTGTTTTACGATATGACCACGCTTTACTTTGAGGCCAGCGATGAAGACGATTTGCGTAAAACAGGCTTTAGCAAAGACGGAAAGCACAGTAATCCCCAAATATTTTTGGGCCTGTTGGTCGGTCTTGAAGGTTATTCCATTGGCTATGATGTTTTTGAAGGTAATATATACGAAGGGCATACCCTGATTCCAACTATTGAAAAAATCAGCAAAAAGTTCAATCTATCAAAACCAGTCGTAGTGGCCGATGCAGGCCTGTTAACTTCCAGAAACATCGGAATACTTCTAGAAAACGGCTACGAGTTCATACTTGGTGCAAGAATCAAAAACGAATCCGGTGAGATCAAGACAAAAATTTTCGAATCGAATTTGAAAAACAACGAATTTGCCGTAATAGATAAATCCGAAGATGTAAAACTGATCATTGCCCATTCTGACAAAAGAGCTAAAAAAGATGGGCACAATCGCAAAAAAGGACTGGAAAGATTAGAGAAAAAGATAAAAACAGGCAAACTTACCAAATCGAGCATAAACAACAGAGGTTACAACAAGTATTTGAAAATTGAAGGCGAGATAAAAGTAACCATAGATAGGGACAAATTTGAGAAAGATAAAAAATGGGACGGTCTAAAAGGGTATATTACCAATTGCAGCTTGAACTCTGAAGAAATAATCAATAACTACAAAAACTTGTGGCATATTGAAAAGGCTTTCAGGATGTCGAAAACAGATTTAAGGATACGTCCTATCTACCATCGAAAAAGAAAAAGGATCGAAGCCCATATTTGTTTGTCATTTGTCGCTTATTCTATATACAAAGAGCTCGAGAGGGTATTAAAAATAGAAAAATACCCTTTGTCGGTAGAGAAAGCGGCCGAGCTAACACACAACATGTATCAAATCGAAATTATATTACCTGAATCCTTACATACTAAAAACATCAATCTAAAAATGGACGAAAACCAAAAAGAGCTAATCGAAATTATCGATAAATTTTACTAGGGTGCCTCATTGACAAAAACAGGAAAATAGTTGTTATTTTTGATTTAAAGGACTAATAATCTTTACATCAGAAAAAGAAATAGCACCCCTTACAACAGCATCAATCGTCTTTTTTAAAGCTTCAATTAGTTGCATTTTTAATTGAGATTTATGATAAATTAGACTCACTTCTCTTGCTGGTGGTGGGTTTGTAAATTCACGCAAGTGAGATTTGTCTACATCGTTTAAATCTAAAGTATGTAAATAAGGGAGCAATGTCATACCCAAACCTTCTTTGGTTAATTTTATTAAAGTATCGAAACTTCCACTTGCCAATTGGAACGATTTTTTATTATCTGTTTTAAAAGTTCGGCATAAATTAATTACGCTTTCTTTAAAACAATGGCCGTCTTCTAATAGTAAAATATCGTCCATTTCTAATTCGTTAGGAGCGATTACTTTTTCATTAAAAAGACGATGATTTTGTGGAATTAAACCAACAAAAGGCTCGTAATATAGGGGTCTTTCTTTAATCGCTTCGTTTTCTAAAGGAGTTGCAGCAATTGCAGCATCTATATGGCCATCTGTTAACTTTCTAATAATTTCTTCTGTCGTTAATTCTTCAATAATTAATTTTACTTTCGGGTATTTTTTTGTAAAATTATTTAAGAACATTGGCAATAAAGTAGGCATTATGGTTGGGATAATTCCTAATTTGAATTCACCTCCAATAAAACCTTTTTGTTGATGTACAATATCTAAAATTCTGTTGCTTTCATCTACAATTACTTTTGCTTGTTCTACAATCTTTTTTCCAACTTCTGTTAATTCAATTGGTTTTTTAGAACGATTAAATATTTTTACTCCAAGCTCCTCTTCTAATTTTTGAATTTGCATACTTAAAGTAGGCTGTGTAACAAAACTATGCTCTGCAGCAATTGTGAAATTTTGATATTCGGATACTGATAAAATGTATTTTAATTGGGTAATTGTCATTGTTATAGTAGATTTTGATAAAGGTATTAAAACTATCAATAATAATTATAGTAACTTACGGTTAATTTCTTATAAATTTGCTATTGAAAATTAGGAATATAAAAATTCAAATAAAATGAGCAAATCAATATTAGGATTAGACAAAAAGGAAAGTGCAAATTTGGTAGATAATTTAAACGGATTATTATCAAACTTTCAAATATATTATCAGAATTTAAGAGGATTGCATTGGAATATCAAAGGGAAAAATTTCTTTGAATTGCATGTAAAATTTGAAGAGTTTTATACAGATTCTCAAGTTAAAATAGATGATATCGCAGAACGTATTTTAACCTTGCAAGGTAAACCATTACACACTTTTACAGATTATATAAACCATTCTTCTGTACCTGTTGGAAAAGACGTTTCTAACGATGTGGAAGCTGTAAATTTGGTTGTAAGTTCATTGTCAGAATTATTAAAAATCGAAAGAGAAATCTTAGACGTGTCTGACGAAGCAAATGACGAAGGAACAAATTCTATGATGAGCGATTTTATTGCAGAACAAGAAAAAACCATCTGGATGTTAAATTCTTGGTTAGGAAAATAGTAGAAAACATCTCTTACAAGGTTTTTAAAACCTTGTAAGTATAATTTCAATAAAAAAATAAATCCTGTAAAACTATAAAATTTTACAGGATTTTTTAAATTTCAATTATTTTGTTTTAGTTCAAACAGTATAAGATATTACTGTAATTTATATGAAAATCCAACTTCAAAACCGACAATATTGTAACCATTATTAGGTAATTGTGTATCGAAATTTGAAACATGACCAATATTACTTCCTATATATAAATATGTTTTTGTTGAGGTTTTGTAGGAAAATCCTAAAGAACCGTTTTCAATAAAGGTGAACCCCTTGGCTAAACGCTCTGTTCTGGTGTCAATCGTTCCAACACCCAAACCTACAGTTAATTGAATATCTAAATTTCTTAGTATTTTTTTCTTTACTACAAAACCCAATTCAAAAGCATACAAATGCATTGTTTTTAAGGCGGTAAATTCTTCTCTTTTTTCCAGATAATTAGTTTCACCTGGCGTAACAAATTGCTCGTTTAATAGTTGATGTTTTAAAGCCTGAATTTGAGGTTGTACAATCAATTCAAAATGTAAATTTTTCCAGTTTCCTAAGTCGTAAAAAGCTTGAAACTTGAAAGTATTTGTGGTATAGGAATAATCTTTATCATCAAAAAGAAAGTTTTTTTCATTTGCATTGTTATAGAGAAAACCAACTTTTTTGGGAAAAAGAAATCCTTTTTTCACCTCTTGACTCATCATTTTAAAAATAGATAAGAAAAGAAGTAAAAAAAGGATTATTTTATGTTTCATTATAGTAGTTATGAAAACATTTTAGCAACCCTTTCTGCTTTTCTATTTTCTGAGTAATCATAAAAACCTTCACCAGATTTTATACCTAATTTTCCAGCCATTACCATGTTTACCAATAAAGGGCAAGGAGCATATTTTGGATTCTTAAAACCATCGTGCATTACATTTAAAATAGATAAACAAACATCTAAACCTATAAAATCTGCCAATTGCAAAGGTCCCATTGGATGTGCCATTCCTAACATCATAACTGTGTCTATTTCTTTAACGCCAGCAACACCATTATACAATGTTTCTATAGATTCGTTAATCATGGGCATTAAAATTCTATTGGCAACAAAACCAGGGTAATCATTCACTTCTACTGGAATTTTATGCACCTTTTTAGATAAATCTACAATCGTATTCATTACGTGATCAGATGTGTTGTAGCCTCTAATTATCTCCACCAATTTCATAATTGGTACAGGATTCATAAAATGCATTCCAATTACTTTTTCTGGTCTGTTTGTAACTGCTGCAATTTGTGTAATAGAAATTGAAGAGGTATTTGTTGCCAAAATTGTGTTTTCGTCGCAAACTTCATCAAGCTCTTTAAATATTTTCGATTTTAAAGACACATTTTCTGTGGCTGCTTCTACAACTAAATCAACATTTTTTGCGCCTTCATTTATCGCTGTAAAAGTAGAAATATTTGCCAAAGTTTTCTTTTTGTCAGTTTCAGAAATTTTTTCTTTGGCAACCATTCTATCTAAATTTTTAGAGATTGTTGCCATTCCTTTGTCCAAAGCTTCTTGCGAAACGTCGATTAAATGTACTTTGTAGTTAAATTGTGCGAATGTATGTGCGATTCCATTTCCCATGGTTCCAGCACCTATTACTGCTATGTTTTTCATATTAAAAAAAGCCCATCCTAACCTTCCCAAAAGGAAGGAATTTTTACTCGGGCGAATAAAAATTTTGTTATTAAAAAATTATTTTAAATTGCTAAAAGTTCAAGGTTTATACATTTATTATTGAAGTCTCTCCTTAAGAGTATTTCTTTCCCTTTGGGAAGGATTAAGAATGAAGCCTCACTAAAAACAATCAATTACCATTTGGGCAACTCGTAAAGCTTCTGTTCCTGCACTTAAAGAAACAACAGGTTTTGTTCCATTTTCAATTGCATCCGCAAAAGATTCTAATTCGTCTAAAATGGCGTTGTTTGCTTCAACTTCGGGGTTGTCGAAATAAATTTGTTTTTTAATGCCTTCCGCATTTTGTAAAATCATAGCAAATTCATCTGGTTTTTCAGGAACATCTTTCATTCGAACCACTTCAGAAACTTTCTCTAAGAAATCGACAGAAATATATGCATCTTTTTGAAAAAATCTTGATTTACGCATATTCTTCATCGAAATTCTGCTTGCCGTTAAATTTGCAACACAACCATTTTCGAACTCAATTCTTGCGTTGGCAATATCTGGTGTTTCAGAAATTACAGAGATTCCACTTGCGTGTACGTTTTTCACTTTAGAATCTACCACAGAAAGAATGATATCAATATCATGAATCATTAAATCTAGCACCACAGGTACATCTGTTCCTCTTGGATTAAATTCTGCCAACCTGTGTGTTTCAATAAACATTGGGTTGTTTATTTTATTTTTTACAGCCGTAAAAGCAGGGTTAAATCGCTCTACATGACCAACTTGACCTTGTATGTGATTTTGGCTTGCCAATGTTTTAATTGCTTCTGCTTCTAAAACAGTTTTTGTAATTGGTTTTTCAACAAAAATATGACAGCCTTTTTCAATCGCCATTTTTGCACACTCGAAATGAGATAAAGTGGGAGTTACAATATCTACAACTTCCACAGCATCCATTAAGCTCTCCATAGAATCGAACAATTTGTAACCAAATTCTTTGGCAACTTTTTGTGCATTTTCTATAAATGGGTCGTAAAAACCAACCAGTTCGTATTTTTCTGATTGTTGTAATAAACGTAAATGAATTTTTCCCAGATGTCCAGCACCTAAAACTCCAGCTTTTAACATAAATATTTTATTTTTTATTCTGTCTCCTCGAGCGCAGTCGAGAGATTTTATTGTTAATTTTATAATTTGTTCTCAAGAACTTTGTCCCCCATTTTCACTCAAAATATTTTTTGAGTTCAATAATGCTCGAATGGACATATACTAATTGTAAGACTATAAAAATTTAAACAAAAACAAAGATACGATTTTATAGGAATGTATTTAGATTTATTACTATTTTTAGGTTTCAGAAATCTCTTACAATTGAAAGACACCTCAAAACATCAAGGACGTAGAAATCAGCTTGCTAATGTGTTAGAAGCAAAAGGTATAATCGACGAAAATGTATTGAATGCTATACGTAAAATTCCACGGCATTTATTTATAGACTCTAGTTTCGAAGATCATGCATACCAAGATAAAGCATTTCCAATCGCTGCAGATCAAACCATTTCTATGCCTTATACAGTTGCTTTTCAATCGCAAACTTTAGAAATAAAGCCAGAAGATAAAGTGTTAGAAATAGGCACAGGTTCTGGTTACCAAACTGCAGTTTTATTAGAATTAAAAGCGGAAGTTTATTCCATAGAAAGACAAAAAGAACTGTTTAAAAGAACGTCTTTATTCTTACCAAAACTAGGTTACAAGCCTAAGAAATTTATTTTTGGAGATGGTTATAAAGGTTTCAGAGAAAAAGCACCTTTCGATAAAATAATTGTAACTGCAGGAGCACCTTTTGTTCCAAATCCATTATTATCGCAATTAAAAATAGGAGGAAAGTTGCTAATTCCTGTGGGCGATAAAACACAAATAATGACGCTTTTCATTAGAAAATCTCCCAAAGAATTCGAAAAACACGAATTAGGAGATTTTGCTTTTGTACCTATGTTAGAGGAGAAAAACTAAACATCTTTTTTAACATTTCCTAAAGAACCATTTTTAGTTGGCGTAAGTTCGTAGGTAAAGTCTGGTTGCAAATCATTTACAATTCTGTGAGAAACAAAAAGTACAGTTGTATTGCTTTCTTTGGCTATTTTATTAATTAAAGCAACCACAATTGCGGTTCCTTTTTCATCTAAATTAATAAGAGGTTCGTCTAAAATTAATAAAGGTGGATGTTTTATCATTGCTCTTGCAATTAAAACCAAACGTTGGTTCGCAACAGATATATTCTGGACAGCCGTATTTTTATCACTATCTAAGTTTAGTAATTGAATCCAGTTATCTGCTGTGGTTTTTTGGAATGTAGAAGGTGTTTGATACAAACCAACACTGTCATAAAAACCAGATAAAATCATTTGTTTTACAGTTTGTTTTCTATGAAATAATTCTAATAAATTAGGACTGAAATAACCGATTTTCCTTTTTATTTCCCAAACACTTTCTCCTGTTCCTTTTTTCTTGCCAAATAAATAAATTTCTTGTTCGTAAGCTTTTACGTTGTTTCCATAAATCATGGATAAAATAGTCGATTTTCCAGATCCATTTGGGCCAATTATTTGCCAAAACTCGTTTTTATGAATCGTCCAATTTATCGAATTTAAAACCTGATTTTTATCATAAAAAACATTTACATTTTTAAAACAAATTATTGTATTTTTAATGTCTTTGTAAACGATTATCGATTTTGGAATTTCTCCATCAAAAATAAAGGTCTCATTTTTATAATGATAGTTTTCAATTGGAATTTGGTTTTTTATTTTATCATTTTCAATTTCTAAAACACGAGATATTACAGGTAGAATTTCCTCTTTTCTATTAAAAATTTGAAGAATAATTATTTCTGAAGATAACTTAACAAGTTTTTCTTTTAATAATTTTACAGAAGCTATGTCTAAACTTTCAAAAGGACTGTCTAAAATTAAAAAATGCGGTTTTTGTAGCATTGCATAGTTGAGTAATGCTTTTTGTTGTTCTCCTCTTGACAAAGAACGAATGCTTCTGTTTTTTATAAGTGTGTTGGTATTGTGTTTTGCTTCAATTTTCATCAGTTTTTCTAAAACTGAGTAAGAAAATAAGAAACCTTTTTTTGCTTTTAAAATTTGTAAAGAATGTTTACCATTTAAAATGTTATTTAATAATTTGCTTTTGGGTAAAATCGAAGATTTATGAATTGCAAAATGGGTATTCTTCATATTTTTTGGATTTTTTATGCAGTAATTTTTAGAAGAAAAATTACTTCGCTCTTTCCCAATAAGCTGTTTTTCCAAAAAGTGAAACTCCAATATAACCACGAAGTTTTAGTTTATTCGGTTTTACAAGTTTAATATAACATTTGTATGTTTTTCCGTTCCTTGGATCTATAATGGTTCCTCCAGACCATTCATCATCGTCTTTCTTTAAACCAGATAAGATGTCTAAACCTAAGATGGGTTTGTTTTTAAATTCGCCTTCGCAATCTACACAACGTGCATCTTTTCTATCAGGATTCATAATTTTAACAACTTTTCCGTAAGCTTTTCCTTCTTTTTTGTAAATTTCTAAAACAGAATCTACGACACCTTTGTCGTTTCTAGAATTCCATTTCCCGAAAATAGTTTGTGCATTTATAGTAAAAGTTAAAATAAAAAGTAAAGTTGTTAAAAATATCTTTTTCATAGTTGTTAAGTTTTTATTTCCAAAAGTATCAAAAATAGGGAAAAAAGTTTAATCGTATTTTGCGTTGAAATTATTCTCCCATTTTCCTTGTACTCGAAGAATTTGTTCAATTATATCTCTAACACAGCCTTCGCCACCTTTTTTGTAAGAAATATATTTAGAAATTTGCTGAATTTCTGGAGCCGCATCATTTGGGCAACAAGGCATTCCTACTAATTTCATCACTGGGAAATCTGGAAGATCATCTCCCATATACAATACGTTTTCTGGTTGTAAATCGTATTTTTCTACCAATTGATTGTATTGCATAATCTTATCATGAGCGCCTAAGAAAATATCTTTAATACCTAAGTTTGCCAAACGAGTTCTTACACCTTCGTTTCTTCCGCCAGAAATAATACACACGTTAAAACCTTTATTAACAGCTGTTTTTAAAGCATAACCATCTTTTATATTCATGTGTCTTACCAATTCTCCATCTGGCATAATGGTTACCATTCCGTTTGTTAGAACACCATCCACATCAAAAATTAAGGTATTTATTTTGGGTAATAATTGTTTATAGCTAATTTCCATAATTATATTTTAAAGCCTTTCGATTGCACTCAAGGAGATGTCTTCTTTTATTTAATTGAATTTACAATCGACTTTGTGATTAATTTATATATTTTTTGTTGTTCTTTATGCAGCAAATCTAAATGATTTTTTATTGTTTTTTTATCATTTCTAATGGCAGGACCTGTTTGTGCTTTTTCAGGAGATAATGTTTTAATTTTTAATGCTGTTTCTTCAATTAAAGGTTGTAAAATTTCAAAAGGAACCTCATTTTCTTCACAAATATCTTTTCCTATTTTATAAAAATGATTTGTAAAATTATTTACAAAAACAGCAGCAACATGTAAAGCTTTTCTCTGCTCTGAATTTACGTTATATATTTTTTTTCCGATTGATTTTGCTACGGTTTCTAGTAGTTTGTAGTCATTTTTATTTTCAGCTTCCAAACAAAAAGGAACTTCAGAAAAATCGACATTTTTATCTTTTGAAAAAGTTTGCAACATGTAAAAGACACCTTTGTTTGATGTGTTTTTTAAATTTTCCATAGCAAAACTCCCAGAAGTATGCACCACAAAAGAGTTTTTAATTTTTGAAGAAACTTTGGCAATTGCATCATCTGAAACTGCAATAATTGTAAGATTTGCTTTTGGAATGTTTGTTAAACTTCTGGAATTTCCTTGAATCGCATTTATAGTATCTACTTTAGAAAAAGCGTTTACCAAATGCGTTGCAACATTTCCATTACCAACAATTAAAACTGAAATCATATAAGCGAAGATATTCAAAAATTATAGAAATTTAGAATTGGATTTGGTATTTTAGCAGAAGTAAACTTTTTTAAATGAGAGATGATAAAAAATTAGGAATAAACACAACGTGCGTTCACGTTGGCGAAGTAAAAGATAGCGAACATAAAGGAGCAGTTTCTCCAATTTATATGGCAACTTCCTATGCTTTTGATGGTGTGGATGTAAAACGATATCCACGTTATTTTAACACACCAAATCAAGAAATGTTGTGTAAAAAGATAGCAGCTTTAGAAAAAACAGAAGATGGTTTGATTTTTAGTTCTGGAATGGCAGCAATTTCTGCAGCTATGTTTGCTTTTTTAAAAACGGGCGATCATGTAATTATTCAGCAAGTAATTTATGGTGGCACTTTTAATTTAATTGTTTCTGAGTTCGATAAATACGGAATTGAATATTCGTTTACAGAATCTGATAAAGTAGAAGATTTTGAATTGCTCATTAAAGAAAATACAAAGATTTTATATATTGAAACACCTTCGAATCCGCTTTTAGGAATTACAGATTTAGAGGCTATTGCTAAGTTGGCAAAAACAAATAATTGTTTGACAATGATTGATAACACGTTTGCTTCTCCTATAAATCAGAATCCTATAGATTTTGGGATTGATATTATATTACATTCTGCCACAAAATATATGGGAGGACATTCAGATATTTCTGCAGGTGCAATTGCAGCTTCCAAAAAACATATAGAAACTATTTGGAAAACTGCCATTAATTTTGGTGGAAATTTAAGTGACCAAACAGTTTGGCTGTTAGAAAGAAGTTTAAAAACACTAAATCTTCGTGTAAAAGAACAAACCAAAAACGCACAAAAAATGGCTGAATATTTAGAAGGAAACCCAAATATAGACCAAGTTTATTATCCAGGATTAAAAAGTCATCCACAATATGAATTAGCAAAAAAACAAATGAAAGGTTTTGGAGCTATGTTATCTTTTGAATTAAAAGAAAATATTGATGCCATGGAATTTCAGCGTAATTTACAGCTCATAAAACCGTCTATGAGTTTGGCAGGTTTGGAAAGTACAACTGTGAGTCCAGCACAAACCACACACGCTTTATTAAGTGAAGAAGAACGTTTAGAAAGAGGAATTAGAAATGGCTTAATTCGTTTTTCAGTAGGAATTGAAGAGGTAGAAGATTTATTTGCAGATATTGAACAGGCTATTAACAGTTTAGTTTAAATAACGATTGTCTCCTCGAGTGCAGTCGAGAGATTAATAAGAGGTCTCGACTGCGCTCGACCTGACAAAATAGAGTAATTATGAAATTAGATATATTAGCTTTTGGTGCACATCCAGATGATGTAGAATTAGGTTGTGGAGCAACAATTGCCAAAGAAATTTCCTTAGGAAAAAAAGTAGGCATTGTAGATTTAACACGAGGAGAATTAGGAACACGTGGTTCTGCTGAAATTCGTGATGTAGAAGCAAAAAATTCAGCAAAAATATTAGGAGTTTCTGTACGTGAGAATTTAGCTTTTGCAGATGCTTTTTTTACAAACGATAAAAAACATCAATTAGAAGTTATAAAAATGATTCGCAAATACCAACCAGAAATCGTCTTGTGTAACGCAGTTGACGACAGGCATATAGATCACCCAAAAGGAAGTAAGTTGGTTTCTGATGCTTGTTTTTTAAGTGGTTTAATGAAAATTGAAACGGAAGTAGAAGGGAAGCAACAAGAAAAATGGCGACCTAAACAAGTATATCACTTTATACAATGGAAAAACATAGAACCAGATTTTGTAATTGATATAACAGGGTTTATAGATAAAAAAACGGCTTCAGTTTTGGCATATAAAACGCAATTTTACGATGCAAATAGTAACGAACCAGAAACGCCAATTACTAGCAAAAATTTTATAGATAGTATAAATTATCGAGCAAGAGATTTAGGAAGATTAATAGGAGTAGAGTTTGCAGAAGGTTTTACCACAGAACGTTATGTAGCTGTAGAAAATTTAGATAAATTAATTTAGTAATAATATAATTTTCGATAGTTTATCGAAGTTTTAGATAGACTTTCTTTTCCTCAAAAACGTGAATCAAGAAATAATGTTTTTGATAGAAAAAAACATTATTTTTTATTGTTTTAGAATAGAAAAAATATTTATATTTGCACCCGCAATTATATGGTGGTTGTAGCTCAGTTGGTTAGAGTATCGGTTTGTGGTACCGAGTGTCGCGGGTTCGAGTCCCGTCTTCCACCCAAAACACAAAGCTTCTTAGAAATAAGGAGCTTTTTTTGTGCTTAGAATTTTATAAAAGATTAAAATGGTGCGAAAAATTTATCTTGAGTAAGGTGAAAGGAGTCTCATCTTCTAATAAAAATGTAAATCTTCTTAGAAATAAGGTTTTATTTAAACTAAAAAGTTCTAAAATACTCCTCCACCATCATCATCTCTTTCTTGAGAATTTCTATTTTTTTGATTTTTATTTTGATTGAATCTGTAGGTAAAGTTCAGCGAAATTTGACGAACTCTCCATTGGAAACTTTGGTTGGTAATATTCGTAGGATTTTCTCTACTTGGCGAAAATGTATTTGTAACATATTTTCTTGAATTGAAAACATCGCTCACGTTTAAAACCAAGGTTCCTTTGTCTTTTAAAATATCTTTGCTAAATGCTAAATTTGTAGATAAAATTCCCTTTGTATCGCTTTGAGCATCACTTCTTGGTCCTCTGTAAAATAATCTTGTTTGCCATTCGATATCTGCTGGTAAAGTAACTCTGGCATCGAATCTTGTAAACCAAGAAGTATTTTGGGCATCGAAATTTTGGTTGATTGTTGACGTAATTCCAGTTGTTGGATTGGTTACATCGTACGAATAATCTCCATCTGTTTTAAATTGAAAAAAGTTAAAACTTCCTGAAAAACGTAGTTTTCTTGATGGATTGTAATTGGCGTTAAATTCGAATCCCATTCTGTCTTCAGAAGCTAAATTAATTGGCTGTCTTACCAAAACATTGGTTTCTTTTCCATCTATAATTCTAACTTCTTGTCTGTTAACTCTTACAATATCGTTGGTAGAATGTTGGTAGTAAATAGAGGAATTTAAAGTTAATTTACCCCATCTATTTAAGTAACCTAAATCGAAAGAATTGGTGTAGGTTGGGTCTAAATCTACATTTCCTTTGTAAATTATGGTTCTACTTGCTCTATTTTCAAATGGATTTAATGAACGAGAACGTGGTCTTCTTAAACGTCTACTGTAACCTAAAGTAAAGCTTTGGTCTTCTGTTATTTCATATCCTAAATTTATGGTAGGAAAAAAATTTGTATAGTTTTTTGTAAACTTTTCTTGTGAGGTTAAAAGGTTTACATCAATTTTTGTAAGTTCTGCACGAAGTCCTAATAAATAAGAGAATTTGTTTATTTTACTTCCATATTGTGTATAAAATGCATTTACATTTTGTGTAAATTCTAAATTATTAGAAGGATTAAATTCATCTAGACTAGATAAATTTACAAGATAATTTGATGTTAGCACTTCGAAATTCCCTCTATAACCTGCTTCAAACTGAGAGTTTTTTCCAATTGGCAATACATAATCTGCTTGAAAAAGTTTGTCAATTGTAATTTCATCAGTAAAATTTGTCTCTGGGTTACTATCTGTAATAATCGCAGATTCGTTTTCTTTTCCAACACTGTATTGATAATCTAAACTTAACTTATGTCCTTTATCATCGAAATTATTTACGTAATTTAAAGAAAATTGTAGGTTTTGGTCTTTTTCGCCTTCATCTTGAATACGTGTTGAATTATATAAACTATTTCCTGATGGATTGAACGAACTAATTTCTGTGGTCGATAAATTCTGTCCATCTGAATCTCTCACAAAAATGGTACCTGTTAAAGCGCTTTTTTTGTTGATAAAATACTCCAAACCAACATTTCCGTTAAATCCTTTGCTGGCTCTATCAAAATTTCTGTCTTCGATTCTAGTACTATCTAAAATGCCATTAGATAAATAAGAAATATCCGAATTATATCTTCCTGGACCACGTCTATCTCTATATCCAAAATTAGAGAATAAATTAATTTTCTCTGTTCTAAGATTTAAATTTACCGAACTTTGGTAAGATCTTGGGTCACCAACATTTACGTTTACAGAACCATTAAAGCCTGTTGCTCTTCCTTTTCTAAGAATAATATTTAAAATTCCTGCGGTTCCTTCTGCATCGTATCTTGCAGATGGCGAAGTAATTACTTCTACACGTTCTATGGCATCTGAAGGCAATTGTCTTAGTGCTTCTGCACCATTTAAGCCTACTAATGCAGATGGTTTTCCATCAATTAAAATACGTACATTCGAACTTCCACGCAAACTTACAGTTCCTTCAGGATCTACATCTACAGAGGGTACATTATCTAAAACGTCGGAAGCTGTTCCACCTTTTACAGTCATATCTTTACCAACATTGTAAATCTTTTTATCTAAACGAATATCTACAGTCGATTTTTCTGCAATTACCACAATTTCGTCTAAACTAGAAGTATCTTCCTTCAATTTTATAATTCCTAAGTCTTTATTTGTTGAAATTTTTTGTGCAGGAAACTTTATGGTTTTAAAAGAAATAAACTCAACATTAATTTCATACGTAGATTTTGGTGCTTGAATACTAAAAAAACCTTTCAAATCTGTAATACCACCTGAAACTTTTTGGGTTTTGGTATCTTTTAAAATTACAGTTGCGTACTCTAAACCTTGGTTGGTGGCTGCATCTACAATTTTACCTGTAATTTTAATGTTTTTTGATGTTGAACCTTTCTGTGCAAATAAAAATGTTGCTAAGAAAAGGCAACATAGAAAAATAGTATTTTTTTTAGTCAAAATTTGTTGTTTTTTTTATTTAGGACAGTAAAACTCCAACTAAGTTTAATTTGTCTTTGTTAAAAAAAAGTTAAAGAAAATTAACTAAATGCGTTTTTAAATTAAACGTTGTTTTTCTAAATAAAATTTAAACAAAATAGTTTTAAATTATCGATAAAATATTCTCTGGAGGTCTCCCAACAACCGCTTTATTATCGTTTATTACAATAGGTCTTTCAATTAGTTTTGGGTTTTCGACCATGGCTTTTATAATTTCGGGATTAGATAATTCTTTGCCTTTATAATTCTCTTTCCAAATTTTCTCGTTTTTACGAACCAATTCAATAGGAGAGATGTCTAATAATTCTATAATTTCCGTTAATTCTTCTTCGGAAGGAACAACATCTAAATATTTTATAATTTCAAATAAATTTCCTGATTTTTCTAAAATTTCTAAACCTTGTCTCGATTTAGAACAACGTGGATTGTGGTATATTTTTATCATTTTAATCTAATTTTAAAACTGTTTTATTTACGGTGTAAAAGGTTCTTTTTTGTAAAGTATCAAATTTTTTATTGGCAAAACTCTGTTGTTTTTCGAAATTTGGATATGAGATATGAGACAGATCTAAAATTGTCTGAAACGTATTTGCAGAGGATATTTTTTGATTGATATTTTTGTTTAAATTCTCTATTTTTTCTGAATATTTATGATTGTATTTTTTCGATGTCCAGATAAATAATGGAATTTTTATTTCGAATTTACTTGGAGTTTCAAAACCGTGAAGAATTTTACCGTCCTCTGTATCAAATAAGTTTTCTCCATGGTCGGAAATGTAATACATATAAGAAACTACGTTTTTTTTCTTCAATTTATGAATAATTTTGCTCAGAACAAAATCTGTATATAAAATTGAATTGTCGTAACTATTTATAATTTCTTTTTTATTAGAAATACTGTTTGTTGTTTCTGTAGACAATCCTTTTTTTAGTGTTGGTTTAAAAACTTTAAAATTATCTGGATAGCGATAATTATACCTAAAATGGCTTCCAAGTGTATGCAATATAATAAACTTTTTTTGGTGAGAATCTTTTAGAACTTTCTCTAAAACTGGAATTAGTTTTTCATCGAAATTTGCAGCATCTAAAGAAGTGGAAATACTTTTGTAAGAATTTGCCAAAGAACTATATAAGGCAAAAGAACTTCCTGTTCCAGACCAATTAAAACCAGTAAAATACTGGGAATCACCAAAGTTATAATGAAAATTCCTGTAAAAATATATTGCTTTTTATTAAGAATCCTTCTGTCCATTCAACATTAAATAAGATTTTAAAAATGGGTTGATATCTCCATTCATTACATTATCTACATTCCCAGTTTCATGCCCAGTTCTTACGTCTTTTACCAATTTATAAGGATGCATTACATAATTACGAATCTGGCTTCCCCATTCGTTTTTCAATTTTCCAGACTCAATTTCGTCTCTTGCTGCTTGTTGTTTTTGCAACTCAATTTCGTATAATTGAGATTTTAGCATTTTTAATGCAGTCGCTCTATTGTCATGCTGAGAGCGAGAATTGGAACAAGAAATTTGAATTCCTGTGGGTTTATGCGTTAGCTGAACTTTGGTTTCTACTTTGTTTACATTTTGTCCTCCAGCACCACTCGATCTTGCTGTAACAATCTCGATATCTGTAGGGTTTATTTCAATTTCAATAGAATCATCAGCCACAGGAAAAACATACACCGAACCAAAAGTAGTGTGTCTTTTTGCATTCGAATCGAAAGGAGAAATGCGCACCAATCTGTGCACACCATTTTCTCCTTTTAACCAGCCAAAAGCATAATCGCCATCGATTTCTATAGTAATTGTTTTAATACCAACAACATCTCCTGCTTGATAATTGAGTGTTTTTAACTTAAAACCTTGCTTTTCTGCCCACATTGTGTACATTCTCGAGAGCATTTCTACCCAATCGCAACTTTCTGTTCCGCCAGCACCAGCAGTAATTTGTATGGTGGCAGATAAGGAATCCCCTTCTTCCGAAAGCATGTTTTTAAACTCAATATCTTCTAAAAAAGTACTTGTTTTTTTAAACTGTTCTTCAATTTCAGTTTCTTCAACTTCTCCTTCTTTATAAAAGTCATATAAAACCTGTAAATCTTCATTTAAAGTGATAGCTTTCTTGTAATCTGCCACCCATTGTTTTTTAAAACGAAGTTCTTTCATTATAATTTCTGCTTTTTTGGGGTCGTTCCAAAAATCAGGATTTGCTGTTTTTTCTTCTTCGTTAGTAATTTCAATCAGCTTTTTATCAATCTCTAAATAAGATTTTAGCTTTTCAATTCTTTCAGAAATATTTTTGAGTTGGTCTTGTGTAATCATACGACTTAAAAGCTACGAATTCACGAATTTTTAACCGTGAAAATTATTTAAAAATCACACTAAAAAAAACATTTTGATTTTAATTCGTGAATTCGTGGTGTTTTTTAGAATTTGAACAAAAATAAATGAAATTTTAAGAACTCTTCTTTTAAAAGTCGATTCTTATTTTATAGATTTATAGAAAATATATTCAAGATGAAAAAAATACTACTCGTTTTCTTATTCATTACTATTTCTTTGAATGGTTTTTCTCAGTTTTTTATAGAGAAGTCTGGAGATAAACTCCAAAAAGGAATTACAAAATTCGATGGATATTTTACTTTTTATTACGATGAAAATGAAGATAAAATATTTTTACAAGTAAATAAATTAAATAGCGATTTCTTATATGTACGCTCACTTTCGGAAGGAGTTGGTTCGAACGATATTGGTTTAGATCGTGGGCAATTAGGAAGTGGAGTAGTCGTTCATTTTAAAAAAGCTGGGAATAAGTTAATGCTAATACAGCCAAATTTAGATTTCCGAGCAATTACTGATAATAAAGAGGAAAAACAATCCGTAAAAGAAGCATTTGCAAAATCGGTTTTACACGGTTTTGTAATCAAAAAAGAAAAAAAGGGAACGTATTTAGTAGATGCCACCACTTTTTTTATGAGAGATGCACATGGAGTAGCCCAAACTTTGGCAAAAAATAACCAAGGAAATTACAGTTTAGATAAAAGTAAATCGGCATTTAATTTAGAGAGAACAAAAGCATTTCCAAAGAATATTGAGTTCGATGTAATGCTAACCTTTAAAGGTTCTCCAAAAGGATACAATATTAGAAGTGTAACTCCAGATGCGAGTTTGGTAACTGTACATCAACATCATTCTTTTGTGGAGTTGCCAGATAATAAGTACAAACCAAGAGTTTACGATCCACGTTCTGGAAGTTTCCCAATGTCTTATTTAGATTATGCAACGCCCGTAAATCAATCCATTAAAAAACGATTTATTTACAGACATCGTTTGGAAAAAAAGAACCCAAATGCAACAATTTCTAAAGCAAAAGAACCTATTATTTATTATTTAGATCGAGGAACTCCAGAACCAGTTCGTTCTGCATTATTAGATGGAGGAAGCTGGTGGAACCAAGCTTTCGAGGCAATTGGTTATAAAGATGCTTTTCAAATTAAAATGTTACCAGAAGGAGCAGACCCATTAGATGTTCGTTATAATATGGTGCAATGGGTACATAGATCTACAAGAGGTTGGAGTTATGGAAGTAGTATTTCTGACCCAAGAACTGGCGAAATTATTAAAGGTCATGTAAGTTTAGGGAGTTTACGAATTCGTCAAGATTTTTTAATTGCACAAGCGTTGCAAGCTCCATATAAAAATAATACTGTGGAAGATGATTTTGCGTTACAAATGGCAATTGCAAGAATTAGACAATTATCTGCACACGAAATTGGCCATACTTTAGGTTTCGCACACAATTTTTCTGCAAGTACAAATGGCAGAGCTTCTGTGATGGATTATCCACATCCAAAATTTAGTTTAAAAAATGGTAAAATCGATTTTTCTGATGCCTATGATACTAAAATTGGAGCTTGGGATAAAGTAACAGTTGCGTATTCGTACCAAGATTTTCCTGATACTGCAAATGAAGAAATGGAACTTCGAAAAATTTTAGAAAAAGCTACAAAAAACGGATTAAAATATTTGTCAGACCAAGATGCAAGAAGCCAAGGAAGTGCAAGTGCTTCTGCGCATTTGTGGGATAATGGAGGCAATATTTATGATGAATTGTACAATATTCTAAAAATTAGAAAAACGGCAATTGAAAAGTTTTCTACAGATAATATTAAAACAAATGAACCTTATTCTGTGTTGGAAGATGTGTTTGTGCCACTTTATTTTTTCCATCGTTTTCAAACAGAAGCAACTGTAAAACTCATTGGAGGTTTAGAATATAGTTATGCTGTAAAAGGTGATAATCAAACCGTTGTAAAACGAGTTTCTGGAACTACAGAAAGAATTGCTTTACAAGCCGTTTTACAAACCATAAATGTTGATGAAATTGCAATTCCGAAAGAAAAATTAGAGCTTTTTCCACCAAGAGCAATGGGTTATGGAAGAAGTAGAGAATCTTTTAATAGCAAATTAGGTGTTGCTTTTGATGCTTTTTCTGCAGTAGAAACAGCTTCTGAAATGACCTTGAATTTATTATTGAATCCTCAAAGAGCATCGAGATTAATTGCTCACAAAAGCTTGAATAAAAATCAGTTAGGTTTAAATGAATTGATTGATGAGTTGATAAACAAAACCATCAAAAAAAAATATAAAGATGTTTATTACCAAGAATTACAAAACGTTGTAAATACCAATGTTTTAGAACAATTGTTTGCTTTGGGCGCAAATAAAAACCAATATGCACAAGTAAATGCAATTGTACATTTTAAAATAGGTGAAATTAAATCGATATTAAAAAGTAGCAATTCAACAGGAATACAAAATATGTACAATAAAGCAATGATTAAAATGATTGAAGATTTTCAGAAAAATCCATCTTCATTCAAGAAAAATGATGCGCCAAAAATTCCTGATGGTTCGCCAATTGGGAATTGAAATCCCATTGTCTTTAAGACATTTCTCCCAAGGAGAAAGTTTAGTTTTTTTGTAAGTTAAAAATTGTAACATAAAGATTTGCTAAGAAAACATAGAAATTTTCAATAAAATAACAGAAAACTCTGCGAATTTCTATGTAAACTCTACGTAAATTTGTGAAATAATTGTCTAATATTTTTTAAATTTTTTGATGAAAAGAAAAATAATAATTACAGGAACAACTTGTACAGGAAAAACAACTTTAGGTAGAAAATTAGCCAAAAAATTATCAATTACACAAATAGATTTAGACGATTTGCATTTTTTGCCAAATTGGGTAGAAAAAGATAATGCTGTATTTGTACAAGACGTAAATAATGAAGTGAATAAATATAGTGAATGGATTGTTACAGGAAGTTATCAATCGCTTTTAAAAGATACAATTTGGCAAGAAGCAACCACCATTATTTGGTTAGATTATTCGTTAAATTTAATTATTAGAAGATACTTTATAAGAACCTATAGAAGGGTGTTTTTAAAAGAAAAATGTTGTGGAGAAAACTTTGAAACTTTAACAACAATATTTTCTAAAGAAAGTTTATTTTTGTGGATTTTTAAGACTTATTGGAATAGAAAAAGAAGAATGGTAGATTGGAAAGAAAATCTATTTTCTTATAAAAATTGGATTATTTTAGAATCTCCAAAACAAGAAAAAACGTTAAAAGAATTATTATGATTATAGACCTAATTTCAGATACAGTAACCAAGCCAACAAAAGAAATGTTAGCGGTAATGATGAATGCAAAAGTTGGTGATGATGTTTTTAAAATGGATCCAACAGTAAATGAATTGCAAGAAAAAGTAGCCAACATGTTTGGAATGGAAGATGCCTTATTTTTTCCTTCAGGAACAATGGCAAATCAAGCAGCTATAAAATTACATACACAACCAGGAGATAAACTAATTTGCGATAAATACGCACATGTTTACAATTACGAAGGTGGTGGAGTCGCATTTAATTCTGGAGTTACCTGTAATTTAATTAATGGAAATAGAGGAATGTTTACAGCAGCTCAATTAGAGGATATTGCAAAAGAAACTCCACAAATTTATTTACCATTTACAAAACTAGTTTGTATAGAAAATACTACCAATAAAGGCGGAGGTGCTTGTTGGGATTTTTCAGAAATAAAAAAAATAGAAAAAATAACTAAAGAAAATAATTTAAAGTTTCATTTAGATGGAGCTCGATTATTTAATGCATTCGTTGCTAAAAACGAAACTCCAAAGCAATATGGACAATTATTCGATACAATTTCTATCTGTTTCTCTAAAGGTTTAGGAGCGCCAATTGGTTCTCTTTTGTTAGGATCTAAAAACGATATAGAACAAGCATTAAGGTTAAGAAAATTGCTTGGTGGAGGAATGAGACAAGTTGGTTTTTTAGCAGCAGCAGCCATTTATGCACTAGATAATCATGTAGAAAGATTGGCAGAAGATCATAAAAAAGCACAGGAAATAGGAGCCGTTTTAGAATCGGTTTCTTATGTTACAAAAATAGAACCTATAGAAACAAATATTGTTATATTTTATGTAGATGAAAAAATAGGAGCAGATAATTTTATCAATACAATGAAAGATAAAAATATTTTACTAACACCAATGGGAGAAGGAAGAATAAGAATAGTTACGCACTTAGATTATACGAACGAAATGCACGAAATTCTGTTAAAAGAATTAAAAAATTATCAAAAATAAAAACGGACAACTGGCGAAAATGGCGAAGCGAATACGCTCTTATTTTTGTCATATAAAACATCATATCTTACACCAACAGCAAATCTACCTTGGTTGTAAGCAACACCTAAATGCAGTGCTGGGAAATTCGTTTTTACTGAATTATTACTGCTAAAATCTGTTTGTTTTGCAAAATAGTAGTCTAAATCGGCACATTCAGAAAATAGGTTATTTTTAAAAATGCAGCTAAAATTGCGGGCAGAATTATTTAAATTCTACCCTCAATTTTTGTTTTAAAGCTGTTTTAAGTGTTCAGTTTCTTAAAAACTTCCCAACAAGACATACCTCTCCCATAAAACTATATTCAATGCTTCAAATTTAGACTACTTGTTGTGCTGTTTTAGCTATTTTTCTTCGGCCAATTTCAAGAGCATTCCCTGTGTGTATTCCAAAGAATATCCATAGAATTTCATTCTTTTTAGTTTTGGCTTTTATTTTTCGTAAGTGATAATATTCTTTATCCTTTCCAAAAGAACCTTCTAATCTTGTAGCTCTTTCTTTTGCGATAATAGCTCTAAGTTGCTTTTTTTCTTTATGATTTTTCGGCTTTTTTCCCTTGGGGATAAAGTCTGTTTCTATGTTCTTAGAACTACAGTGTTTTCTATTTTTATTGGTGGCATAAATTTTATCTGCTCCAGCTATTTTTACTTTTTTTCGAGTTAATCCTTGTGCTTTTTGGACTGTTTGAATAAAACGATTTCCTTCATGAAATGCATTAAAGTTAATATGTTCGATAAAGCTAATTCCATCAATTTGAACTTTGTTAACTTTTGCTCCAAATTCAACAGGTTTTACTTCCTTTCCTCGAACAATAGGACGAATATAATCCTTTTGAATGCTTACAATTCTATCTTTGATTTTTTCTCCTGTATCAAAATGATCTTTTTGTTGTTTGTAAATCCTTTGAATTGTATTTATTCGCTTATAATACAAAGCTATAAACTCAATATTGTGATTTTCTGACAACTCTTTTTCAAAGTTGATAAATTTACTTAACAGATTGAGTAAACCTCGGGTTAATGAAATACGTTTCGACTTGGTTTTTCTTCGCATTTTACTAAATCCTTGATAACGTTTTTTCCACTTGATATATTTACTTCTAATCATTTTAACCCCTAATATAGAGCAGGTTTTACGTAATTGATTGTACAACCAATGAACCGACTCCCAAAGTAATTTTTGGATGCTAGGGTAACGAACTTCACTTTCATAACAAGTAGCATCCATTACAATTTGATTGGGGTTTTCAATTTCGTTTTTCCAAGAGTTGAATAGAATTTTTTCTATGGAATTAATATCGAGTTTCTCTGCTAATTCACAACGTATTTGGCTCACTATTTTATAGTTTGTTAAGCGTTCAAAACCTAGTTCTATATCACAGAAAAATTGATAGTCTAAATTCGAGTTTAGTTGCTCAATCAATTTTCTATCTGAACAATTAGCATAATGTTTTAAAAACATTAAACCTAGTCTTCCTTTAGGACTAAAAAGATAGTTTCTCCCTTTTGATTGTTCAGAAATACCAAAAGAGCTAACTAAATCATTCCAAGGAATTGCAGAGTAGATTTTACCTAAATCTCCCTCTAAAAATCGCGCATAATGAGCATCATAATTCTCGCTGAGGGGAAAAAATTGAAATGCGGTGTTGCATTTCAGAAATTCTTCGTACTTTCATAATTATCGAAATTAAAACCCCGTTTTTTGCCTATATTGGCCATTTTCGGGGTTTATTATAGCTACAAAATACAACAAATCCCTCGTAAAAACAAGGGATGCGTTGTTTTATGAAAGTGCCTAAATCGCTAGAAAATTGTATGCCAAAATCTGTTTGATACAAAGAAATAATACTTGCACCATACACGTTTGTTGTAAAATCGTTAATTTTTGAATACAAGTAATTTACACCTGTTCCTAAAGAAAAACCATTGTTAAAATTGTAAATAGCACTTGGCGAAATACCAACAGTGGTTTGGTTATTTCCAAAACCAACTGTAAATCCACCTCCATATTGTACGTGGTTCCAGAAATCTGTTTTTTGTGAAAAACAAGTTAGCGATAAACAAATACACAAAACAGATAAAATCTTTTTCATAACAATTTTTTTAGTATTCGCTGTCTAATTTAGCTAATTCTTTATAATTTCTTTTCAATTTTTTTAATAATATTCCATAAAGCAGTCTGTAAAATAAATACAAAACGACCAACATTACTGTTATTAATAATAAAGTTAATAAACAAAACAATAGAATTTGCTTTATATTAAAATCTTCGAAATTTAAATTTACTTCTGCAACCATTACAATAATTGAGATTATAGCAATGTAAATTAAGTTGAAAACTACATAGTTATTAACTGTTTTTCTAGTTTTTAGAATTTTTTTCATTAAAATTCTGGTAGAGTCGGAAGTAGATATTTTTTGATAGTTTAAATAAAACTTTATCAAAAAATAAAATATTATTACATAAAATATTACTTGCGAAACATAAATAAAAGTTTCCAATCCTATTTTTTTATACTCTTTATAAGTATCATCCATATCCACGAAAAAGTATAAAGAATTTAAAACAATAAACTCTAAAATACCAATAATAAAAATCCATTTTACAATAGATGATGATTTTGATTGCGCTAATTTGTAAATTTCCACAGCAGAAAATTTACTAACTTCTTCTGGTTGGTTCACCCAAGCCTTTTTATAATTTTCTAATAAATCCATAACTATGGGTTTAGAATGTTTTTTAATTTTTCCTTTGCTCTGTTCATTTTTACTCTTGCATTCACACTAGAAATACCTAATGTTTCCGAGATTTCTTTGTAAGGTTTATCTTCTAGGTATAAGAAAATAAGAGCCTTATCAATATCATTTAATTGATGAATCGCCTTATAAAGAGCTTTTAATTGTACTTCTTCAGTATCGTCGTAATCTGTAGCTTTTATTTTATAAGCAACATCACTAAAATCTTGTGTCTTTACTGTTCGTGTAGACTTTCTATATAATGAAATTGCCGTATTTAAAGCTACTCTATACATCCATGTGCTAAATTTAGAGTCTCCCCGAAATTTTGGGTAATTTTTCCAAACCTGTATGGTTATCTCTTGAAACAAATCGTTATGTGCACTTTGGTTTGTAGTATAAATTCTACAAATTTTATGCGCAATATTTTGATTCTTTTCAAAATCCGCTAAAAAATTTTTCTCTAAATCTTTCTGCACTTGCTTTTTTGGTTGATTGTTACTTATAAGTAGCTCAAAAGTAAAAAATGTTACAATTACTTGAAAAAATATTTTGTTGGAGTATTTTTTTTTACATTTGTTCAAACATAATTTAATTATATTGAACAATATTAAGCAAGATTTTACGATTAAAGACCTCGAAAATATTTCAGGAATAAAGGCTCATACTATACGTATATGGGAAAAACGATATAATTTATTAGAGCCACAAAGAACGGAAACGAATATTCGTTACTACTCTCATAGCAATTTGCAAAAGCTTTTAAATGTTGTTTTGTTGAACAAAAACAATTATAAAGTTTCGAAAATTGCTAAAATGAACGACGAGGAAATAAAACTACAAGCTAGAGAATTGGCTTTTTCTTCAGCAATTGAAGACGAAGCAGTAAATTCTTTAAAATTATCGATGTTGCAATTCGATAAAGCCTTGTTTAATAATACTTACGACCAATTATTGCATAAAAAAACATTTCGTGAAATTTTTAAGGATGTTTTTTTACCATTTCTAAATCATATTGGTTTATTATGGCAAACAGATACTGTTTTACCAGCTCACGAGCATTTTATTTCTAATTTAATTGTTCAGAAGATTCATATAAATACAGAGAAATTACAGTATAGTATTCCTAAATCTAGGAATACATATGTGTTATTTTTACCTGAAAACGAAATTCACGAATTAGGTTTGCTATATTTAAATTATGAGTTGGTTTTAAGAGGGAGTCATACCATTTATTTGGGGCAAAGTTTGCCCTTAGATAATTTGCATCATTTTTTTGATAACGATAGAGAAATTTGTTTTATTACTTCTTTAACAGTGCAACCTTACGATAACAAATTGGAAGACTATTTTAAAGAGATTGAAAATGTTCTTGCCAATAAAAACCACCAATTTATTGCCATTGGTCATAAAACTTCTCAACTCGACAAAAAGAACTATAATTTTAATTTATCTCTTTACGCTTCCGTAAAAGATGTGTTAAAAGTCTTATAAATCTCATTTACTAAATTTAAAATTGTTTAATAATTTACTATATTTGTTAAACACAAAATATATGAACAAAGAAATATACATAATTGGTTCTGGTTTCTCTGCTTTGGCAGCATCTTGTTACATGGCAAAAGAAGGTTATAAGGTAACTGTTTTAGAGAAAAACAGTACTTTAGGAGGTAGGGCAAGACAATATAAAAAAGACGGCTTTACATTCGATTTAGGTCCTTCTTGGTATTGGATGCCAGATGTTTTTGAGCGTTTTTTTTGCAGATTTTGGCAAAAAACCATCAGATTACTATACGTTGGATAAACTAAATCCTGGTTATGAGGTTTATTTTGGAGAAAATTCCTCGTTAAAAATATCAGAAAATTTAGAAGATATTTATAAAATGTTCGAAGCAGAAGAAAAAGGAAGTGCAAAACACTTAAAAGCTTTTTTAGATGTTGCAAAAGCAAATTACGAAACCGCTATTTTAGATTTGGTGTATAAACCAGGGGTTTCGCCTTTAGAATTGGTAAATACAACCACAATAGCAAGAGTAGCTCAATTTTTTTCAACCATAAGAAAACAAGTTAGAAAAAATATAAAGAGTTCTAAATTAATTAAAATTTTAGAGTTTCCAGTATTATTTTTAGGAGCAAAACCCAATAATACACCAGCATTTTATAATTTTATGAATTATGCCGATTTCGGTTTAGGAACTTGGCACCCAAGAGGAGGTATGTACAAAGTTATTGAAGGAATGGTTTCCTTGGCAACTTCTTTAGGCGTAAATTTCGAAGTAAATGCAAATGTTGAAAAAATTATTACAGACAAAAATAAAAATGTAACTGGATTATTGGTAAATGGTCTAGAAATAGAAACGAATTTAGTTTTAAGTGGCGCCGATTATCATCACACAGAAACTTTATTAGAGGAGAGTTTAAGACAATACTCGGAATCTTACTGGAGCAAAAAAACGTTTGCACCCTCTTCTTTGCTGTTTTATGTTGGTTTTGATAAGAAAATAGAAAATGTGAGTCATCACACGTTATTTTTTGATTCAGATTTCGATGCACACGCAAAAGAAATTTACGACAATCCTAAATGGCCAACAGATCCGCTTTTTTATGCGAATTTTACGTCTATGACAGATAAGACTTCTGCACCAGAAGGTAAAGAAGCAGGGTTTTTCTTAATACCAATTGCACCAGGAATCGAAGATACAGAAGAGTTAAGAGAAGCTTATTTTCATAAAATTTTAGATAGATTTGAGAAATTAACAAACCAAGAAGTAAAAAAATACGTTATATTTAAGAGATCTTTTTGTGTGAAAGATTTCGAACAAGAATATAACTCTTACAAAGGAAATGCCTATGGAATGGCAAATACATTATTGCAAACAGCATTTTTAAGGCCAAATATTAAAAGCAGTAAAATAAATAATTTGTATTTTACAGGGCAATTAACAGTTCCAGGACCAGGAGTTCCACCAGCGTTAATTTCAGGTAAAATTGCGTCGGAATTAATTATAAAAAAACAACATTAACTATGAAAGAATTATTTGATATGGTTTCAAATGATTGTAGCAGGCTTGTTACAAAAAAATACAGCACTTCTTTTTCTTTGGCTGTAAATATGTTGTCGCCAAAAATTAGAACCGACATCTATAATATTTATGGTTTTGTTCGTTTTGCAGATGAAATAGTAGACACTTTTCACGATTACAATAAAGAAAAGTTAATGGCACATTTCGAGAAAGACTATTATATGGCGCAAGAACAAGGAATTAGTTTAAATCCTATTTTAAATTCTTTTCAACAAACAGTAAATAGATACAATATTCCAGATCATATGGTGCAGGCTTTTTTATCGAGTATGAAAGCCGATTTACATAAAACAGAATACCAAACAAAAGAAGAATATGATGCATATATTTACGGTTCTGCAGATGTTGTTGGTTTAATGTGTTTAAAAGTATTTGTAAATGGCGATAATGCCCAATTTAACGAGTTAAAAGATGCTGCAATGCGTTTAGGATCTGCGTTTCAAAAAGTTAACTTTTTAAGAGATTTAAAAGACGATTTCGAACTCTTAAATCGTTCTTATTTTCCGAATATCGATTTAGGAAAACTAGACCAAGCCTCAAAACAATTAATTATTGACGAAATTGAGGCAGATTTCGATTATGCTTTTAAAAACGGAATTTTAAAATTACCTGTAGAAGCAAAATTCGGCGTTTATATGGCATACAGATATTACAGAAGACTGTTAAAAAAGTTAAATAATGTACCTTCAGAGAAAATTATGGACACCAGAATTAGGATTTCTGATCCAATGAAAATAAATTTGCTAGCGAGAAGCTATGTAAAATATAAATTAAATATGATTTAAAGTATGCTATATTTTTTAATTACTTTAGGAGTTTTTATAACTATGGAAGGTGTAACTTGGCTTACACATAAATACGTTATGCATGGTTTTGGTTGGTTTTTACACGAAGATCATCATGAACCAGGTTATCCACACGTTTTCGAAAAAAACGATGCTTTTTTCATCGTTTTTGCGATACCAAGTATGGTGCTTTTCTTTTTAGGAACTTATACACCACATACATATTTGCTTTTTATTGGTTTAGGTATTTTATGTTACGGAATCGCCTATTTTTTAGTGCATGACGTTTTAATTCACCAACGCTTTAAATGGTTTAAAAATACAAATAATAGATATTTAAAAGCCTTAAGAAAAGCACATAAAGTCCACCATAAAAATATGGGAAAAGAAGACAGTGAATGTTTTGGAATGTTGTTTGTGCCGCTAAAATACTTCAAAGAACAAAATTTGTTTTAATATTTTTTGGGCGTTTTAACGAGCTTTTCGCACTCGCTTTTTATTTGCCTAAGGGCAATAAAAGAGCTCAAACAAATGCTTCAATCTCTAACGCATGCTTGTTTGCTAACAAATTGCAATCATTAAAAAGGTTAAATATTTTTTATAACATCTTCATATTCATAGAAGAAAAGTTCGAATTTTGGCATTGTTTCCATATAAAACTCGTAACAATCTCGCCAAGTATTTTTATTGTAAATACTAAATTTACTATCAAAAGGCACATAAATTCTATGAATTAACTTTCCGCTTTCTAATTCATATTCATTATCAAAAACAATTTCAGGAATGTCATTTTCCATTAACGACTTCAAAGATAGAAGCTGGTCGTAATATAGCATATTAACCAACTCATCTGTGTTTTCCAAATCTAAACAAACCATTGCTTTCTTTCTATCTGCCACAAACTTAAAAGAAAAACCTTTAATTTTAGTATTGTACAACAACCACTTTCTCGGAAACGATTTCCCGAAACTTGTCCAAAAGTCTTTTCGTAGTTGTGCAGCTTCGTCTTTGCTAAACATGTTCGTTTTTTAGTTGTAAATAAGTTTCAAAGTTTCAAAAATTCAAGGTTCAAAAAACATCCAACTCCACAACAGTATTTCTTCCCTTAGGGAAGATTAAGATGGGATTATCCATGAATCTTCGCAACATTTCCACGTTCACGCATTATTTCTGCTTCAAAAGCCAAAAGAGCGTTCCATTTTTCGTCTACAATTGCTCTGTCTTGGTATTCTCTTGCAAACTGTAAGAAAGTAGTGTAATGTCCAGCTTCAGAAATCATTAAGTTTTTATAGAATTTTTGTAATTCTTCATCTTCCATATTTTCAGAAAAAACCTTAAAACGCTCACAACTTCTGGCTTCAATTAAAGCCGCAATTAATAAACGTTGCACCAAAGCATTGGTTCTATCTTTTGTTTTTGGGAAAAATTTTTGCAAACGAATTGCGTAATCGTTTTTTTGCTCTCTTCCTAAAACCATTCCACGTTTTACCATTAAAAGATGCACCATTTTAAAATGTTGCATTTCTTCGATGGCAATATTGCTCATTTCTTTTACAAGCTCGGTTTCTTCGGAATAATTAATAATAATAGAAACAGCATTCGAAGCTGCTTTTTGCTCTAAAAAAGCATGATCTGTAAGTATTTGTTCTAAATTTACTTTGGCAATTTCTGCCCAAGAAGTTTCGGTTTCAAACTGTAATCCTAACATTTTTATAGTATTTTTTGTAAGCCAGAACCAAAATAGGCGAGGGCTTTCATTTCTTTTACACTTGCCAAACGTTCTTTGTCAATTACTAAAAGACCAACGTCTGTCGCTTCAATATGGTATTGCTTGTTGCTTTCAAAAAACAAAATTAATTCATCTGTAAAATAATCTCTAATTTTTTCTTCATTTTTTCCAGATAAATAAAAGCGTTTGCTAAAATCTGGATGCGCATCAATATCAATATCTTTATAACCCGCAAAATGATAAATATATTCAAAAACTCCTTCTTTATCTAACGTAAATTTAGGAAGTATTTTTTTAGGATGAATATGTAGCATGGTTGCTTTAATAACTTGTTTTGCAATTAGCTCTCCTTCCGAAAACTGAACATCGAACATCGTACAATCTTCATTAGAAAGTACATTCGACACTTTATCTATATTTTTTGTTTTAAAATACCCGAAATTTGGTAACTCTTCCATTTCTATGTCGGAAAAAGCATCATAAGAATAATGCATTTCTTCGCTAATTTTCTGAATCGATTTTTGTCTTTTGGTTAAAACACGTTCTTTTGGGACAAACTTTTTAGGTAACAATTTACGCATCGCAAACGGATGTGCGCTTCCAGATTTTGCATCGTCTAAACCAATCACTTCAAAATGCCCACCCTTTCTGTCGAAATTTGCGATGTAATTACTCATATTTTCCATCACAGAATGGTCTACAAAATCACATAAAGAAAAATCGATAATGGCTTCTTGCGTTTCTGGAATTTGATCTAATTTCGTTTTTAGTTTTGTGTAGTTTAAAAACGAAGAAAAGTTCTTTACACTCACATAATATTTCTCATCTTCTTTAAACATTAGCACATTTGGCTTTAAAGCATTTTTAATAAACAATAGCACGTTTTTATTGATAAAAACATGTATTACGAATGTGATAATGATTCCATTTAAAATTCCAATAATCAGACTTGTATAAATTGTTACTAAAAGTGTTACTGTAAATATTATTAATTGTTCTTTACCAATCTTAAATACCTTTTGAATGTTCTTTGGAGCTGCTAATTTGTAACCTGTAAAGACTAAAATAGCCGCCAAAGCTGGTAGTGGAATCTTTCTTAATTCAGCTGCAAATAAAACAATAAAAAGGACTAAAAAAGTAGCGTGAAAAAAGTTTGCAGATTTATTACTTCCCTTATTATTTACATTTACAGAACTTCTCGCAATTACAGTTACAACATTTAAGCCACCTAAAAAACCACTAATTACTGTGGCAATTCCTAAAGCTCTAATATCTTTATTTATGTTCGATCTTCTTTTTAGAGGATCTAATTTATCAACCGCTTTTATGCTTAACAAACTTTCGATGCTAGAAATTAAGGTAATTGCAATTACAGCATTTATAAAATCGGCATGATAAACTTTCCCAAAATCAGGAAACGCAAAATTCGACAAAATATCGTTTGGCAAATTAATTAATAAATCTTTATGGATTGGGTAATCGTGAGCAGAAAACAAATCAAAATAGTAATATAAACCAACACTTAAAACCACAATCCACATAGGAGCAGGGATTAATTGAAAATATCGATTTCTAATTTTACTGTAAAAAATCATGATAAACAAACTTACAATTCCTATCAACCCTGCATAAAACGTGCTGGAATCGTCCGTTTTTATAAAATTAAGAATTCCTTCAGGAATCTGAATTAACAAATCTATAATGCTTCCTTTAGCTTTTAAATCACCTAACATTACATGAATTTGCTTGGCAAAAATTCCAATTCCAATAGCCGCCAACATTCCTTGGATGGCAGAAGCAGGAAAGAAGTCGCCTAAAGAGCCCATTCTTAGAAATCCGAGAATAATCATAATAACTCCAGAAATTACAATCGCAGCAAGCGTGTATAAAAAACCTTGTTGCATACCTCCATTTCCAAGTGTTGTAATTGAAGCTAAAATAACAACTACTAAGCCATTTCCAGGGCCTGTAATGGTTACATGAGAACCTCCAATAAGTGCAACCACAATTCCACCAATAATAGCAGCAATAATTCCAGAAATTGGTGGTGCCCCAGAAGCCAAAGCCAAGCCTAAACCCAATGGAAGTGCGATTAAGGAAACCACAAAACCAGAAAACAGGTTTTTTGGAAGCTCGCTTACAAACGTTTTAAATGTACTTTTCTTTGTCATTTTATTTTACAATTAAAACATCTGTTGGTAATTCCGATAAAATATATTCGATGTCGTGTGGAAAAATTCGGTCGAAAATTCCTGTTTTAGTAGGTGCATTCATTACTAATAAATCGGCTCTTTTTACACGTGCATAATGCCCGATAGAATAGCCTCTTTTTCCAAAAATACTTTGTGTTTTTATATCGATTCCTTCACAATTAATTTCTTTTAAAATATTTTTTACACGAAAATCTTCTCTAGATTTTATGCGTTCTTTTACGATTGTAGATTTTCTTAACGTTTTATCGTCGCTAACTGTAACATGTAATTCTGCCTGACTAATTTCTTCGACAATCGTTAATTTTTTACAGCTTAAATTTTTAGAAAAAAAGATAGAAGTCTTAATGGTTTCTTTTGTTTTTGTATCGTGTAATCCATTTACTATTATATGTTTACATGGTATTCTTTTAACTGATGGTTTAATTAGTAACAAAACAGAGCAATTTGCTTTTCTTGTAATTTTTCTGGCAATAGAACCCACATAATATCGTAGCAAATTTTCTTGTTGAATGGCTCCTAAAATTAATAAATCTATGTTTTCTTTTGCAGATGTTTCTAAAATTACATTTACAGGTTTGCCTTCTTGCCAAATTGTTTTCAGTGGTTTTTTTAGAACTTCTGCTTCTGTTAATAGAGCTTTAATATTTTGCTCTTTTTCGAGTGTTTTTTTTCCAACGTGAACGCCTACTAATTTAGCATTAAACATATTTGCCATTCTAATGGCTTCGAAAAGATTTGCTTTTAAATTCGGCGAAAACGCAATTCCTATTAAAATTTTATGAATTTGTTGCAAAAAAAGATTTTAAAATTAGGTTGAATGCACAATATAGGGAACTTTATAAGAAAGAAAAAAACTAAAAAATTATTTTTATCATAGGGAAACATCCTTAAATTTACTTTTTTGAAAATTGAAAATGTATGTTAGAATTAGCAGGAATAATTATTTTAGGAATATTGGCTCAATGGGTAGCTTGGAAATTTAAAATTCCAGCTATTTTACCCTTAATTTTAATAGGCTTATTAGTGGGGCCAATTGCTGCTGAATTCTTAAGCGAAGATGGTTCTAAGTGGATTGAGCCCATTTGGAATGGAAAAAAAGGACTATTTCCTGGAGAAAGTTTGTATTATTTTGTTTCCTTAGCCATTAGTATTATTCTTTTTGAAGGTGGGTTGACATTAAAAAGAGCCGAAATTAAAAATGTTGGGCCCGTAATTACAAAATTAATTACTGTTGGTTCTACAATTACATTTTTTGGAGCAGGTATTGTGGCACATTATGTTTTTAATTTAGGTTGGGAACTTTCTTTTCTTTTTGCAGGGTTAATTATTGTAACAGGACCAACTGTAATTACACCAATTTTAAGAAATATTCCTTTAAAGAAAGATATTTCTACGGTTTTAAAATGGGAGGGAATATTAATTGATCCGATTGGAGCCTTAGTTGCAGTATTGGTTTTTGAATTTATTAGTGTAGATGGAGATGGAGGGTTTACTAAAACCGCTTTAATAGAATTTGGTAAAATTTTGTTATTTGGTACTGCTTTTGGTTTTACATTTGCGCATGCATTGGCATACGCTGTTAACAAAAAACTAATTCCTCATTATTTATTAAATGTAGTCTCTTTATCTACAGTGCTATTAGTTTTTGTAGAATCGGAACTTTTTGCGCATGAATCTGGTCTTTTGGCGGTTGTTGTTATGGGAATGGTTTTAGGAAACGGAAAATTAAAAAACCTCAAAGAACTTCTCTATTTTAAAGAATCTCTAAGTGTTTTATTAATTTCTATCCTTTTTATATTATTAGCAGCAAACATAAATATGGAAGATTTACTGCTGTTATATACTTGGAAAACTGCTATTTTATTTGCAATTGTAGTTTTTGTAATTAGACCTTTGGCCGTTTTTGCAAGTACACATAATTCTAAATTAAAATTAAACGAGAAGCTATTTATAAGTTGGGTGGGACCAAGAGGTATTGTGGCTGCAGGAATCGCTTCTTTATTTGGAAGTAAATTATTAAAAGAAGGCGTAGAAGGTGCAGAATACATTACACCTTTGGTTTTTATGATTGTTTTAGGAACCGTACTTTTAAACGCCACAACTGCAAGATTATTTGCAAAATTAGTAGATGTTTTTCTAAAAAGTTCGAATGCGATTTTAATTGTGGGAGCATCTAGCCCTGCAAGATTAATAGCGCATTATTTAAAAGAAAATGATAAAAGAGTTGTTTTGATAGATTCTAATAAAAACTTTATTCAAGAAGCGAATAATATGGATTTAGAGGCATATACAATTAATATTTATGATGAAGATTTAACAGATAATATCGAATTAAACGATGTTGGTTATTTAATTGCAATGACAGGTAGTGAGGCTGTAAACCAATATGCAATTAACAATTTTTCGGAATCTTTTGGCGAACATGGCGCTTTTAGATTGGCAACTTCTAAAGAGATTCGAAATAAGACATTAAATAGTAGAACTCAGTTTTTAACTCCAAAAGACGATTATATTAATTTAAGTGAAGCTTTTAGAGACAACCCTAAAATTTACGAGGTAGAAATTGAAACCAATGATGCTTACGAAGCAATGCTTTCTAAATTGTTTAGAGAATCGAGATCTGTACCTTTATTCGTTAGAAAAGGAGAAGAAATTTACCTAATTCCTGAATATGAAAAATTAGAAGAGCCTAAAGAAAACTGCACTTTGGTGTATTTAGGAAAGCCTTTGGAAGAAAATAAAGAAAGTGTTAAAAATTAGGAAAAGTAAGTCGCAAAGTTTTTTATCAACTACGACTGAAAACTGCAACTGCGACTTAAAACTTAAAACCTTGTCAATTGCAACCAGCTTTAGCTGGATGATATGAATAAATTTCACACAAATGGCTTTAGCCAAAATTTCCACGCTACTTGTAAATATTTTGGCTGAAGCCAACATTAGTCGAAAACATATCACAATGGGTTAAAACCCATTGCTATTGAATTGTTTATTAAATTGAAGTGTAAAAAAGTCAAGAAAAATAAGTAGACTCTACATCTTTTGCTTCCTTAATTATTTCTGGTGGATATTTATATAAATCTAATATTTTAATTGCATTTCTTGTTTTTAGTTTTCCTGCTTTTAATTTATGATCGAATAACAATTTATCATCTTTTATTTTTTCACTAAAGTGGAATAACGCAAAATTGTCTTTTTCCAGAAGTTCTGTTAACTCAATATCGTGCGTTGAAACTAAAACTGTGTGTTGTTTTTTATTCAAAAAAGATAAAATTGCTTTTCCACCAGAAATTCTTTCAACAGTATTTGTTCCTTTAAAAATTTCATCCAAAACAAATAAGCAAGGTTCTAAATTTAATGAAGCATTTATTAACTCTTTTACAGCTAAAACTTCTTGTAAATAATAACTTGTATCGTCTAATAAATTGTCTGTAATTCTTATTGAAGAAAATACTTTATAATATGGTGCTACGTATTTTTTTGCAAAGCAAATATGCAATGTTTGCGCCAAAATACTATTAACAGCAACTGTTCTTATAAATGTTGTTTTTCCTGACATGTTAGAGCCAGTTAACAACATACTCTTATTATTTAACAGTATATTATTTTCGATACAATTTTCAATTAAAGGATGGTAAATATCTGTAAAATCAATAGTTTTATCTTTGGTAAAAGTGGGTTTACAAATTTTTAAATTTCCAGATTTTAAGGAAGCTGTAGAAATAGCGATATCAATTTCTCCAATAAAAAGGAACATTTTTTCAATACTTTTTCTCTCTTTGGTAATGGAATCTATAAAACTATAAAATACTAAATATTCAATATTAAAAAGAATTTTAATAATCTCAAATAAGAACCAAAAAGCAAATAAAAACTCATTACTAACATTTTTTTCAAAAGCAATGAATTCTGTCTTAAATTTAATCGATTTTATTTTTTGA
Source organism: Polaribacter cellanae (assembly GCF_017569185.1). Taxonomy (NCBI): domain Bacteria; kingdom Pseudomonadati; phylum Bacteroidota; class Flavobacteriia; order Flavobacteriales; family Flavobacteriaceae; genus Polaribacter; species Polaribacter cellanae. The sequence continues at coordinate 996,667 of NZ_CP071869.1, read as the reverse complement.
ATAAAAGAAAGGTCTTTAAAATATGTTTTTATGTAAGGATGTTTACTTAATTCTTTACTAACATTTAAAGCTCTGGACAATTGATTTACACCATTTAAATAATAAGTAACACTGTGTTTGTTTTTATAATGAAACACCATATTTATAGCTGAAATTGGAACTAAAGCCAAACCAAAAAACGGATTAAAAAAAGCTAAAATTAAACATGAAATTGCACTAATGGTAAGTGTAATTATCAACCACATGTATTTTGGTTTTTCTAACTGTTTATCGTTAATTAATTCTTCTAAATAATAAGAGTTATTAGAATTTAATTTCGATAATTCCATTTGAAAAGAAATACTAACTTTTTTGTTCAATTTGAAGAAATCGACAAGAGAATCAAATTTTAAAAGATTTTCAATACTTCCAATTGTTCGCAATTTAAAGTATAAATATTGCTCGCCAATTTTTGAAGATGTTCTATCAATAAATTTAAAAATATCGTCAATATCTAAATCTATTTTACATTTTTCTGAGATGATATGATAAGCTTCACTTTTATTAAAATTATTATTGAAGTATTTACCAATTACAAAAAAGTTATAATGAGATTTCTTATATTCTTTTCCCCAATTTTCGGAAAGGGAAGCTCTAATTTTTTTTAGTTTTCTTCTGTTTGAAAATCTTTTAAAAATATAAAGAGAAGTAAAAATGAATAATAATGCTAAAAAATAGTTCATAGTTGATATAATCACTTAAATTTTACTTCCTAAGTACTTCTATTTGTAGAAATAAAGTAATTTTTGTTACAAATCCAACTCAAAAGTTTGGCGTAATTTATCTAAAAGCGGATTTTTCTCTTTTAACTTATTATACTTTTCTTGTGGAGTATAAGCGAATTTTTTTTCTACAGTTTCATTTAAAACAGTTACAATATCTATTCCGTAATTGTTTAATTTTTCACGCAAAAATTTTAATAGTTTTGGTCGCCCTTTTAAAAACTGGTCTTGCATTAGTTTATTAGGAACTGTAAACGAAATTTTAAAGCTATCATTCAGTTTTGGTACATCTGTGCCTACAATCGAAGCCATACTTCTTTCTCCTTTTTTCTGTAGAAGTGCAGTGTATTCTTTCCAAAGTTCTTGCAATTCCTTTTCTGTAAAAACGTCTTTTGGGTGATTGTCGAAATTTTCTTCAACAATCGTTTTTTTCTTTTCTTTTTTCTCGTGAATACTTTTTAAAGAAAGAGAAGACCGCCTTTTTGCAATATTTAAGATTGGTTTTTTAACAATCTTTTTCTCTGTAGCAAGAGTTTGGGAATTAATAACAGGAGTTTCTACCTTTTTTTCAACAGGTTTTACAATTTGTTTTTTTGCAGGTGAAAGTGCTTGGAAAAAAGTAGCAGGAATTATGTAGTTAGCTGGCTTTTTTTTTTCTCCATCGAAAGTGATAGAGGCAATTTGCATGAGCGTTAGCTCCACCAGCAAACGTTGGTTTTTACTTGCTCTATAATTCAAATCGCAATTATTTGCTTTTTCAATAGACTGCATTAAAAAAGGAATGCTTGCTTTTTCTGCTTGTTTTAAATATTTCTTTTTGGCAGTATCTCCAACTTCCAGCAATTCTAAAGTCGCTTTGTCTTTTGCCACCAACAAATCTCTAAAATGACTTGCCAATCCGTTTATAAAATGATGTCCTTCAAAACCTTTTCCTAAAACCATATTAAATGCGTTTAAAACATCAGGAATTTTATTTTGAAGCATTAAATTAGTCATCGTAAAATAGGTTTCGTAATCTAAAACATTTAAGTTTTCGGTAACTGCTTCACGAGTTAAGTTTTTTCCTGAAAAACTTACAACTCTATCAAAAATAGACAAAGCATCACGCATGGCACCATCTGCTTTTTGAGCGATAATATGCAAAGCATCGTCTTCTGCAATAATATTTTCTTTCTCGCAAATGCTTTTTAGATAATTTTTAGCATCTAAAACTCCAATTCTTTTAAAATCGAAAATTTGACAACGAGATAAAATCGTAGGAATTATTTTGTGCTTCTCTGTAGTTGCCAAAATAAAAATAGCATGTGCAGGCGGTTCTTCCAACGTTTTTAAAAAGGCATTAAATGCTGCTTGCGACAACATATGCACTTCATCAATAATATAAACCTTGTATTTTCCTGTTTGTGGTGGAATGCGAACTTGGTCGGTTAAATTTCGAATATCATCTACAGAATTATTAGAAGCTGCATCTAATTCGAAAATATTAAACGCAAAATCTTCGTCTTCTGACAATGCTGCATCTTGTTGGTTTATTTTCTTTGCCAAAATTCTTGCACAAGAAGTTTTACCAACGCCTCTTGGCCCTGTAAATAACAAAGCTTGCGCTAAATGATTGTTTTTTATAGCGTTATCTAACGTGTTTGTAATGGCTTGTTGCCCAATAACATCCTCGAAATTTTGAGGACGGTATTTACGTGCTGATACTATAAAATGCTCCATTTATTTATATTAATGCTAATGTTGTTTCTTCTTTTGTAGTAAAAAACTCAAAACTTCTATGTCTGTTCGAGCGCAGTCGAGAACTCTAAGCTTAAAATTTTAGTTTTTCACTAATTAACAAGACTGTTTTAATGATTATTTAACAAAAATAACCATCTAAAGGGGTTTATACAAATAGGTTTCTTAATAAAATACTAAAGTTGTAAACAACTGTAAATAGAAGCGTAATTTTACGACTGAATAAGTGTTCGAAAGGTTCATTTTCGAATTAAAAGTTCCGAAAATTGCACTGAGATTTTTATGCAATGTTCTTAGTGCAATTTTTAATTAATAATAATCTATAATAAATACATATGAAATTGATAAAACCATTTTTAATATTTTCTTTTACACTTTTACTAATCTCTTGTTTTGGATTTTCGAATAAAAAACAAAACGACCAACAAGCAGTGTATGTTCCGCAAGAAGGCACCAAAGTTGCTTATTTTGCAAGTGGTTGTTTTTGGTGTGTTGAAGCTATTTTCGAGAGCGTAGAAGGAGTAGAGGAAGCAGTTTCTGGTTATGCTGGAGGAAATACGTTAAACCCAACTTACGAAAAAATTGGAACAGGAAAAACAGGACATGCAGAGACAGTTGCAGTCTATTACAATCCTAAAGTGGTAAGTTTTGAAACCTTGGTAAATGTGTTTTTTGGTTCTCACGACCCAACAACTGTAAATGGGCAACACCCAGATTATGGAACACAATATCGTTCGATTGCTTTTTACAAAACTGCAGAAGAAAAGCAAACAATTGAAACTATTTTAACTATTTTAAATGATAAAGTGTACAATGGAAAAATCGCAACAGAGGTAACTAAATTAAAGCGTTTTTATAAGGCTGAAGAGTATCATCAAGATTTTGAAAAAAGGAATCCGAACCAGAGTTATGTAAAAGCAGTTTCTATTCCAAGATTGAATCGTTTTAAAAAGAAATTCCCAGAATTATTGAAGAAAGATGCTCATTAATATTTGCCAATTTCTATTCTTTTTCGAGTAGGAATACCATTTGAAGAGACAGCATTTTTCCAAAAAGGTTTCACAAGAACTGTTTTATTAAGTTCTTTTATAAAAAGTTCAGATAATGGACGCTCGTTATCTTTTGCCATTTCTTTAATTTGAGAAAGAGCAACATCATGAGCTTTCATCTCTTCAATATCACTTACTGGAACATCGCCAGAACTTTTGGCAAAAAATAGTAAAAGCTGAGTTTGTTCATAAGTTAAAGTATTTCCTTCTAAATGATTTGAATTATAATTAATTAGCCATCCCCTGAAAAACATTTCAAATAGATGTTAAAGTGTTGTTTTTATTGATAATTTAATGAGATTTAAAACAGGAAAACTGTTTAAAAATTCGTGTTTTTTTACAAGCCAAAAGCCAAAGTAAAATGAACAAAAGCATAGTTTTAACTATATTTGAAACCAATTAAAAATAATAATAAAATGAATTTAAAAACAGTATTTTTACTTACATTAATCTCTTTAATGAGTTGTTCTTCTACTCAAAAAATTAAAGTAAAACAAGGTGAGATTTTATACAACCAAACCAAGCACATTGGATTTTCTAATTATAATAATGGTGGTTATGTTATTAAAGACCTTAATAATCATTCTTTTCGAGTAGAGCGTGTAATGGGTGATAGTGGAGAAAGTAACGACTATTTTTATGTACTTAATTTTAATTTTACTAATCAGAAAATGGAACTACCTAGTAGCGAAATAGGTTTTAGAACAGAAAAAGGTACCATAGAATACCTTGTTGAAAACAATTATTGGAACCTCGACTCTGGTCTTAATGTAAGTGCTATTAAAAAACTGGTAGAACAAACAGGTACTGCTGTTACAGATGCTAAAAAAGTCGAAAAAGCTAACGAAGTAAGAGCAAAAGCTATAGATGCCTTCGTAAAACGCGATGGTACTATTGTTAAGGGGGGATCTCAAGGTACTAAGGTAATAGGGTATGTAAAATCTCCAGATCATTATCTTGCTACTAGCCTTACACCTATAAAAATTTATGATGCAGAGCATAATCTTATAGCAAAAGGAAAAAGTACAATTATTAATAACGAAGTTTTTACCACTTTCGATGGAAAAAAACATAAGTATCGTGCTAAATACGAGTTAAATGAGCTTACAAAATTGCCCTTTTTAACAGAAATGGTGTATTGCCTGATACTGGAAGGCTACATCTATGGTGGGAAAATTAATTACGATAAGAAGATTACTATTTTCGAAGAATAGAAATAATATTAAATACTTTTAAAACATACTACTCTTTAAACATAAGAGTAAGGAAGATTGGGTTTACAGCCTCAATCATAAAAAATAAGTCCAAAATTTTCTAATTTAGAAATTTTTGGACTTACTAATTAATTTTAGCTTCTACTTAATAGGCGTATAAGTGGTTGTTATTTATTTATTTATTTATTAAAACCCATTCTCCTTTTTCAATTAAAGGAATTGCTTGTTTAAATTTAACTTCTTTTTCTTCACCACTCATTACATTTTTAATGGTAACTCGTTCGTTTCTACCAATTTTTGGTTGCTCTCTAACAATGGTTTCAACAGGTTCTGAAGATTGCTGACGAGAATTAGAAATTGCTTGTTCTGTAGAATTTTGCACATCTGCTTTACTCGTGTTTAAACGCTGTCTTTTTTGTTGACGAGCTTCGGAAATTTGAGACCTATCTTGTGCAGGTAATTCTCCTTTAAATAAGAAAGACAATACTTCTTTATTAATTTCGTCTACAGTTTGTTTAAACAATTCAAAAGCTTCGAATTTATAGATTAATAAAGGGTCTTTTTGTTCGTAAGATGCATTTTGTACGGAATGTTTTAATTCGTCCATTTTACGTAAATGTTCTTTCCAATTTTCATCTATAATTGCTAAAGTGATATTTTTCTCGAAATCTGTAACCAAACTTTTTCCTTCACTTTCATACGCTTCTTTTAAATTGGTAACTACTTGTAAAGATTTTGTTCCATCTGTAAAAGGAACTACAATACGTTCGTATCTATCTCCTTCATTTTCATAAACATCTTTAATTACAGGAAATGCTAAAACCGCATTTCTTTCGATTTTGTTTTTATAATGTTCTGTAACAATGTCGTATAATTTGTCTGTAAGTTCTTTTTCGGACATTTTATCGAATTCTTCTTCAGAAAAAGGAGAAGTCATCGAAGAAAACTTAATCAATTCAAATTCGAAATTCTGATAATCTTTAATGGCTTTATTAGAGTTTACGATAGATTCACACGTATCATAAATCATGTTTGCAATATCTACTTGCAAACGTTTTCCATCCAAAGCATTTCGTCTTCTTTTGTAAACAAACTCACGTTGCGAGTTCATAATATCGTCATATTCTAATAAACGCTTACGAATACCAAAGTTGTTTTCTTCTACTTTCTTTTGTGCTCTTTCAATAGATTTGGTAATCATAGAATGCTGAATTACTTCGCCTTCTTTTAAGCCCATTTTATCCATCATTTTTGCAATTCTGTCCGAACCAAAAAGACGCATTAAATTATCGTCTAAAGCCACATAAAATTGAGAAGAACCAACATCTCCTTGTCTTCCTGCACGTCCTCTTAATTGCCTATCTACTCTTCGTGAATCGTGTCTTTCTGTACCAATAATTGCCAAACCACCAGCTTCTTTTACTTCAGGTGAAAGCTTAATATCGGTTCCACGACCTGCCATGTTTGTTGCGATTGTAACTACTCCTGGTTTACCAGCTTCTGCAACTACATCTGCTTCTCGTTTGTGTAATTTTGCGTTTAATATATTATGAGGAATCTTACGCATTTGTAACATTCTACCTAATAATTCCGATATTTCTACAGAAGTTGTTCCTACTAAAACTGGTCTTTTTTCTTCGACTAATTTTACAATATCGTCGATTACTGCATTGTATTTTTCACGAGCAGTTTTATAAACCAAATCTTGTTTATCGTCTCTTTGAATTGGTTTATTTGTAGGAATTTCTACAACATCTAATTTGTAAATTTCCCATAATTCACCAGCTTCTGTAATCGCAGTTCCTGTCATTCCAGACAGTTTGCGATACATTCTAAAGTAATTTTGAAGTGTAACTGTTGCAAAGGTTTGTGTAGCATCTTCAATTTTTACATTTTCTTTGGCTTCAATAGCTTGGTGTAATCCGTCTGAATAACGACGACCATCCATAATACGTCCAGTCTGCTCATCAACAATCATTACTTTATTGTCCATAACCACATATTCTACATCTTTTTCGAACACTGTGTAGGCTTTTAAAAGCTGATTCATCGTATGAATACGTTCGCTTTTTATGCTAAAGTCTTTGTATAACTCGTCTTTTTGTTTTGCTTTTTCTTCTTTTGAAATATCTGCGTTATCAATTTCGCCAATTTTTACACCAATATCTGGCAAAACAAAGAAACTGTCGTTTTGTGTTTTTTCTGATAAATGTGCGATTCCTTTATCGGTTAAATCAATTTGGTTATTTTTTTCTTCAACAACAAAGTATAAATCTTGATCCACTTCTGGCATTAATTTATTGTTGTCTTGCATGTAATAATTCTCTGTTTTTTGAAGAATTTGTTTGATGCCTTCTTGAGACAAAAACTTAATTAACGCTTTATTTTTAGGTAAACCTCTGTAAACTCTTAATAGTTGGAAACCACCTTCTTTGGTATCTCCATCTGCAATTAATTTTTTAGCTTCCGCTAAAACACCTACTAAATGTTGTCTTTGTAAAGAAACGATATCTGCAACTAAAGGTTTTAATTCGGTAAATTCGTGTCTGTCTCCTTGTGGAACTGGACCAGAAATAATTAAAGGTGTTCTTGCATCATCAATTAAAACAGAATCAACTTCATCTATAATTGCATAATTTGGTGGTCTTTGTACTAAATCGTCCTTAGAACTCGCCATGTTATCACGCAAATAATCGAAACCAAATTCGTTATTTGTTCCATAGGTAATGTCTGCATTGTAAGCTTTTCTACGTGCATCTGAATTTGGTTGATGGTAATCGATACAATCTGTCGTAAAACCATGAAATTCAAAAATTGGTCCCATCCACGCTTTATCACGTTTTGCTAAATAATCATTTACAGTAACCAAATGCACACCATTTCCTGTTAAAGCATTTAAATAAACTGGTAAAGTAGAAACCAAAGTTTTTCCTTCTCCAGTCATCATTTCTGCAATTTTCCCTTGATGTAAAACAGAACCACCAATTAATTGTACATCGTAATGAATCATGTCCCAAGTAACTGGTTTTCCAGCAGCATCCCAAGAATTTGCCCAAAAAGCTTTGTCGCCATCTAATTCGATATGATCTCTCTCGCCAGACAATTCTCTGTCATAAGGAGTTGCAGTAACTTCAATTTCTTTGTTTTCCACAAAACGTTTCGCTGTTTCTTTTACAACTGCAAAAGCTTCTGGCATAATTGTATTTAATGTTTCTTCGGAAACTTTGTAAGCTTCGTCTTTTAAAGCATCTATTTCTGTATAAATGTCTTCTTGCCTGTCTATATCTGCAGTTTTAGCTTCTTCTTCTAATACAGCAATTTTGTTGTTAAATGGTTTTGTAGCTTCTTGAATCCTGCCTTTAAATTCAATTGTTTTTGCCCTTAATTGGTCGTTAGATAATTTAGAAAATTCTGCTTCGAATTTTCTAACGTTTTCTACAATTGGTTGTAAAGATTTTAAATCTTTTTCTTGTTTGTCTCCAACAAAAAGTTTAATTACGGAGTTTAAAATGCTCATTTTTATTTATGATTTAATCAGCTAAAAAATTAACTGACATTATTTAATTGTGAATCAAGTTTTTAAAAACTTGAAAAAAAGTACTATTTTCAATGAATTTCAAAACAAAAAAAAAGCCTCTTTAGAGACTTTTTATATGGTTTTAAAATTTTTAATATTCATCTTCATTCCAAAGATAATCATCTTCAGTGGGATAATCTGGCCAGATTTCTATAATCGAATCGTAAGAATCGCCTTCGTCTTCTATATCTTGTAGATTTTCTACGACTTCTAAAGGAGCTCCAGTTCTAATAGCGTAATCTATTAATTCGTCTTTGGTTGCTGGCCAAGGTGCATCTGCTAAATAAGATGCTAATTCTAATGTCCAATACATTTCTTATTGTTTAATTTTGTGCAAAAATAATTTTTTTGCTGAATTATGCAAGTCTTTTTTAAGAAATTTATTGTGAAGTCTTTTTTATTTTTTTTAAGCATCTTATTGTTAATGAACTAAGTGTTTAAATAAAAATTAAAATTTCTTCTAACCGATAAAAAAAGAACGTGTTAGTTTTTAGTAGGTATCCATTTGATTTCTTCTACTTGTAAGTCTTTAGACAATTTTCGTGCCAGCACAAAAAGGTAGTCAGAAAGTCGGTTTAAGTATTTTAGGATGTCATTATTAATTGTTTCTTCGTCATTTAGCTCTACAGAAAGACGTTCTGCGCGTCTACAAACGCATCTTGCTACGTGACAGAATGACACTGCTTGATGGCCTCCAGGTAAAATAAAATGAGTCATTTGCGGTAATTTTGCATCCATTTTATCGATTTCATTTTCTAAAAATAAGATAGCATCTTCATCTATTTTAGGAATATTTAAACGCTCTTTACCATTTTTTAGAGTTTCTTTTTCAGGTGGAGTTGCCAACATTGCACCTAAAGTAAACAATTCGTTTTGTATTTTTAAAAGAGATTCTTTAACATCAGCATTTATTTCTTGGTCTTTTATTAAACCTATATAAGCGTTTAATTCGTCTACAGTTCCATAAGAATCGATGCGTAAATTGTATTTTTTTACTCTGGCTCCTCCAAAGAGGGCAGTAGTTCCTGTATCACCAGTTTTTGTGTATATTTTCATATCAAGAGGTTCGAAAGTTTAAGATTTAAAATTCAAAGTTACAAACTTTAAGGTATGTAGTTATTTTAATTAAGAGAGTTTAACAATTAAACAATTACATCTTTTTCAAGTTCTTATTTTAAAATGTTCTTTTTCTTGTTCTTTTCGGAAGAAAACAATTCCCCAATGAAAAATATCTACAGTAACTGTTACAGAAGGGTGGTTTTTAATTTCTGTCCAAGCTTCTTGCATTTCTTGGCTCCAATAAATATCATCAAAAATCCAAATAGAGTTGTTATGGATAGTTTTTAAGCAAGTTCTAAAATAATTTAATGTTGATTGTTTGGTATGATTTCCATCAAAATAAATAAAATCGTATTTGTTATTTTTTACAATTTCAGGAAGTGTTTTATTAAAATTTCCTGTGATAAGGTTTATGTTTTTGAAGTTATTTATTAGTAGTTCATTGGCAACTTTACTCGTTTCTGGGCAGCCTTCTAAGGTGGTTATTTTTGTATTCTCATTCCCAATTTTTATGGCAGATGTTGCCAAACCTATGGAAGTACCAATTTCTAAACAGTTTTCTGGTTTAAAATAATTTATAACTTTAATTAATAGTTTTGCTTTTGTGTTAGAAATTCCTGCAATTTTCGCAATTTTAGCAACTTCACGTTCGTTTGTTTTAAAAATTCGAGATCCAGAACCAAAATCGGTGACTTTTATGTTTTTTTTGTTGTCTAGTAGGTGTTTTTTTATGGTAAGAAAATAGTTCCATAGGTTATTATTCGTTTTTTTGTAAAAACATTTGGTAACCAAATTATACACAAAAGGCGAATGTACCCCATGTTGATTGGTAGATTTTAATAAAAAAATAAAATATTTTATTGCTATATTAGACATTCTGTAAAAATGAAAAACGAAAGTAAAATAAAATTATAGCTTTACATCCATAAAAAGTATATTTGTAACTTATGTTACCAAAAATAAAAATGAAATACTACATTACAATTCCTTTACTAATTATTTTTTTTAGCTCTTGTGTGTCAAATAAAGACTTAAGGTATTTACAAGGTCAACCAAAAGCGAATACAGAAATTAAGAGAATTAACGATATCCCTTATAAGTTACGGATAGACGATATGGTTAATATTATTATAAAATCTAACAACCAAGAATTGGTTTCTGTTTTCAAAAAAACTGAAAACATTAGTTCAAATACAGTAAATTCAAATCAAAGTTTTTCTGGTAATGCTAATTATTATTCGGATTATAGTGTAGATAACTATGGAAATATTCGTGTACCTACTTTAGGAAATGTTAATGTTTTAGGTTATACAGTAGAGGAAGTGCAACAAAAGATAGAAGATAAGTTAAAGGATTTTGTAAAAGAAGGAGAAAATGTTTTTGTAGCTGTAAAATTAGCAGGAATAAAATATACAATATTTGGAGAAATAGAAAATCCAGGTACAAAAATTATTTATCAAAATAGAGTTTCTATTTTAGATGCAATTGCCAATTCTGGTGATATTACAGATGTTGGAAACAGAAAAGCAGTTGAAATAGTAAGACAAACTATGGCTGGAACAAAAAAATATACAATAGATTTAACAAATATAGATGCTTTTAATTCGGAAGTTTTTTACATAAAACCAAACGATTATATAAACGTGCTTCCTTTAAAACAGAAATCTTGGGGAACAGGAACTACAGGTTTACAGAGTTTAACTACTGTTGTTACTGTACTTTCTTTAATAACATCGACCATTATATTGGCTAGAAATTTATAATTTAATATGAGCAACCAATTAAAAGATACAGCTAACCAACCTAATATAGATGTTAAAGATTATTTATATAAAGTATTGGCATATTGGAAGTTATTCTTAGTAACCATAGTTATTGGTTTAATTATCGCCAAATTTATGAATGGTTATATGCAAAAAATTTACAGTTTAAATACTGTAATTTCTGTAAAAGAAGAAAACAACCCACTATTTTCTACAGGAACCAATATTGCGTTTAATTGGGGTGGAGCAAGTGACGAATTAGAAACAGTTAAAGTTACTTTAACTTCTAGAACGCACAACGAAATTGTTGTAAAAAGGTTGCAATTTTATGTAGAGTATTTAAAAGAAGGTCGTTTTCGATTGGCAGATGTTTATGGTTATACACCTTTTAAAGTAGCTTTAAATGTTAAAAAACCACAATTATATGGAAAGCTTATATCGCTTGAAATTACAGGAGAAAATACCTACAAAATTTCTACAGAATTTAATGAGTCTGGCAATAATAAAATAATAACTTATAATTCGAATACCATAGAGAATTACAGTACCAACTCTTCATACTATTCAGAAGAATTTAATGTAAAAGACTCTATTAAGACTAATTTCTTAAATTTTAAAATAGATAAGATTGGTACTTTTACAATTGGAGAAAAATATTTTATACGATTTGGTAATTTCGATGGAACTGTAAAAGCAAATAAGGGTATTTCTGTAAATACTGTAACCAAAGCAGCTTCGCTATTAGTTTTGCAGAAAGAAGGAACAAATAAAAATAGAATTGTAGATTATTTAAATACAACAGTACAAGTTTTAGACTCTATTAAGCAAGTTCAAAAAATAGAATATGCTGTTAAGACAGAAGCTTATATAGATACACTTTTTAAAGAAGAAACTATAAAATTAAAAGAGATTGAAGAAAATCTTGGAAATTATAGAGAGTCTAACAACATTTTCGACTTGTCAACAGAAGGATCTTCTTTTTATGAGGAAACGATTCAATTAGAAAGAGATAGAAAAGAATTACAAAATTATAACGATTACTTAGTAGGCTTAAGAACTTATCTAAGAAGTAATAATTCTTTTAATAAAGATAAGTTGGTACCAGCTACAATAGTGCTACAAGACCCTAAAATAGTAGATTTAATTAATAAATATGTAGCGAAATCTGCTTTTAGAGAACAGATGAGAAAATCAGTTAAAGATATTCATCCAGAAGTTAAAAAAATAACAAGTGAACTAAACATTATTAAAAATAATCTATTAGAAAATATATCTTCTCTTTTAAGGCTAAATTCCAATAAGCTTCGTAAAATAAATGTAAATTTAGCTTCTTATAAATCTAAATTAAAAAGGCTTCCAAGAAAAGAACAAGGCTTAATTACTTTCCAAAGAGATTACGAATTATCGGAAGCAAATTATAATTATTTAAAACAGAAAAAATACGAAGCAGGAACAGCAATTGCCGCAAATGTTTCTGATGTTAAAATTGTAGATACTGCAAAAGATTTAGGAGAAGGACCTTTATACCCAAAACCAAGTTTTAATTACATGGTGGCTTTAATGCTAGGGATTGTTTTTCCATTGCTTTATATAATAGTTAGAGAGCTGTTAGACAGTAAAATACATACTGCAGAAGAAATTCAGAATAACTATGCAATTCCTGTTTTAGGTGTTGTGGGTAGAAATTCTACGAAGAATAATTTGGCGGTTTTCGAAAGACCAAAATCTTCGGTTTCAGAATCTTTTAGAGCATTAAGATCCAACATTCAGTTTTTATTTAAAAACACAGATCAAAACAAGTCAAAAACTTTAATATTAACATCTTCTGTAAGTGGAGAAGGAAAAACAATGATTTCCATAAACATGGCAACTGTTTTTGCATTAAGTGGAAAGAAAACAATATTAGTTGGTTTGGATTTACGTAAACCAAAAATTTATGATGATTTCGATTTATCGAATGACGTAGGTATTGTAAATTATTTAATTAATCAAAAAACGTTAGACGAAGTAAAAATAGCAACAAAAATCCCGAATTTAGATGTTATCCTATCAGGACCAATACCACCAAATCCATCAGAATTATTACTAAATGATGCTGCAGACAAAATGTTTACTCAGTTAAAAAAAGATTACGATTACGTAATTATAGACACGCCTCCAGTAGGTTTAGTATCAGATGCTTTGGAATTGTTTAAATATTCGGATGCTGTAATTTATGTAATTCGTCAGAATTATACCGAAAAAGGAATGATGAAAATGATTGACGATAAGTACAAAAACAAAGAAGTAACCAACATTAGTTACGTATTAAACGACTTTTCCATTAAAAGTAAATATGGCTATGGCTATGGCTATGGTTATGGTTACGGATATGGGTATGGCTATGGAAAATATGGCTATGGTTATCACGAAAATGAAGTTAAAGAAGGTTTCTTTTCTAAATTGATGAATATTTTTAAATTAAAGAAATAAATTTTAAAAAGCATCGTTAATTCGATGCTTTTTTGTTTTTAAAGCTTAACAGGTTTTTTGCAAGAAATAAAGTTTATATTTATTTTTTATAAACACTTAAGTGGTTAATAGTTGTTTATTTAGTTAGTAATGTATCGAGCTCACGTTAAATAATATATCAAAAAAAAACAGCCCTTTAAATTAATTTAAAAGACTGTTTGCAGATATTAAAATTCAAACAATTACTATAAAAACTTATCTGCTTTTTCGTTTCTATCTCTTTTTTTGCGTTTTACATTTTTATTATTTCCGCCAAATAAATAGGAAAGACCTACAAAAACAGATCTTGAATCTCTTCTAAACTCTCCAGTTTGTATAATCGTTCTATAAGCTTCAAAAGCAAAACGTTGTGTTTTAAAAATATCGTTAAAATTAATGCTTAATGTTCCTTTACCTTTTGCAAAATTATATCTAGCTCCTGCATTTACAAAGTAGTTTTCTTTAAGCTCATATTGTAATACTTTTTGTTTACCTGTATATAATGCAAATAATTGAAAAGTTAGGTTTTTAGTAGCTTTAAAGCTTTGGTTTATTTTTGCATTTAATAACGTGTTATTTACAGAAACATTTTCGTTTTCTATTACCCCTTTTTGTGCTCTAGAATACACATCAAAACTACTATTAATTGTCCACCAATTTAACGGTTTATAAGAAGCAGAAAGTTCTAATCCGTAAGCATTATTGTTATTAAAATTATCGTAATCTATAATTAATAAATTAGGATTATCAGCATCAAAAAAACCTCTTCTATTAATTTCATTTGAAATTTGTCTGTAAAAACTACCAAAAGAAACATTTCCTTTGTTAATTTTTCTGATGTAATTTAGCTCAATAGAATTGGTAAATTGTGGAACTAAACTTGGGTTGCCTGTAATAACAATTTGGGGTGTATTTAATTGCCTAATTGGGTTTATTTGGTTTAACGAAGGTCTATCTATTCTTCTACTAAAACTAAATTGATACGCATTTTTACTAGTTTTACTAGGTGTATATTTTAAAAAACCTGATGGGAAAACATTAAACAGTTTATCTGTAAAGAAAAAAGGCGTTTTTCCATTTTCAAAAAATTGTGCATTTACATTATAATCTTCTAAACGCAAACCAATATTGTATTGCCATTTGTTCCAAAACTGACTAAAAGTTGCATAAAAAGAGTAAATTTCTCTATCGTAAGAAAAGGTAGCATTATTAAAGTTTGGGTTTCCTGTTTGGTAAATATTATCTGTATTTCTTAACCTTGTTTCTACACCTAGTTCTAAAGTTGTATTGGCTAAAAGTGGCTTTGTATAATCTAAATTAATAGTTGTATTTGTTTTTTTGTTGGTAATCGACTCTACATAATCTGCAGAAGGCTTGTTGCCAGAAAAAATAAAATCGTAATTGTTATCGCTATCTAAAGTATTGTAATCAACTTCTAATTCTACGCTATGCTTTTCTTTTTCGAAATTATGTTTAAAATCAAAATTATAACTTGCATTTGTATTGTTTGTGTTTGTAATATCAATTTGATTAAAATTATTGGAAGAATTATCAAAAAAAAGAATATCTCTGTTTCCATTAATTTTATTTTTTGCAAAATTTCGATTGGTATAAAAAGAGAATGTATTTTTATTATTGATAAAATAATCAAACCCAAGTTTTACTAAATGAGAAGTATTATCATTAACATTGTTAGTAGTTTGCGAAACTCGTTCTATGGTTCTGGTAATGTTTCCAAAAGCAAGACTTTTACCCAGTCTGTTACCATAATTACCATAAAAATTTAGTTTTCCTTTTCTATAATTTAGATTAATAGCATTATTGTATCTAGCTCTTTCTCCATAAGTAAAGCCAGAATTAAAAGAACCATTAAAACCTAAATTTGCATCTTTTTTAAGAATAAAATTAATAATACCACTCATACCTTCTGGATTGTATTTGGCAGATGGATTTGTAATTAACTCAATCGTTTTTAAAGAAGTAGCAGGTATTTGCTGCAGTAATTCCCTGGCACTTAAATTGGTGGGTTTTCCATCAATTAAAATACGAACATTTTCATTTCCTCGTAAAGAAATATCGCCATCTTGATTTATAGTTACAGAGGGTATATTTGTCATAATATCACTAGCAGATGCACCAACTGTGGTTAAATCTTTACCAATGCTTATTACTTTTCGATCTACTTTTTGTACAATTGTAGAGCGTTCCGAAGTAATTGCAATCTCATTTAATGAAACAGCATCTTCTTCAAGTAAAATGTTCCCTAAATCTATCTTGGTTTGGTTTTTATTAAACGTAATTGTTTTAGAAATGGGTTTAAATCCTATAAATTGAATCTGTAAATTATACGTTTTTAATTCAATTTTCGAAACTTTAAATTTTCCATAATCATCCGTAATTCCTCCAGAAATTATTTTGTCTGCAACCTTTAAAATAATGTTTGCATAAGGTATTGTTTGTTTCGTTTCTTTGTCTAAAACGGTTCCTGTAACTGTTCCTTTTTGAGCACAAAGTGCAACTGAAAACAGAAAAAAAACAAACGTTAAGTAGTAATTCTTAAAATTAGATGAATACTCGATTAGGATTAATTTTTTTAAATAATTCATTTTACTTTTTTTGATTATTTAGCGAAACTAAACGTAAAATGAATATCTCTTTAAAAGCGATGATAGAGGCCGAATTAATTATGACAAATTGGTTTAAAACGAAGATAAAATGTTTTTGTCTACTGCAAAACACTATTTGGCATTAAAAAAGCTTTTTTTAGCATCTATTTAAGGATACCAAACACTCTTTTTACTATATTTATTATTTGGTATTGTAAGGCTACCAAGTAAAATTTTTAGAAATCATTTTATGCTTAAAAAAGCAAAACAATTTTTAGCAAACTCAAAATTTAGATATCTAATTTTTGGAATCATAATTTTTCTTTTTTCTGCATCAACTTCCAGTTGGTACTTCTCCACCACAGAAGAATTAATAATTACTTACGCTATAAGAGCAACACTGCAAATTACAATGGCTTTTGTTATTTTAGAACTCTTAATTCCTAAACTTTTATACCAACAAAGAAAAAATGCTTTTATATTTTCTTTTGTAATTACTTTATTAACCTATTATATAGTTTGTACGCTAATTTATATGAATTATTTTGAGCCGACTTTTCCTAAAACGTATGCAGTTTATGTAAAACGTTTTGTAGATGCTTCTTTTATAGGAAGATTAACTAATTTTAGCGAATTTATTGTAAAAAGTTTGTATCTATTGTATCCAACTTTGTTGTTGTTAATTTTTAAATTATTGGTAGAAAAACAGCATTTGCTTCATTTAAATGAGCAGAAAAAAATAGCTGAATTGGCTGCTTTAAAAAATCAATTGAATCCGCATTTTTTATTTAACACTCTAAATAATTTATATGCATTAACCTTAAAAAAATCGGATGCTGCACCAAAGGTTATTCAAAAACTTTCAGAAATTTTAGATTATATTTTATATAGATGTAATGATGATTATGTTTCTTTAGACAAAGAAATAGAATTGATTGAAAATTACCTTTCTCTAGAAAAAATTAGATATGCAGATCGAGTAAAAATTTCTTTCGAGAAAAATATTACAGGAAAAGAAAAAATTGCACCACTTTTATTATTAACCTTTGTAGAAAACGCTTTTAAACATGGTGTTGTTAATGAAATCGATAAAGCAAAAATAAATATTAAAATATTAAAAAATAAAGAGCAATTAATTTTTACTGTAGAAAATAGTAAACCTTTAACAGTAAATTCTAAAACAAATAAAGAATCTATAGGCTTACAAAATATTAAAAAACAGCTAGAATTATTATACCCTAGAGCTTATAATTTAATAATAGAGAATAAAACAAACTGGTTTTCTGCCAACTTAAAATTAGATAATGTATAATTGTATAATTGTAGATGATGAGCCTTTAGCAAGAGAACTTATAGAAAGTTATTTAAATAAATTACCCAATTTTAAATTGGTAGCTTCTTGCGCCAATGCAATTGAAGCGAGTAGTATTTTAAGTTTAGAAAAAGTAGATTTACTTTTTTTAGATATAGAAATGCCTGTTTTAAAAGGCACAACTTTTCTAAAAAATTTGGCAAACAAACCAAAAGTAATTTTTACAACGGCTTATAGAGATTATGCTTTAGATAGTTACGAATTAGATGCTATAGATTATTTGTTAAAACCCATTTTTTTTGAACGATTTTTTTTAGCCATCCAAAAATTCTTAAGAACTTATAATTCTAGTAATTTAATAACTGAAAATAAGAATAAAAGAAATAATTATGTATTTGTAAATAAAGCTAAAAAACAGATTAAAATAGATTTTGATGCAATTTTATACTTAGAAAGTTTTAAAGATTATATTAAGATACATTTTAAAGAAGATACCTTAATGATTAAAGAAAGCATCTCTGCTTTTGAGAAAAAAATTGATAAAAGGTTTATTAGAATTCACAGATCTTACATAGTAAACACCCATAAAATTACAGCGTTTACTAAAAATGATGTGGAAGTTGGTAAAATTGAAATTCCTATAGGAAATAGTTACAAAGAAAATTTAATTCCTTTTTTTAATTCTATTTAATAAGAGTTCGATTTAAGAAACAATATATAATTCTATTTTAAATTAATATAGGTGTTTAGTTTTTTGTGCCATTTCGATAATAAGAGAAACCTCATAATTTATAACCACAATTTGTAAGATTCCTCTTCTTACGTTATACGAAATAATAGTAATTTTCAAAAGAAAAATAATTAAGTGGTTAGTAGCTAATTAGTAGTGTGTCTAACTCACGTTATTTAAATTAAATTCTTAGATTTTCGTAAAAAATTCTTAAACCTCCTATAAAATAAGTCCATTTACAGTATGCGTACTTTATCTAACCCACTTTATTTTTCTGTTTTATAATGTCATTTTACATTCGCAATTCATATTAAAACAAAAATTATAAATTATGAAACAATTAAATTTAATTACAGTATTAGCAATTTTTTTATTAAGTCTATCGAATGTAAATGGGCAATCTAAAGTTATAAAATTAAATTTTAAAAAAGGTGAAGTATTAGATATTTTACTTTTTACAGGAAAACCAGATATGGGTAAATATTTTCCAGAATACAAAAAAACAGCATTTGCTTTTGCATTACAAACAGGATATACTCCACAACCAATTCTTAATATTACAGAAACTACAGAAGGTGGTTTACAACCTGGTAATTTTGTTTTTGGAAAGTGGAAAAATTTGACTGCTAGAGAACAATTTTTAAATGAAATTGACAAAAAAGTACCAGACTTTCATCAACAAAGAAGAAAAATGTGGTCTACTTTTTACCTTTCTTATTTCGAAATGAACGAAAATACTTCTTTTGAGCTACATTCAGAAAAATTAAATGTGGCTACTGCTTATTGGCTAAAAAACAAAAATGATATAAAAAATTTTCAAAAAGAATGGACAAAAATGGCAAAGAAAAATGGAGCTACTATTCTTTTAGGACTAAATAACCCTAAATCTTCTGTAGGTTATATGTATAAACCAAATTTTATAATATTAACATCTTGGCCCTCTAAAGCCTCTTTCGATAATTTTAAAAAAGAAGCTTTTTTAAAGAAAAATAAATCAGTAATAAACGTAAACGAATTTATAATAAAGTAATATAATATGGAGGCTGTCTAAAAAGTATTAGATTTTGTTATTTCAACAGTAATAGATAAATCTTATTTATTAAATTTTAATATTATAGATTTTTTGATTTCCTTTAAAATAACTGCTAAATCTACTTTATAGACAGCCTCTTTAAAAAAAAACACTATGGAAAATTTTACGGAACAACTTATTTATTTTAGCTTTTTTCAGAGCATATTTCTTTTAATTATTTATCTATTTTCACCTAAAAAAAGAAAAAAATTAAATAGTTATGTTATCGTTTTCGTTTTTGTATTACTACTTGGCTTGTCTGGAAAAATAATTTATATATCTAAAGTTTTTGGAGAGAATTTTAGATTTTTAACTATTTCTGAATTTGCAATTTTACTTTTTGGAAGCACAGTTTATCTGTTTACAAAAACATCTCTTTCAGAAAAAGATTTTTCCTATAAAAATCTAATACATTATATTCCTGGTGTTTTGTATAGCCTATTTGTTGTTTATTATTTTATGTTACCTTCAGATACAATTATAGTAGATAGAATAAAAAGTGGAGAATTATATAAAACCGTAAATATTTTAGTAGCTTTAGGTTTATCTGTAAATATTATGTATTGGCTTTTTTCAATTAAAGAATTTATAAAATTTAAGAAAAAATTAAATAATGAAATTAGTTATGTTGTAAAAACAAGATTTTTCTTAAACTTTTTAATGGCTATAGGTATTTGTTTATTTTCTTGGCTAACGATTTATATATCTAGTTTTTTAGATTTAAATATTGATGAAAAAAAGATAAGGCAGTTCATTTGGCTAGCAATATCTTTTATAATTCTATTTATTGCTTACTATAGTATGGTAACCCCAGATTTATTTATTTTAAAATCGTTAAAATTTAAAACAAAATATAATCAATCTAAACTTAAAAGTGAAGATTTAGAAATCCTTAAAGAAAAACTAAAGCATATAATGCTTTCTAAAAAACCGTATTTAAATAGAAAACTCTTAAAAACGGAATTAGCAGAAATAATGGGTATTAGCAATCCTGAATTGGCAAGATTATTAAATGAAAAAATTGGGATGAACTTCTTTGAATTTGTAAACTATTATAGAATTAAAGAATTTATTCAATTATCGGAAACAGAAGAGGCTAAAAATTTAACTTTTTTTGGTTTAGCACAAGAAGCTGGGTTTAACTCTAAAACTACGTTTCATAAGTCTTTTAAAAATATAATGGGTACATCTCCTTCTAAATATTTTAACACGTAATTACTAAAAAATCTTTTTTTTGTTAATTTTATAAATTATATCTTTTGTTCTTTAGCTTGCATCCAGGTAAATAACAAAGTTCATTTTTTTAAATTAAAGTTTTAATCTATTTTTTTTATAGGAATTATAATAAAAGAAATTATTATCAATAGTTTATTCAGCTTAAAAAAAAATATAATATTTTTTTAAAAAAATAAAAAGAAACTTATATCTTCACGCCGTGAATTATTTAAAGAGAACAGTTAGTTTAGTCTTGTCAGTGGTCATTTTAATGACACACTTTATAGCCCTTAAGCATTCTCTTGATCATGCTTCTAATGCCAATCAAGGTTTAGTTTCTTCTTTAGAATTAGATCAAACTTCAGATTTAGATTCAGATTGTTCTATATGTGGTATTTATTTAAATGTAGAAATATCTAAAACACTAAATTTTACATACACTTTATTAGTTCCAAAACTATTAACGGAACCTATCTTTAAAAATGAGGAAGATTTTACATCTCTCATTTTTTATTTAAAGAAATCGAGAGCACCACCAACTTTTACAGTTTAACATACTAATCAAT
This sequence comes from Polaribacter cellanae, assembly GCF_017569185.1. Taxonomy (NCBI): domain Bacteria; kingdom Pseudomonadati; phylum Bacteroidota; class Flavobacteriia; order Flavobacteriales; family Flavobacteriaceae; genus Polaribacter; species Polaribacter cellanae. The sequence continues at coordinate 975,516 of NZ_CP071869.1, read as the reverse complement.
CAATAATAATTATACACTGTAAATGTGTGTAATTATTATTGATTAATATGTCTTTATTTCCATTTATTAGATATCATTTAGTTCTTTTAAAGAATATTTTGTCTATTAAATAACATTTTTCAACTTAATATTTTAAATTTTAATTATGCTACAAGCAAAAAAGCTTTGTAAGCGTTATGACGATAAGTTTGCGCTCAAAGATTTAAGTCTTACAGTAAATCCTGGTGAAATTTTTTGTCTACTTGGACAAAATGGGGCAGGTAAAACCACTACTATTAATATCTTTTTAGGTTTAATAGCACCAACTTCTGGAGAAGCATTTATTAACGATGTTTCTGTATTAGATAATAAATCTATACGAAGTTCAATAGCTTATATACCAGAAACGGTGCAGCTGTATAGTAATTTATCAGGTTTAGAAAATTTAGATTTTTTTAGCAGATTAGCGGGTTTTAAATATCAGAAAGAAGCACTAATTCAGTTTTTAAAACAGGCAAATTTACAAGAAGAATCTTATACTAAAAAGCTATCTACTTACTCAAAAGGAATGCGTCAAAAAGTGGGTATTGCTGTTGCTTTATCTAAAAATGCTTCTTATATATTAATGGATGAGCCAACGTCTGGTTTAGACCCAAAAGCATCTGTAGAATTTGCAAAAACATGTAAAAAATTAGCGGCAAATGGTGTTGGTATTTTAATGGCAACTCACGATATTTTTAATGCAGTAAACATTGGTTCTAAAATAGGAATAATGAAAGAAGGAACTTTAATACATACTGCCAAAACAGAAAACATTACAGCACAAGAATTACAAGATTTATACATTAAAACAATTTAAAAAAACTACAAACACAAATTTAAAATGAATATAAAACACACAACATTCTTAATTTTAGTACTGATTGCAAAATTAGGCTTTTCTCAAGCTAAAATATCAGGTAAAGTTATAGATACACAGAACGTATCTATAGAAGGAGCAAACATAATTTTAATTAATCCAGCAAAAAAACAAAACGGAGTAACATCAGATTTAGAAGGCAACTTTACAATTAAAGCAAGTGACACAGGATTATATAATATTCGTATTACTTATCTTGGATTTAAACCTTTCAAAAAAACGATTACAATACATGCGAATCAAAATATAAATTTAGGAGAAATCGTACTTCAAGAATCTTCAGAATATTTACAGTCTATAGAAGTTTTAGGTAGAATACGTAAAGATTATAATAGTGATTATTCTTTTTCGGCAACAAAAATTGCCATTAAAAATAAAGAATTACCACAAGCTGTAGCAACTGTTACGAAAGAATTATTAAGTGATCGTTTGGCTTTTCAGTTGGTAGATGCTGTAAAAACAGTAAGTGGTGTAGCTGCAACTGGTTTGTACAACCATTATAATATTAGAGGTATTACACAAGCAGATGACGGACAAATGATTAACGGAATGAGAACACGTCAATATTATTTTTTACAACCAATAACATCACACTTAGAACGTGTAGAAGTAATTAAAGGACCATCATCTGTAACATTCTCAAGTGCAGATCCTGGTGGAACCGTAAACATGGTTACTAAAAAACCATTGGCAGAAAAAAGAAGTTCAATAAGTTTTACAACAGGTAGTTTTGGAACTTTAAGAGCAACAGCAGATTTTACAGGACCTTTAAATGATGAAAAAACATTATTGTATCGTTTAAATGTAGCTTTTCAAGATGCAGATTCTTTTAGAGACGTTGTAAATAACAATGCAATTTTAATAAACCCATCTTTAAGTTATGTTCCAAATGATAAAACATCATTAAATGTGGAAATGATTTATAATGATGCTGAAGGAAATTTAGATAGAGGTCAGCCAATTTTTGGAGCAATTAATGGTGAGTTTGATTTAAATAGTACACCAATTACAAGAAATGTGGGCGCATCTAATGATCATTATAAAACCAATGAATTAATTTTTATTGCTAATTTTAATCAAAAATTTACAGAAAACTTTGGTTTTAATGCCCAGTTTATGAAGCAAACTTGGAATGAAGATTTAGCTGAACATAGATTTGATGGAACTGCAGTAGATATTGATGGTAATGTGATACCTACTTTAGCAAGAATGAGATATGACCAAAGACAACAATTTTGGGAAACAGATAATTTTAGTGGATATTTTAATTACGACATTAAAAAAGGAAATATCACCAATAAATTATTAATAGGTTATGATGCTACAAGATGGGAAAGAAAAATTGGCGCAGGTTTTTTACGTGCCAGAAGGTATTTAACAATTAATGGAAAACAAGCTAATTTTAAACCTGCAAACGCAGCTAATTTTCAGCAGATGACAGTAGATGGTGTTACCATGCCAGTTCCTGCTGTTCCGCATTTTAATTTAGCAAATCCTTTTAATGGAGCAAGAAATACAAATGCTTATAATTTAGCAGAATTATCTATTCCTGCAAATTTAAATACTTCAAGTGGTTTCTATATTCAAAACCAATTTAAGGTAGGTAAGTTTTCTGCATTGTTAAATTTAAGATACGAAACGTTTACAGACGTATTTAACTATAAAGGTGATGAACAAGAGTTTAAAACAAGTGCTTTTGTACCAAGAATAGGTTTAACCTATGAAGTTACTAAAGATATTAGTGCGTATGCTACGTATTTAGAAGGTTTTCAACCACATACAAACACGGTGTCATTATCGCCAACAGCAGAAGGTTTCTTTTGGGCGGCTTCACCAGCAAGATTTGATCCTTTAGAAAGTTCTTTACAAGAAATTGGTGCTAAAGGAGAATTTTTAAATGGGAAAATATTCGCCAATTTTGCAATTTTTAACATCACTCAAAAAAATATTTTATTGGGAGATACTTATGATTTGGATAATTTAACCACAAGAGGAAAGCAAAGAAGTAGAGGGTTTGAAACAGATATTTCTGGTTATGTTTTACCTAATTTACAACTAACAGCTTCTTATGCATATACAAATGCAACAATAGAAGAAGATGCTATAACAGAATTTATAGGGCAAAGAATTGGTGGTTCTCCTAAACATAATGCAAATTTCTGGGGGCGTTACAATTTCACAAACAAAACCTTAAGAGGAATAGGAGTTGGTTTTGGTGCGCAATTTGTAGACGAAAGATTTACTTGGTATAACCCAACTTATAATACTAATAGGTTACTATTACCAGAATATACAATATTTGATGCAGCTGTATACTATAAGCCAAATAATACAGGAATACAGTTGACTTTAAAAGTAAATAATTTATTTAATAAAACTTATTGGTTAGGTGGTATAAATCCATCTAGACTAGGACCAGGAGCACCAAGAAATGTATTGTTAAATGCTACTTATAATTTCTAATTTTTATGAGAAAAGCAGTTGTTATTTTATTAGCAAAACAATTTTTTAAAAAGACCTTTAGCAATAAAGGTCTTTTAATCCTATTGTTTATTTTTTTATCGGTTTTAACATATGTAACTGTAATAAGCTGGGTTGCTTTTGAAAAAAAGCATCAAGTCGTAGAGCATCATCAAGATGAATCAAGAAAAAGTTGGGATAATAATCCTGATAAACATCCACATAGAATGGCACATTTTGGATCATTTGTATTTCGCGCACAACACCCATTAAGTATTTTTGATTCTGGTATAGAAAGTTATACTGGTAATGCCATTTTTTTAGAAGCGCATAAACAACATACAGCTAACTTTTCTGAAGCAAGTTTATCTACTGGCTTGGTTCGTTTTGGCGATTTAAATATTACCATGTTGTTGCAACTTATTTTACCTTTAATTATTTTCTTTTTAGGGTATGCTTCCATCACTTCAGAAAAAGAAAATGGAACTTTAAAAATAATGCATATTCAAGGCGCAAAAGTTAAAGAAATTCTTTTAGGAAAATCTTTAGGTTTGTTTTTAGTTTCTGCACTTTTTTTTATACCAGCATTCATTTCTTTATGGAGTATTGTATTTTTAGAAGAAAAAGATGCAATTAACAGTTCAGTAGCAATCAGGTGTTTATTAATTACTACAAGCTATGTTTTATTTTATATAATTTTATCTTTTATTACTGTAATTGTATCTGGTAAAAGCCAAAATTCTAACAAAGCATTGTTAAGTTTATTAAGCGTTTGGTTGTTGTTTTTTATAATTACCCCAAAAATGGCACAAGTTGTAGGTAACTTAATGTATGCTAATCTTTCAAAAATTGAATTTAAAGCAGCTATTGAAGATGAGATTTCTAAACAAGGAGATAGTCATAACCCAAATGATCCTTATTTTAATGATTTACGAGATTCAATTTTAAAAGCAAACAATGTTACCAATGTTAAAGATTTACCTATTAATTATAGTGGTTTTGTAATGAGTAAAGGAGAAGAACAATCAGCCAAAATCTATAATAAACAACATAATAAATTAATTAACACTTATCGAAAACAAAATAGTATTACAGAAGGTTTGGTATTACTAAATCCTTATTTGGCAATTAAAAATTTATCGATGAGTTTTTCTGGGACAGATTTTGATACCTATGTTAATTTTCTATCACAAACAGAAGATTATAGATACAAACAATCTCAATATATGAACGATTTACAAATGAAATTTATTAGCAATAAAGCAACGAGTAGCGAAGGTAAAATTAACGTGGTTGATAAATCTTATTGGAAATCTGCACCAAAATTTAATTATAAATATATATCTATTCATAAAACGATAAAAAATCAGTTATTAGCTATTTGTACGCTTATTATTTGGTTTCTATTATCTTTTCTGTTTATCAACAAATTTTCTAACCGTTTTAAAATTATTTAGTTATGTATCCTTTATTAATCAAACAATTTTTCAGATCAAAAACGGTATTATTGGCTTTTGGAATTTTAATGGTTTTAGGGTTTTTAAGTATAGGAACAGGAAAACAATTTCTAAATCAAAAGCAAGAAGTTATTGCTAAAACAGAAGTGCTGCAAGAAAAACATATAAAAAAGCAAACCAATCTTCATAAAGATGATTTAGGATTGCTGATGTACTATTTAAAGTTTTCATTTATAAATCCTGTAAATTCGTTAGCAGGTATATCTATAGGACAAAGCGATTTAAATTCGCACATACAAAATGTAACTATTTTAAATCTTGAAGGACAAAAATATGATACTGATTTAGTAAATCCTATGAAGTTGAGTGTTGGTAATTTAGACATTAGTTTTTTAATTATTTTTCTTTTTCCGCTAATTATAATTGCGTTAAACTTTAATGTTCTATCAGAAGAAGAGGAGAATGGTACTTGGAAATTAATTACGATTCAAGGAAAATCTACTTTTAAATTTTTATTGCAAAAAATTGCAATAAGACTAATTTTTGTAGCAATAATTTTAGGCTTATTATTCTTTTTAGCTAAAATTATTTTAGGAATTCCTTTTAATAAACCTTTTTTACAAATAATAATAATAAGCTATTTGTATATATTATTTTGGTTTTCAATTTGCTTTTTTATCATTTTATTCAAAAAATCGTCAAATACAAATGCGATTGTATTGTTAAGTACTTGGTTGGTTTTGGTTGTTATTTTACCTGTTTTGGTAAATAATTATATTACCAATAAGTATCCTGTAGAAGAAGCTTTTACAATGACTATTAAGCAGAGAGATGAATATCATAAAAAATGGGACACTGATAAAAGAGAAACTTTAGATAAATTTTACGCACATTATCCTCAATTTTCTCATTATAAACTTCAAGAAGAAGGTTTTTCTTGGTTGTGGTATTATGCAATGCAACAAATGGGCGATGATGAATCTAAACAAGAGCGAGATGCAATGTATAGTAAAATTGAAAAAAGAGAATCATTAAGTAAAAAGATTGCTCAGTTTTTTCCGCCATTACAAGTACAATTATCTATGAATGCTATTGCCAATACAAGTTTAACTGACCAAGTAGCGTTTTTAAATGCAACAACAAAGTTTCATGAAGAATTACGTTTGCAATTCTATCCTAAAATCTTTGATAAAAAGGCCGCAAATTCTATAGATTGGAAACAGTACAAACCTGTGTTTTATAAATCTAAAACTACTTTTAATTTGTATGATAATATTCTTTATATGTCTTGTATTATACTATTATTAATAGGTTTTGGAGTTTTAAAAAACTTAAAACATTTTACTTAATAGCAATTTAAATTAAACAGAAGTAATTAAGTTAGACGAAATAAAAAGGTTATTCGTTTAACTTAATTGTTCAAAAAAATAAAAAATGATAATTTTAAAACAGAAATCTGATATTTTAGGAAGTTTTGTAAGTTCTTTATGCCTAATACACTGTATTGCAACTCCATTTATTTTCGTGGCACAAACGGGTATGAATACTTGTTGTGCAACAACTCCGGTTTGGTGGAGTTATATTGATATATTTTTTTTAGTAATTTCTTTTTTTGCTATTTATTGGTCAACAAAATTAACCACCGTAAAATGGATGAAATTGTCGTTATGGATAAATTGGTTTTTATTATTTACAGTAATTATAAACGAAAAATTAGCACTTTTTTACTTACCAGAAGTAGCAATTTATATACCAGCATTAGCACTAGTAATTTTGCATAATTATAATAGAAAATATTGCACGTGTAATGTTGAAAGCTGATGTGTAAAAGAAATTTAATAATAAAATTACTTTTATAATCTATTTTTAATACTAATGTTATTTTTAGATTCTTAACAATCACTAAAACTCTAAAAGTTAGAGTTTTTAATTTTCTTTAAACATACTTTTATCTTCCAAAAGAAAACAAAGTAATCTGAAAAAAACTAAAAGACAACAAATCTATTTGCCAATACAATATGTAATATTCCTTTTAAATAAAGGGTTTAATACGGTTAGGGTGGAGTATAGCTGTAAGATTTTAACTTCTTTTGGTTGATTTATTTAAATAAAAGAAAATAAATAGATTCTAATTTTTATGCATCATGAGCCATAAATACTACTTATATAAATCATTTTTTCTACGATTTGATAGAGTATTTCATAGAAAGTAAGTTATACCTAAAAACTAAACGCTAATCACGTAATAATTTTTTAAGTCAGTTTGGTAACCTTGAGTGTAATTTCGTTTCATCTTTTCGTTTAAGAAGGATACTTCAATAAGTGTTAAAACTTCATGTTGTTTTGAGGTTAAATTTTCAAAAAATATTTCTACCTGTTTTTTTGAAATACCTGCTTGTTCACCTAAAATATAGAATTGATTTGTAATTATACCTTGTGCTAAATTTGTTGGTAATATCCCCTCTTTTAAAGCAAAATCGTTATCCTCTATATGAATTCTACTATTTAATAAACCGTAAGCAGGAATTAATTTAAAATCACCAAAAGGAGTTTCTAATATTGAGAAGTTTTTATAAGAGTAACACTGTTAGAAAATAAATAATTGCATAAAATAAACTTAAATAATTTGATAGACTCTATTTTATAAGCAGAAGTATATTTTTTTAATTAAGTGATTATAAATTACAGAATATCAGGTTATGATTTTTTATAATTATAAGTATTTTCTATAATAAAATTCAAAGCATTCCTAATTCTATTATACCCTTCAGTTTGATTTATATCAATTTCACAAAATGTTGTATCATTTGATTTAGCATGTAATACCATATAGTAAATACCTGCGACTAAAAGAGCCGATATGGCTCTAATATCTATATCACTATCTTGAAGATCTTTGTCGATTAGTTCAAATATTTTTGAACCGAGACGTTCTCTATCTTCACAAACTTCATACATAATTTTTGATTTTTGACTAATTTCCCATAAAATAAGTTTTTGCATTTCACTATTATTATAAAAAAAATCAAGTTGATTTTCTAAAAGGTATTTAATTATATTTTTAGAACTGTCACCACCATTTTCTATAATGATTTTTCCAATTTCCCCAGAAGCCTCTACCCAATAATCTTTACTTTTTACATAGGTTTCTATAAGATGATTAACTGAGTCAAAATAAGTAGTAATGAGCCTACGACTTAAATTAGCTTCTTTTGCTATATTTGTAGCGGTTAATCCAACATAGCCCTTTTTTTTCAATACTTTACCTACAGCATTTATTAACTTTTCTTTAGAACGGTCTTTATTGTTAATTTTTCCATCATATTTCTTCCTATCCATTGGTCTGTACTTTTATATATAATATAATTATAAAAATATAAATTTTTAATTAAAACACTCTGTAAGTTCAATTAATAAGTGCAACATACAAATTTAAAACACTTGAGAATAATCCCAAGTGTTTTAGGTCAAAAGTATAAATTTGTCTTGCATGAAAAAATATACACAATTAACCTTATCACAAAGGTATCAAATAGAGGCATTATTACAAGCAGGTTTAACACAAACTGCAATAGCTTTACAATTAGATGTTGATAAAAGTACAATTAGTAGAGAATTAAAACGCTCAATTGCTCTTCGAGGAAGAACTTCTGGTAGTTATATTGCTACAAATGCAGAGAGGAAATCTAAAAAGCGACATCGTGAGAAGAATAAGAGAATATTATTAACAGACGAGCTTAAGCAAGCAATCGCAACTAAAATGCGGACAGATAAATGGAGTCCAGAACTGATTTATCAAAAATGGAAACAAGACAATATTAACGTTGTTTGTCATGAAACGATTTATAAATGGATTTGGAAATCAAAATTAACAAACACAAAGCAGAACCTGCCTTATAAAGAGCTTTACAAAGAATTAAAACATGGTAAAAGAAGGCAAAAAAGAGGTAATATAAAAGATACCAGAGGTGCAATTACAAACAGAGTTCATATTACAGAAAGACCATTTGTAGTAGAACAGAGAAAAAGAATTGGAGATTTGGAAGCAGATTTAATGATGGGAAAAGACCATAAATCAGCTTTATTAGTACTAACAGATAGAGCTACTTTAATTACAATGATAGAAAAGTTAAATGGGAAAACCGCTAAAGAAGTAACTGAAAAAATCACAAAACGATTGAGTAGATTTAGCACAAGTTATGTGAAAACAATTACTTTTGATAATGGAAAAGAGTTTGCTGGACACCAAAAAATTGCCAATAAATTTAATGTAAAAACCTACTTTACAACACCTTATACATCTCAAGAAAAAGGAACTGTAGAAAATAGAATTGGAGTAATCAGAAGATTTTTCCCAAAGAAAACAGATTTAAGAAAAATATCAAAACAAAGAATTAAACAAGTAGAATTAGCAATTAATAACAGACCTATTAGAAAATTCAATTATATTACGCCTATTGAAAAACTAAATAATAAGTTTGTTGCACTTATGAGTTGAACACAGCCTCGTTTTATTTAAAAAATATATATTATAATTATTTAGAGTTTACTGTTTTGTATTAATTCCAAGCTTTTGATTTACATAATCAAATCCATTTAAAGCTTTATCTAAATGTTCTTTTGTATGAGTAGCCATTAAACTTGTTCTAATTCTAGCGTCTTTACGTGATACACCTGGATACATAATTGCATTTGCATATACTCCTGCTTTTAAAAGTAATCTTGCAGCATCTCCTGTTTTATGTGCATTTCCAATTTTTATGGGAATAATTGGAGATTCAGTTACGCCTATATCTAAGTTCATATCTAATAGACCTTTTTTAAAGTAGGCTACATTTTCAGAGAGTTTCGTTCTCCATTGAGGTTCTTCATCAATTAGATCAAGTGCAGTTAATAAACCGTTGATGGTTGGAGTAGAATTTGAAGAGAAAACATATTGGCGAGATTGAAATTTTAGGTAATTTATAACTTCTGGTTTGGAAATTACAAATCCACCAATGTGCCCAAGTGCTTTACTCAATGTGCCAGATATTATATCAACTTTATCTAATAAATTAAACATTTCGATAGCTCCTCTACCATTCTCTCCTAAAACTCCAATACCATGTGCATCATCAACCATAAGAAATCCCCCGTACTGTTTCGTAAGTTGATAGATTTCATCCATTTTAGCAAGGTCTCCGTCTTGAGAATATACTCCATCAATAATAACCATTCGAGTTTGATATTTTGATTTTGCATTAGATAATGCTCTCTCTAAATAATCAAGGTTGTTGTGAGGGAATCTCTTTACGTTTGTTTCCCACAAACCTTCATATACACTAGCGTGGACAGCCATATCAACAATAGCACAATCATTGCTTTTTAGCATTGCCAATAATGTGGCACTGTTTGTTGTATACCCTGTAGTGTAAATTAAAGAAGAATCTTCAGGTCTATTAAAAAAAGAAGATAGTTTTTTTTCTAATAAATTATGGTACTCATGATAACCACCAATAAGTGGAGAAGCACCAGATCCTGTTCCGTATTTCTGTATCCCGGCAATAGCAGCAGCTTTAATTTTAGGATGCTGAGTGAAGTTTAAATAATCATTTGAAACTAAACTTATGCATTTTTTTGGCTCTTTTTGACAATGTGTACTCAGTAAAATTTCTGGGCCACAACCATTATGGGTTACAAAACCATAATTCATGTGCCCATTTATCTTCATGTGATTGGTAAATTTTTTAAAAGTATTCACCTTTTGAAAAAAATTTAAATTAGGAATTTTCTCAAAATCCTTAAAACTTGCATTATTAAAATTGATATTAATTTCGGTATTCATAGCGTTGGGTTAGGTTGATAAAAAAACAAATATACATATATAATCCCTTTTATGGGATATTTTTTTATCGCTTTTACTATGTATTAATATTCTTTAATCTAATGTATTATGTGTTTTAACTGACACAAAATTGATTAATAATTCAATAATAATGTATTAAAATATCCCGTATTTGAGATATTTTTATATATTAGTAAAATATTATAAAAAAAATGAGTAAAATAATATTCACCTTCCATTATTTTAGTTTCTAGTTGAATTATGTTTTTTACTAAAACTATAAATTATTTTTTATTGATTAGCATAGGTTTGTTGTTGGTAGTTCTGCCACAACTCAATTTAGCTGATTACATACAATCAACAATAACAAGTAAATTTATTGTTTTTGCATATAGTTGTGTGGCTCTTTTTGAAGTTTTTTTAATTATGTTCTTTACATCTTTATTTAAAGAGTTTCAAGTTACCAAACTCGATATTGCCATATTGTTGTTGTTTGGATATATATCAATAAATAGATACTTTATTCAACCAAATTTTGGTTTCTCTTTACGTTATATAGAATTGATAGGATTAGGAATTATCTATTTTATTATAAGAACTTTTTCTTTAAAAACATATCTCTGGTTACTGTTAGCAGTTATCATTTCTGGTATTGCTCAATCAATTCATGGAAATTTGCAATTATTGGGTTATTTATCTTCAAATCATTCTGGTTTTAAAATAACTGGTAGCTTTTTTAATCCAGGACCCTATGCTGGTTTTTTGGCTACGGTGTGGCCAATTGCACTAGGTATGTATTTGTTCAGAAAAAAAATAATAGTTAAAATAAATGCATCAATTACAAAAAGCTCGACAAAAACAAGAAAAATAATTAAATATATTTTTGAATATATACCACTGCTGGGGCTAATTAGTGTAATTATAGTAATACCTGCAACACGATCTAGAGGGGCTTGGTTGGCAGTATTATTAAGTAGTCTTGTTTTACTAGAGTTTAAATATAGTTTTATTAGAAATACGTTTAAGAAAATTAATCGAGCACAAAGAACTGCTTTGTTTTTAGCTACACTAATTTTTCTGTTTGCTGGTTTGTTTGGAATCTATCATCTTAAAAAAGGGTCTTCTGATGGTCGTTTGTTTATCTGGAAGGTAACTACAGAAATTGTAAAAGATTTTCCTGCTACTGGAGTTGGTTTTGATGATTTTAAAACCCATTATATGAATTATCAAGCAGGTTATTTTAAAAAACACGGAGAAACCATAGATGCGTTAGTTGCAGATAATACCAATTATGCTTTCAATGAATGGTTACAATTTATAACTGAAAATGGGTTTATAGGTTTATTGTTGTTGGTTATTGTATTGTTTGTATTATTCAAAATAAAGGCTGCTGATGAAAACAGATTCTTTTTTTTAATAGTAAAAGCAACGTTTTTAGGCATTGGTGTTTTTGCTCTTGTTTCATATCCTATGCAAATATTACCCATCAAAATTATTTTAGTAATGCTTCTTGCTCTTTTAGGAAGTTTGGATAGAGAGAAGTATCGAGTTCTTAATTTTAATAATAGACCTAAATATACTCTTTGGGCATTTAAAGTATTTGTTTTTGTGTTAGGCTTTACAGGAATCTATAGTGGTTATTCTTACACAAAAAAATTGGATAACAGTTTCAAACAATGGAAAAAAGCATCAATTACTTACCAGTATGGTGATTACATAGGAGCAGTTGAAGAATATGTTAAAGCTTATCCTACACTTAATAAAAATGGTGATTTTTTAATGAATTATGGCAAGACGCTATCAATGAATAAACAAAATGAAAAAGCGATACAAATTTTAGAAAAATCCAAACAATATTTAAACACAACCATTATAGAAACGGCTTTAGGTGATGCTTATAAAAATATAAAAGATTATAGCAAGGCAGAGATAGCTTATAAACATGCTGCGAATATGATTCCTATTCGATTTTACCCTTTATATCTACAAGCTAAGTTATATGAAGAAAGTGGTGAAAATGAAAAAGCAATTGCTATTTCGAAAACGATTTTAAAAAAAAATATAAAAGTGCCGTCAACCGCTATAAAAGAAATAAAAATAGAAGTGAACAAGATATTAAGCAATTATAATCAAAAAAAAAATAATGAATAAGAAAAATAAGTATTTGGTTAAATGTTTTTATTTATTGTTTTGCGTTGGTTTCTTATTGAATTGTACAAAACCTAAGGAAGATAAGGAAAATTCAATAACTAAAAAAGAATACTTACCAGATAAAAACGAAGTAAATATCCTTGTTTTAAACAAAGGAATTTTTAAAAAAGAATTAGTGAGTAATGGGCGTTTGGTAGCGTTAGAAAAAAGTGAACTTAAATTTAATGTTAGTGAAAAATTGACTAATATTTACGTTAAAAATGGTACTTATGTTAAAAAAGGAAAAGTATTAGCAAGTTTAGATGCTTTTACATATCAACAAAAAGTAACCAAGGCAGAGATCGATTTAAAGCAGGCTACTTTAGAATTTAATGATTTACAAATAAGAAGAGGGTTTAATTCAGAAAATAAAGAAGATATACCTGAAAAAGAATATGAGATGATGGCAATTAAATCTGGCTATAAAAATGCAATTCATCAATTAAAAAATACTCAGTTCGATTTAAAATCAACCAAATTAATAGCTCCTTTTAGCGGTAAAGTAGCCAATATGAATAGTAAAAAATATGATCAAATTTATTCAGGGAAAGAATTTCTTACTTTAATAAATGATGCAATTTTTGAGGTTGAATTTTATATTATAGAATCTGAACTTAAAGACATAAAGGTAAAGGATAGAATCTCTATTGAACCTTTTGCTTCAAATAAAACTTATAAAGGAAAAGTAACTACAATAAATCCACAAGTTGAAAAAGATGGTACTATTTTAATTAGAGCTAAAGTAAAGAATGATGGTAATTTATTAGAAGGAATGAATGTAAAAGTTTTTGTAAAAAAGGATATTCCGAATCAATTTGTTGTACCTAAATCTGCTGTAGTTTTAAGAGATAATCAAGAAGTATTATTTACAGTTAAAAAAGGGAAAGCTTATTGGACCTATATTTTAACAATTTTAGAAAATAGTAAATCTTATGCTGTAATACCAAACCCAGATAAAAGTAGCGCAACATTAAAAACTGGAGACACTATTGTGATTTCTAATAATTTGAATTTAGCGCATGATAGTGAGGTATTTGTGAAAAGAAGTGAAAATTAAATTATAGATAATAATATGTATAATCTTTAAATGATTTGCCTATGTAGTTCTCTCTTAAATAAAGGTCTGTTTATAAAAAGTTATTTTCAGAATACTATTTAATTGGTATTAAGTAGATATTATGTTTTGTTAAGTAGCATACCTTCTAAACTTATAAAATTAAAAATTATTATTATTAAACATTTAAAATCTTTAGAAATGAAAAAAAAGAAAATTATTCTTGGAACGATAATTCTATTAGCTGTAATGGCTATTAATTTAAATCATCGAAAAGCAGATGAAACTTTTCAGTTGAACCTTTCTCATTTAATATCTATGAAAATAGCAAGTGCGGAAGATAGTTCAGGATGCTCTGCATCTGCTAATTGTTTTAAAACAATAGACGGACAGACTGTAGTTAGTGGCTCAGTTAGTTGTACTGGTGATTACATTTGTTTATCAGGTGACGGTTGGGTTAACTGCGATAATAATAAGAGTGCATGCATTTAAATAGATGTTAAATATATACAAGCATAAAGTAAAACTTTATGCTTGTCTTACAAATAAAAATTATGAAACCACTTAAATTTTTTCTGTTTATGATATTGTTTATTTCGTGTAATAAAAATAACAACACTTTCAAAAGTACAGATTTAGAATTTATTAAATCTATTAATAAACTAGAAGACGGAACGTATATTTCTGATGTTAGAAATATTAAAAATTATAATAACCAAATATATTTAACTGATTATAAACGAAATCAGGTAATTGTTCTTGACAAGAATTTAAATTTAAAAAACACCTTTGGCAGTACAGGTAGAGGTCCAGGAGATTTTTTGGGAGCATTTAATATATTTGTTGATAATTCAAATATTTATGTTACGAACGATGGAAAAAAATCAATAGAAGTATTTAATAATTACAAATATTCTTACACAATTTATCCCCCAGAGGATATAAAATTTAATCCACAACTTAGTTTTTTTAAAAAAGGACCAAATTATTATATATGTAGTCCAGACAACGAATATAATTTTACAAAATTTGATAGCATAGGTAATGCTTTTCGCTTTGGTAGTTTAACAAACTATGAAAATAAAAGCGAAGAAATTATAAAAAACGAATGTCATTTAATAAACTATCAAAATAAAGTTATATCAATTTCCAATATAAGGCCAGAAATTAATATATATGATTTAAAAGGTAAATTTCTTTCTAAATATGATTACTCGAATCTTGATATTGTTAAGAGCTTTACAAAGTTTATAAAAACTAAAGAGTCTAAATTTAATTCATTTTATGTTCTTGCTTCTGATGTATCTCTAGATAAGAATAAGTTATATTTAAAAGTACCGTCATATAAAAATAATAAAGTACAATCGCACAAAATTCTTGAACTAGAGTTATTAGATGATAATATCAAGCCAAAACGGATAATAAATCTTGGAAAAGGATGGTTTGAGAATTTTTCTATAAAGGATAATACTTTTTTTGGATTTGATGCTATATCTGGAAATTTAATTAAATCTAAAATACGTGATAATGAATTATAGATGTAAAAATTTTGCTTTGATAATTTTAACATTTTTAATAATTCAATGTAAACAAAGTAGAGAAGAAAATAATTCCATAAGTAAGAACTTATCAATAAAAAAAAATATTTTAGAACAACAGAAAAAATCTATTAGAGGAAAAAAAATTAAATCTTTATCTGATATTTTAGAAGATAGTTTAAAAACTTCTAATAAAACTATTTTCTTATATAACGGATTTGATTGTGGTACATGTATTGATGTTGGTTATGAAATATCAAAAAAAATAGATTCCTTAAATAAATCTAAAAAAGTTTATATTATTTCAACCTCAGCCAATATCGGAAGAGATCAACTAAAAAACAGTTATATAGACTATGTTTATAATGATGAAAAAGATTTAATTAGAAAAGAATTAAAATTTATATACACTCCTGTTTTTTTGAGGTTAGATATAGAAGGCAGCATAAAAAATGTTTTTTTTCCTAACTATAATAGAGATTTTAAAGCTGAAGAAAATTTTATACTTAAATGTGTTAGTAAATAAACTTGTTTGTAAATTAAATTTTGGTCTTTGTAAGCCTGTCAAAACATAATACTTTTTAAAGTAAAATAAAGTTCGCCAAGCTTAATTTAACATTGGACTTCAACAATTGCTTTTTTAACACCTATAAAAATAAACTTTGTAATTTTTTGATATGGTAAAATTTTTAATACATAAACCTATAGCTGTTTTAATGACAACATTAGGGGTGTTGATATTAGGTGTTTATGCTTTTGGTTTTATACCAATATCGTTAATGCCAGATATTGATATTCCAGAAATTACAGTACAGGTTCAGGCAGATAATATGTCTGCTAGACAATTGGAAGATGCCATTATAAAACCATTACGTTCTCGCTTAATGCAAGTAGGTCATTTAAAAGATATTAAAAGTGAAACTACTAATGAATTAGGGATTATTAAGCTTAGTTTTTCTCACGGTAGTAATATTGACTATGCTTTTATAGAGGTGAATGAAAAAGTAGATAGAATAATGGGTAGTTTGCCCAAAACGATTAAACGCCCAAAGGTTATAAAAGCAAATACTACAGATATTCCTGTATTTTATTTGAGCATGACCCTTAAAGAATCTGCTAAAAATAATAAAACAACAATTAATAATATAGATGATTTATTTCCCGTCTCTCAGGAGTTTGTAGATTTCAATCGTTTTTCTAACCAAGTAATTCGTAAAAGAATTGAACAGCTAAATGAAGTAGCTATGGTGGATATTAGTGGTTTAGTATCGTCAGAAATTTTAATAAAAGTAGATCAAAAAAAAATAGATGCATTAGGGATTAGTTTAGATAATTTAGAATCGGCTATCAAAACAAATAATTTAGATATAGGGAGTCTTTTAATTAAAGATAATCAATATCAATATGATATTCGGTTAGGTAATTCTTTAAATACAATAAATGATGTAAAATCTATATACATAAATAAAAATAACAAGGTTTATCAACTGAAAGAACTTGCGGAGGTTATAGAGCATCCGCAAAAAAGAACTGGTTTAGTTTTGTCTAACGGAGACGAAGCACTTACAATGGCAATCATAAAACAAAGTGATGCTAGAATGGGCGATTTAAAGACTTCTTTAAATAACTTAATAAAAAACCTGAAAAAAGATTACGAGCATATTAATTTTTCTATTACTAGAGATCAAACCAAGTTATTAGATGTTGCCATAAGTAATTTATTGCAGAGTTTATTATGGGGAATGCTTTTAGCATTTGCGGTGATGTTTTTATTTTTAAAAAATATAAAATCTCCTTTATTAATAGGAATTACTATTCCAACTTCAGTTATTATTTGTTTTTTATTTTTTCATCTTCTAGGCATTTCAATAAATATTATATCGCTTTCTGGTTTAGTTTTAGGAATTGGTTTAATGATTGACAATTCTATTATTGTTATCGATAATATTACACAGTATAGAGAAAGAGGTTTCAACTTATCAGAATCTTGCGTTTTAGGAACAAATGAAGTAATAAAACCGTTATTAAGTTCAGCATTAACTACCTGTGCTGTTTTTCTACCACTGGTTTTTTTAAGTGGTATAAGTGGCGCTTTGTTTTATGACCAAGCAATGGCAATAAGTATTGGGTTGTTCATTTCCTTTTTTGTTTCAATAACATTATTACCAGTCTTATATCGTTTATTATATAGAAAAGAAAGTAATGCAATAACCAAGGAAATAGGTTTCTTTTCCAAAATAAATACTTTAGATTATGCCGTTTTGTATGAAAAAGGATTTCGTTGGGTAATGAGAAAACAAGTGGCTTCTTGGAGTATTATTATACTTCTCTTAGTTTCAACTATTGGATTGTTTAATAGTTTACCAAAAACACAAATGCCTGCGCTTACAAGTACAGAGGTTTTGTTAAAAGTAGATTGGAATGAACCTATTAATGTTGATGAAAATAAACGTAGAGTACTAGAAATTTTAAATCCTATTAAAGAAAAATTAATAAATCAAACGGCTTTAGTAGGGACTCAGCAATTTATTTTAGATAAAAATGCAGATGCGAAAGGCTCAGAAATGACACTTTATGTAGAAACAACATCAGAAACTGCACTAACAAATATAAAAAGGCATTTAAATGAGTTTTTGACAAAAACATACCCGAATGCAGTATTTGTATATGAAGATGTAGACAATATTTTTAGTTTAATTTTTTCAAATAAAGAAACTTCTTTAGTTGCAAAATTACGCCCTGTTGAAAATTTAGGAAGTCAACAACAAAAACAATTAAAAACGATCTGGCATCAGCTACAAGCAAAATCAGAAACTATAAAGTTAGAACCTATTGCGCTACAAGAGTATATGACTTTGGTTGCAGATCAAGAAAAACTAATGATGTATAATGTAAATGCGAATACGTTATTTAATACTTTAAAAAGTGCTTTTAATGAGCGTGAAGTATTATCAATTGTAGACAATCAAAACTTTGTTCCAGTAATTTTAGGAGGAAATGCAAAATATTTGAATGATATTCTAAATGAGACAACAGTTATATCTAGAGATAGTGCTGTTTTTCATGTAAAAAACTTTATTAAAACTGTAAAATCAGAAGATTTAAAAACAATTACAGGAGGTAATGAAGGTGAATATTATCCTGTAGCATTTCATATAGATGATGCTCAAGTAGCAACTACTATTACAGATATAAAGAAAGTAGTTAGCAAGAACTCTCAGTACGATGTAAATTTTTCTGGAAGTTTTTTTTCTAACCAAGAATTAATGAGCGAATTAAAAATAGTCTTATTAATTTCTTTAATACTACTGTATTTTATTCTAGCCTCACAATTTGAATCTTTTGTTTTACCGTTGATTATATTGTTAGAAGTACCCATAGATTTAGCAGGTGCATTTTTGTTTTTAAAACTTTTTGGTATGAGTATCAATTTAATGTCTATGATAGGTATTGTAGTGATGAGTGGAATTATTATTAACGATTCCATTTTAAAAATAGATACCATTATTCAATTACAAAGACAGGGATATCCGTTAATGAAGGCGTTATTAGTTGCAGGTCAAAGACGTTTAAAACCGATATTAATGACCAGTTTAACAACCATTCTAGCCTTGGTACCTTTATTATTAACTAGCGGAATAGGAGCAGAATTACAAGCTCCTTTAGCAGTAGCCTTAATTGGAGGTATGCTTTTGGGCACAATAGTTAGTTTATACTTTATACCAATCTGTTACTATCAATTTACAAAGAAAACATGATTAGATATATGAAAATAAAGCAAATTGTTCTTGGTATCTACTTTTTATTAAGTTGTATAAAAATTAGTGCACAAGAACAACAGGTTATCTCCATTTCGCAAAACATAACACTAAATAATGTTTTAGAATTGGCAAGGAAAAACTCCTTAGATATTTTTAAAGCAAAACGAAATTATGGTGTTAGTTACTGGAAATTTAGATCTTATAAATCTAGTTTACTCCCCAAAATAGACTTCAATAGTAGGCCCTTTACTTTTAATAGTGCTCTAATAGAACGTTATGATTCTGAGCAGAATATAGATGTATTTAGGCAGCAGCAAACCATTAATAGTTATGCAAATATTTCTGCAACCCAAAATATAAGAGCTACTGGTACAAGTTTATTTATAAGCTCTAGTTTTAATAGGCTTGAAAACTTTGGCGATTTTGAAACCAAAAGCTATAATGTTACACCAGTTCGAATTGGTTTGGTACAACCTATTATGGCTTTTAATAGCTTTAAATGGGAGCAGAAAACAGCACCTTTAGAGTTTCAAAAAGCCAAACAAGATTTCTTATATGAATTACAAATAACTAATTTAAAAGCAGTTAATTTATTTTTTAGCTGGGCATTAGCTAGTAAAAAAGTAGAAATAGCAAAAGAAAACAAGATAACAGCGACAAAATTATATAGTATTGGAAAAAAACGATACGATTTAATAGCCATTGAAAGAGATCAGCTTTTAAATTTAGAATTAGATGTGTACAATGCAAATACCAATTTGACTCAAAACACACAATCATTACAAAAGGCTACTACAGCATTAAAATTATTTTTGAGAGATAAACTACCAAATAGTTCCCTACCAGAGTTACCAGAATTAATATTAGATTTAAAAATAAATGTAGATACCGCCATTAAATTAGCCTACAAAAATAACCCAGACATATTAGATTTAAAGATTAGAAAACTAAAAGCACTAAGAGATTTAGATCAAGTAATTAAAGAGAATAGATTCGATTTGTCTATAACCGCCAGTTATGGTTTAAACCAACAAGCAGAAACTTTTGTAGATGCTTATGGTAGGTTTTTAGACCAACAAAATATAAGTATTCAATTTAGTGTGCCTATTTTAGATTGGGGAGAGCGTAGAGGAAAAATTAAAACAGCTAAAATGAATAAAGATGTTGTAGATATTGAGCTCCAACAAAATGAAGAAACCTATAAACAAGATATCACACAGAATGTTTTAGACTTTAATATTCAGCATGAGTTGGTTTTGGGGGCGTTAAGAACAAATAAAATTTCAAAAGAATCGTATCAGTTAACTGAAAAAAGATTTTTGTCAGGAAGTGTAGATTTTTTAAATCTTACTGCCGCAAGAAAAGCTTGGCAACAAGCAAATGAAAACTACATACAAGCATTACAAAATTATTGGGTATTATATTATAAAGTACAAAAATTAACATTGTATAATTTTATAGATGATACTCCATTAATACGAAATTTTAAAACCATACTAGACAATTAATTTAAGAAAACGCTATGACTTATTTTGAAAGAAAAGAAAAAGAGAGGCACTTACTATATCTAATAGACCATAAGAGATTGAGCTCTTTAGAAAAAGTAGCCAATGATTTTGAATGCAGTGTAAGAACTATAAAAAGAATGATAAGTAGTTTAAGAAACGACGGTTATAAAATATGTTATTGTAGAAAAAGTTGTAAGTATTTTCTTGAAAATTAGCAAAGTGACAGAATTTGTCCCTGTGAGGGTTTAAATTTGTATTTGTAAAAGTTTAACGATGAAAAACAAAAAAACCTCTGAGCATTCAGTTGTTAAAAAAGAGTTTCACAAATTGTTTAACTAAAATAAGAGCCTATGTAATAAGCCCAAAACACCCAGAGGAAGTCTTTAATTTTTTATTGACTAAATAGTTTTTAAATATAATAGCTATTTAATATTCTGTAAAAGTAGTATTTCCTAGAAAGACTTTTGTAAAAAAAAATAATTTAAACCTAATTAAATAATTAAAAATGAAAAAATTAAAAACAAAAAAAAGTATTATTAGTATTGCTACTTTAGCAATCGCTATGACATTTGGAATAATGAGTAGTAACAGTTTGTTAAATAACGATGGGAAAAATGATGTGTTTTTAGATATGCTTTCTGTATCTATGGCGCAAGCAGAAACTACGGTTAAAACCAATTGTTATGCTGGAAACGTTATTACATCATCATACTATCCGACATGTAAACCTAATTGTCCATATGAATATATGGGTAATCCAGCTTACCAAGGGAAATGTACTGTTACTGCATAGTTTGATTATGAAAAAAAATTTAACTATTGTAGCACTTTCTATAACCTGTTTAACAATTTTTAATTTAAACTTTGAAAAGAATTATAATAAAGACTTTAAATTGGATTATATTAAAATGTTAAATTCGGCAAATGCTGAGGAAGGACAATCAAGTAATTCTGCTTGTTTTGCTGGAGAAACAACATGGATTTTTGGAAAAAAAGTACCAACGTGTACAGTGAGTTGCCCAAAAGTTAGGCTTAAAAATCGACTTGAGGTAGGAAATTGTACAGTTTAAATTAATAATAATTACTGGTAATTTAATTCTGAATTACCAGTAATAAAAAAAAACAAAAAATTGAATTATATAAATAAATTAGGATTGATTCTGTTTGTGATATTTATTTTTTCTTGTTCAAAAAACTATGATGGAGTTAGCGAGAAATTTATTCAAACCAATAACCCTGAACTGGTAAATAAGAGGATAGATTTTGTGGAAAAAGATTACTTTAAAGTAAATGATTTTACAAATAATAACAATAACAAAAACATAAAAATTCTCAAATTAATTAACACTTCTTGTACCTCTTGTTTTTTAGAAATGGAAAAATGGAAAAAACATATAAAAGAAAAAAACATACTTGAAAACTTATCTGTTAGATTTTTAGCAATTGGAGATTATAATTCTTATTTCAGAAGTGTAGTAAAAGACTATAATTATCCATTTGAAATATATTTAGATTCTATAGATACTTTTTTGAGCAAAAATAATTTTATATACAATCCCTTGGAGACTTTTTGGTTAGGAGATAATGATACGATTGTAATGATAAAATCTCCTCTTGAAAATAAATTAATGTTGGAATTGTTAAAATCAAAAATGAAATAAAAATGAAAAAAAAATATTTATTTATTAATTTATTTTTATATATATTTTTCACCAGTTGTAGTGAAAATATAAATATTAATTCGATAGAATTACCAGGATTTAAGAAAATTAAAAGCCAAGTTTTACCCATAAAACCAAATTGTTTTTACCAATTACATTCTCAAAAATCTTCTCTTTTCGTTATTGATGGTTGTGGTGAAAAATACATAAATTTATATTCAGAAAAGGATTATAAAAAAATAAACTCATTTGGCTTTAAGGGAAATGGGCCAAATGAGTTTTATTTCCCTGAAATATTGCCAGAAAATAATAATTCAAATGAATTTTGGATACATGATATAAATCATAAAAAGTTTAAAAAGTTTAATTTAAAAAATATTTTAAATAATGATTTTGCCCCTTTAATTGTTGAAAGAAAAAATCCTAAAATATTAGGTGGTTTTGAATTAACTATAATTGATAATGAAAAAATAATTTTAGGTAATGATCACATATCAGGAGAAGGAACATTTTTTATATATAATAAAAAAGAAAATGAAATAAAATGGATAGATTTCTATCCAATAATTGATGATATTCCTAGAAAAAAAAGAGCTGAAGCCTATGATGCTTTTATTAAATATAGTAAAGAAAATGATTTAATTGTAGGTGCTAGCAGATACTTTAATCGTATAAATTTTTATAAATTAAATGGGGATTTAATAAAATCTTTAAAAATAGGGGAATTTGAATACCCAAATTTTAATGTCAAAACTAATTACGTTATTCCTCAAAATATAGTTAATCATTTTATTGGGTTGGTTTTGAGTAAAAATAAAATTTATACATTATATTCTGGATATCAGCAAAAAAACATGTCTCATAAAGATAGTAGAACAAAACTTTTAGTATTTGATTTTAAAGGAAAATTATTAAACTCTTATCAGTTAGATAAAAATATTTCTAAGTTTACTATCAATGAGAATGAAAATAAACTATATGGTTTATCTCAAGATTCTGATGGACTTTCGGTAGTGAATTTATATAAATTATAAAATAACCTGCTATTTTTAATGGGTAGAGATGTTAAGTTTTTATATTAAAATCTTGAAAATAAATTGATGGTCAGTTTTAGATTTATTTCAAAAAGGAATATAATTATTTCTTTTTACTTGGGCAGTTTTAATTTTGTTAGATATGTTTTTTTTTACTTTTTTTCTTATATTAATTGTCACTTTATTTTGTTTTTTTAATAAATTACTCAAACAAAAGCAGTTAAAGAAAAGTATAAAAATTATATTTAAAATAATTTTTATACTTTTCCTTGTTTTATGTACTAAATTATTAGTTTTTGATATCTATAAGATTCCAAGCTCATCAATGGAAAACACGTTGTTTCCAAATGACGTAATCGTCGTTAATAAACTAAAATATGGCCCCAGACTACCGCGTTCTCCGTTTGATATTCCTTTGGTAAACATTGGGTATTATTTTAATGACAATGCTAGAAAAAGAATAAAAGAACTATGGTGGCCATATAAAAGATTATCAGGTACATCATCAATTAAACAAGGCGATGTTTTTGTGTTTAATTTGGGTATAACTCGAGATTTCTTTGTAGTGAAACGTTGTGTTGCTCTTCCTGGAGATACACTAAAAATAAAAGATGCCGAAATTTGTACTAATAGTATTTTGTTTAATTCTCCTAGTACAGTTAAAAACAGTTATAAATTTATTGTTAGTAATTATAACCGTTTGTATAGAGAACTAGATTCTATAAATTTAAATAATATCTCGCTCCAAAAAAATGGAAGATCTAAGTATGCACGTGCTATACTTTCTAAGTTAGAGTTTAGTCAATTTTCTCAGCTAAAAAACGTAGAATCTTTACAGAAAGAAATAGATACTTTTAATTTAAAGAAGGAACTACTTAAAACATCAGAAAGTAAGTGGACACTTGATAATATGGGATCAATTATTATCCCTAAAAAGGGAATGAAAATAAAGTTAACCCTTGATATTTATTTGCTATACAAAAAAACAATAAACAAGTATGAAAATTGTATACTAACAGACAAACAAGGTGTTTTTTACATAAACAATAAACAAGTAAACACATATACATTTAAGCAAAATTATTATTTTATGATGGGAGATAATAGAAAAGGAACAATAGATTCTAGAGCTTGGGGGTTTCTTCCAGAATCTAATATTGTTGGTAAAGTACAATGTGTTTTATATTCTAATTATCAAGATGAATTTCGATGGGATAGATTATTAAAAAGTGTATATTAGTAATTAAATTTCATCATATTATTAAGCATGTTTCATCTATGAAATTTAAATTTTCTTCATTTTCTATTCTTACCCTTTTTATCTGTTTATCAATTATTGGGGTTTGTTTAATTCCATTATTAAGTGTGCAGTTAGCGCCTTCAAAAGTTTTACCTTCCATTAATGTAAGTTACAGATGGCAAGATGCTTCTGCTAAAGTACTTGAGCAAGAAGTTACTGCAAAGTTAGAAGGTGTTTTTAATACGGTCAAAGGCATAAAAAATATTAGCTCTACGTCAAATAAAGGGAGAGGAAATATAGTCATTGATTTTAAAAAAAGCACAAATATGGATGCCATTCGCTTTGAAATGGCAAATCTTATTAGACAATCCTATTCAGAACTTCCAGAAGGTGTTAGTTACCCGAGCTTATCTCTTAGTACACCAAATGAAAACAAGGCGCCTATCTTATCGTATAGTATCAATGCAATTGAAAGTCCTAATTATATTAAAAAATATGCAGAAAAACATATTTTACCTCATTTATCAACTTTAAAAGGGGTTAGTAAAGTTACTATTTATGGAGCTGCTCCTTTTGAGTGGGTGATAACATACAATACAAATAAGCTTTTGCAATTAAAATTATCAGTTAATGATATTCAAAAAGCAATTAATATATACCTTAATGAACAAGAATTAGGTAATGGTGTTTACAGAGCAAATAACAATACTAATAATTATGAAATAGCATTAAGTTTAGCTTATAAGGGAGATGCTGAAATTAATTGGAACAAAATTCCTATAAAAAAAATAGGAAATAGAATTATTCTATTAGAAAACATAGCTAAAGTCACCTATAAAGAAGCTGTTGTGAACAGTTACTACAGAATAAATGGGTTAAACAGTATAAATATGACTGTTTATGCTGAGCAAGGTGTAAATACTATTGATTTAGCGAGAACTGTTAAAGCAAGAGTTACAGGTTTAAATGCTCAATTGGATAGTGGCTACAGTATAAAGTTAACGCAAGATACTACAGAGTATGTAGTGGAAGAGTTATATAAAATTCAAAAGCGCACCTTATTTTCTTTTATCATTCTACTAATCTTAATTCTTTTAATTAATAGAAGTTTTAAATACTTAGTTATTCTATTTTTAAGCGTCATTACCAATTTATTAATCGCAATTATTTTTTATTACTTGTTTCAAGTAGAATTGCAATTATATTCGTTTGCGGGCATAACTATTTCTTTTGGTATTATCATAGATAATAGTATTATTATGATTGATCATATTAAAAATAAAGGAAATAAAAAAGTATTTTTAGCCATTTTAGCAGCAACGCTTACAACGATTGGGGCGCTAATGATTATTTTTTTATTAAAGGAAAATCAAAAAGCAGATTTATTGGATTTTGCTTTAGTAATTGCCATAAATATAGGTGTTTCTTTGTTGGTGTCTTTATATTATGTGCCAGCACTTTTAGATAAGATAAATACCTCTAAAAAGCGTATCAATTACTCTAGAAAAAGAAAAAGGAGAATTGTTAGATTCACAAATCTTTATAAACGGATAATTTTTTGGATGAAAAAACCACGTTTTAAATGGTTGTTTATGTTGGTGTTTATTTTAGGGTTTGGAATTCCATTTCAATTATTACCTAAAGAAATAAAAGGAGAGGGTTTTTTTACTGAACTTTATAATAAAACAATAGGAAATGAAGATTTTAGTAATGATATAAGACCTACTTTAGAAAAAGTAATTGGTGGCTCATTAAGATTGTTTACAGAAGATGTTTTTGAAAATTCGTATTATTCAGAACCTGAAAGAACTACATTAAGAGTCACAGGTAGAATGCCAGATGGCTGTACCATACTACAATTGAATGAAGCTATTTCTAAAATGGAGAAATATTTGAGTCGTTTTAATGAAATTGAACTATTTGAAACCAGAATATCTAGCTATAGAAACTCTAATATTGCTATTTATTTTAAAAAAGAATATGAATTTGGCGGTTTTCCATATACTTTAAAAAGTTTAATCGAGTCAAAGGCAATTAGCTTAGGGGGGGTAGATTGGTCTGTTAGTGGTATTGGTAGGGGTTTTTCTAATGCTTTGGGTTCGGGTTCAAAACAATATAGAATTGTATTAGAGGGCTATAATTATGATAAATTATACAGTTATGCAGAACAGTTATTGCAACAATTGATAGATAGTTCTAATTCGCGAGTCAAAGAAGTAGAAATAACAAGCAATGCTTATAGAAGTAATTCCTTATATGAATATTATTTAGATTTTAATACGAATAAATTAGCACTTGCTAATGTTTCTCAAGCGCAACTTTACGAATACTTGAAAAATAAAGTCTACGCAGGTAGATTGCCTTCTATTATTCAAAATAATGAATTACAGAATGTGAAATTAATTTCTGACAAATACAAAAAGTTTAATGTATGGGATTTAAAGAATACGCCAATAGCAATTCAAAATAAACAATATAAATTAGCTCAATTAGCAACTGTAGAGAAAAAGAAAACTGGAAATACGATTAAAAAAAATAATCAACAATATAGTTTAACAGTTGCGTATGATTTTTTAGGGACTTTTCAGTTGGCTCAAAAAGTTAAAGAGAAAACTATTAAAAGTTTTGAACCCAAGTTACCACTCGGTTATAGGGTATTTGAACAAAAATATAATAGATGGAATAAAAAAGACAAGGAACAGTACTATTATTTATTTATAGTCATAGGAATTATCTTTTTTATATGCGCTATTTTATTGGAATCTTTAAAACAGCCGCTTGCAATAATTAGTATGATTCCTATCTCATTTATTGGTTTGTTTTTAACATTTTATGTGTTTGATTTCAATTTCGACCAAGGTGGCTATGCTTCATTTATATTATTATGTGGTATTGGTGTAAATTCTGCACTTTATATCGTGAATGATTTTAATAATTTAAAAATTCAATATCAAAAAAGAAACTCTAGATTTCTTTATTTTAAAGCCTTTAATTATAAAATTATTCCTGTTATTCTTACCATCACATCAACAATTGTTGGTTTAATTCCTTTTGTTTGGGGTGGTCAAAATGAAGCCTTTTGGTTTTCATTTGCTGTCGGTTCAATTGGAGGTTTAATATTTTCTCTAATTGGAATAATCTTTTATTTACCATTATTTATAACAAAAAAACATAATTCAATAACAATGTTGTCCGATAAAACTTAAAAAATTATGAAGAAGATTATTCTATTATTCATTTTATGTATTTATTCCTGTAGTCAATATAATTCAGATATAGGCGAGGCACTAAAAATGGCTGGAGAAAACAAAGTAGAGTTAATTAAAGTCTTGGAGTATTATAAAAATCAAAATAATAAAGAAAAATTAAAAGCGGCAAAATTCCTGATTTCTAATTTACCTAATAATTATTCGTATGATACTATAAATTTGTATAAATCAGTCATTAAAGATATTAAGGTAATTAAAAGTGATTTTTTAATTAATAATATAAATTTAGCTTATAACTCATGGAAAACAAATCCTTATGCCAGAGATAGCGTAAGTTTTAATCATTTTTGTGAATATATTTTACCTTACCGTCATATACAAGGTAAAGCTATTGAAAACTGGAGAGATTTTTTTATAAAAAAAAATCAGAATCATTTTAAAGATTCATATCCTATGTCATTCACCAAAGCTTGCGATTCACTATTTATACAATATAAAGAATATAAATTTGATTATTGGATAATTTATAAGCGTCCAATACTTAAATTTAAGGATTTCATGAAAATAAAGCGCGGTAATTGTGCCATAAAAAGTTGGTTTAATGCTTATTTGGTTAATGCAGAAGGTATTCCTATGGTTATAGATTTTGTTCCAGCCTGGGGGACAAGAGAGGGGGACCACCAATGGAATGCTTTACTGTATGGAGGTAAGACACTTTACTTTGAATCTTTTTGGGAATCGGGAAACAATTGGTTCTATAATCCTAAAATAAATAATAATAGATTTGAAGACGATTGGAGTGGAAAAATACGTCTTCCAAAAATATATAGGCATACTTTTTCAACACATATAGAAGGGCCAATTTCTGACAATAGACTAAAGATAGAAGATATACCCCCTTTGTTCAGGGATATAAAAAAAATTGATGTTTCTGATTCATATTTCAAGGCTATAAATGTAGAGATAAAATTCACAAAAGCTCCTCCAAAGAATACTTATTATTTATACTTAAGTGTTTTGGGAGTTAACAAGAAATGGGTTCCAGTTCAATGGGGTAAAATAACAGGTAATAAAGTTATATTTAACAAGATGGGAACAGATATTGTATATCAACCTGGATACTATAAAAGTGGTACAATAATCCCTTTTGGAAATCCTTTTCATCTTGACCATAATGGCAATCAAAGAGAATTTATGGCAGAAGGGAAGAGACATGAAGTTATAATAAAACGAAAATACCCAGAGAAGAAAGGATTGCTTAAAGAAGCTAAATTATTAAAGGGAACTTTAATACAAGCTTCTAATAGAAAGGATTTTAAAAATTTCACTATATTAAGAAAAATAAATTTTGAGCCAGAATTAAGACCTTATGATATTAAAATAAACCCTAAAAATAAATATCGATACTATAGATTGTATTCTAAAAACAAGATAACTGTAAAAAAAATCGAATTATTTTATGAAAATTTAGAGGGTAAAGAAGTTTCTTTGAAAGGAGATTTTATTTCAAATTCATCTAATGAAACCGATTCAATAACGTGGAAAGGAATAGATTTAGGAAGTCCTCAGTACATTTCTAAATTTAGATTTACCTCACCAAATAACTTAAACCATGTTTTTGTAGGGGGGAATTATGAGCTTTTTTATGCAGATGAAGGCAGTTTTATTTCTTTAGGCAAAAAAAAGGCTGATTCTTCATGTGAATTAAAGTTTGACAATGTTCCGAAAAGGGCATTATTATATTTAAAATGTCTTGATGGAGGCAGACAAGAAAGAATTTTTGAGTATAGAAATGGAAAACAAATATGGTATTGATTATTGTTAAACAATAAATAAGTATAAACTTGAATATATTAATTATCAAGAATTAAATTATTAAAAAAAAAACGATAACTAAGTAGAAATTATCAATTATAAAAGCCTATAAAGTATTTGATAATAAACTTATCCATTATTTAAATTATTAGATTATTTTCTTTAAAAGAATCAGATGCAAACGTTTTAATTGGGAGATAATTATAAAATAAATACTGTTTTTATAACAAAAAAAAACTAAATGATATGAGATATATACTATTTTTTTTTCTTTTAACATTTTTAATAAGTTCATGTGAAAAATATGATACGAATGTAGAAGAAGCTTTAATTTTAGCGGGTAAAAACAGAGAAGAACTAGAAAAAGTACTTGATTATTACCAGAAACCTAAGGACAGTTTAAAATATAAGGCAGCCTGTGTTTTAATTAGTACAATGCCATATCAATTTTATAAAGATGGTAAAAAATTACAACATATTTTAAATTTAAAAGGTACATTACATAAAAAGTTTGACAAGTATTCAAATGTAAAAAACAGATTTTATAGCAGAAATATAAGAACAGAAATTTTTAAAAAATATATTGATACTATAGAGTTAAAATATGGTAAAATTAGCTTTTCAGATTTAAATACATTTTACGATATTGAAAATATAACATCACAATTTCTAATTGAAAATATAGAGTATGCTTTTATGGCATGGGAACTACCTTGGGCAAAACATTTAAATTTTGATGAGTTTTGTGAATATATTCTTCCTTACAGAAGTGGACAGCAAAAACCAAATTCATGGAGAAAATTTTATTTTAATAAATTTAAACTATTTAGAGATTCACTTTCAAATGAAAAAGATCCTGTAAAGGTCTGTAAAATATTAAATAAATTGATTCGTAATGATGGTTTTGGTGTATTGGGTAAAAAGGTGAAAAAGTTTAAAAACTCAGTACCTGGGCCTTATATGACAGAATTGGGTTTAAGTGGTGATTGCGTTTCCATTTCTAATAGAACAATAGAGGTTATGCGTTCAAATGGTATTCCTATAACAGAAATTTTTATTGATAAATTTGGAAGAAATGGGCATAACCATATGCTAAATGCAGTTATGGATACTTTAGGAGGTTGGAAAATTTTTAATGGATATATTCAAGATCCAGGTAAGTTCATTCCTAGAGAAGATATTACAAAGGTTTATAAAAAAAGAAATCTTTTGGAATATTTAAATTTAAAAAAACAAAATAATATAGAAAAAAAACTAAATCATATTGGATGGGAAGATATTACAAAACAAGTCACAAGTGTTTTTAATGTATCAATTAAAGTACCAAATAGTAATATGAATAAAAAAAAGGCATATTTATGTATTTTTAATCCTAATTCAAAAACAGGGTGGACACCAATCGAAGGTACTGTAATAAATAATAATAATGCTCTGTTTGAAAATATAGGAGGTAAAAACGTTATTTATCTTACTATGATTGAAAATGAATATGGTGAATTAAGCATTCCAATCGGCTTACCATTTAAAATAAATCCAGATGGGACTAAAACAAACCTTAACCCTCAAAAAGAGCTATTATTTTTTGAATTTAATAGAAAATTCCCTCCTAATAAAGGTTTTGAAAAAAGAGCAGAGTTATTAATAGGGGGGAGGTTTGAAGGGGCTAGCTATTCTGACTTTAGA
Organism: Polaribacter cellanae; assembly: GCF_017569185.1. Taxonomy (NCBI): domain Bacteria; kingdom Pseudomonadati; phylum Bacteroidota; class Flavobacteriia; order Flavobacteriales; family Flavobacteriaceae; genus Polaribacter; species Polaribacter cellanae. The sequence continues at coordinate 944,184 of NZ_CP071869.1, read as the reverse complement.
GATGCAAAGGTTATTTTTAGAATTAAGAAAAAGCCAAAACAGTATAATGTGATATATAAAGTAAATGAAGAAAATAAATATAAGTATGTAAGATTTTGCTACCCAGAATCTAAATTTACAGATTTAGCCGAAATTTCGTTTTTTAATACTAAAATTAATAAATTAAAAGGTAAATATATATATTCAGAAGGTGTGTCAGATGAAAATATGGATATTATTTTTGATTCTGATGAGTTATCCTATGTTCAAGTTTTACATTATGATGGGGTAATTAATAAAAAAATCTCTAATAAAATAATATTAAATAAAACTAATAATATTTGGGTAGGTCTAGAACTTGGAGAAAGCACTAAAATAACTCATATAGGATTTTGTCCTAGAAACGATAAAAATAATATAAATGTAGGTATGACATATGAATTATTGTTTTGGGATAAGGAATGGAAATCATTAGGGCAAAAAAAAGCAACTTCAAATAAAATAAGCTATTCTAACATCCCTCAAGGGGCATTACTTTGGTTAAGAAATCATACTGAAGGAATAGAGGAGAGAATTTTTACTATAGAAAACAATAAAGTTATTTGGTGGTAATTTTTTTAAACAAACATATTTAAAAGGATAGGTTACTTGATGTAATAAATTTAAATAATATTTTTATATAGAAAGTTGTATTATTTATTAAAAAAAGTGACAGAATTTGTCCCTTTGATGAGTTAATTTTGTATACGAATTTAGAACTTTGATTAAAGAAACAAAACCTCAGGAATTGGTTGTAAAAAAAAGATATTCACAAATAATTTAAGCAAAAGTAATATCCTTGAATAACAATGTGGTAAACTTCAGCTTTTATTAACTGAATGGTTGAAAATTAGTTATTTAACATTCTTCAAATCTAGTCTAATAGTATTACTTAAAGTTTTTTGATAAATAAATGTATACAAAAGAATTGAAACTTAATAAAATGAAAAAAAAAGTAGTAGTTTTTTTATTTATTATCATATTTTTTTTGATTGGTGTATTCTGGCTAGCGTTTACTTTAGCGTTATTAATAATAACATATTTTGGATTGTTAAAATTAATATACTTAATTAAAAACTCTTTCTTTAAAAAAACAGTAAAAGGCTTATTTATTTTTTCATATCTACTTTCAATTATAATTTTTGTAAAGTTAGTTTTTTTTGATATCTATAAAATTCCAAGCTCATCAATGGAAAACACATTATTTACTAATGACGTTATTGTTGTTAATAAATTAAAATATGGTCCTAGATTACCACGCTCTCCATTTGATATTCCTTTGCTAAATATTGGGTATTATTTTAATGAGAATGCTAGAAAAAAAATAAAAGAATATTGGTGGCCGTATAAACGTCTTTCTGGAACAACAGAAATAAATCAAGGAGACGTTATTGTATTTAACTCTATTTGGAGTAAAACTTTTATTTTAGTAAAACGTTGTGTTGCTCTACCAGGGGATAAGTTTAGTATAAGAGATACCAAAATATATACTAATAGCAATTTATTTAAAGAACCAGATGCAGTAAAAAAAGACTATACTTTTAAAGTTAAATCCTTGAATAACTTGTATAAAGTTCTAGATTCTTTTTCAAACAATATTTTTTTAAAAAAAGAAAATTTATTGAGTTACAAGGCTAGTTTGACAAAAGAACAATTAAATTACCTTAAAGAACAAAATCAAATATATTCTACAAGTCTAATAAGTGACACAATTACAAATGAAAAAATGTTTGTAAAGCGACCTAATTTAAAATGGACATTTGATAATATGGGACCAGTTACTGTGCCTATAAAAGGGATGAAAATAGTAATAAATGAAGAAAATTTTGAATTTTATAGAAAAGCTATTAACAGCTCCGAGAACTGTAATATAACAAAAACCAATGGTTTTTTTCTATATAGATAATAAAAAAGTTACTACTTATACTTTTAAGCAGAATTATTATTTTATGATGGGAGATAATAGAAATGGAACTTTAGACTCTCGAGCTTGGGGCTTCGTCCCTGAAGAAAATATTATTGGTAAAGTGCAATATGTTCTATATTCTAATTATCAAGATAAATTTCAATGGAATAGAGTATTAAAAAATGTAAATTAAATCTTTTTATATTTTTTTTCTTAAGAATTAGCAAAGTGACAGAATTTGTTCATATGCGGTTCTACATTTGTAAATATAAAAATTTAGTGTTGAATAATGTTTTAGAAAGCCTGAAATTAATTTTTTTGCTGAAAAACAGTATCGTAAAATGTGTAGTTAAAACCAATCGCCTACGGAATAATACAAAAATGCTTGTGAGTAGTCTTTAATTATTAATGGCTATTAAATATAACAAATTGTCAATACTATACAAGTAGTATTTTCTTCTAGACTGTCTAAATTAAATCAAATATAATTTTAGAATTTTACAAAATGAAAAAAAATAGGAATATTCGGAGTCACAATTATAATATCTTTAACATTTTTTAATGTAATAACAATTTCTAAGATAGATTAAAAAATTATTTTACCTTCTTTAATGAAATTATCGATTGCTAATGCAGAAAATAATGAAGGTAAATATATGTATAGAAATGTTACCACTAATAGTTCGACCTATACGATGATAGATAATTGTGGAACAACTATTGGATTTACAAGTACTTATACTCAAACTGAATGTAAAGGAACGGGTATGACAGCATGTACGGCTGGAACTTCAAGTCTAACACCATATATTCCTGAAAAGATAAATGTTAAAAATGAACACATAATAATAAAATGCTCAGAAAATTTAATTGTTCTATGATTAAAACTTCTTACGGATGGTCTCTATCTCCTTCTTAATTATTTATTAAATGTAACAATTATAAACCCAGAAGATAAAGAGGAACTTGTTTTAACTTTAAATGGTAAAAAGAAGAAAATAACAAAGCAGAATTTCTTTGACTTTGGTTTAGATTTGGGAATTACAATAAAACAAATTGAAACTGTTTTTAAAAGATTTATAAAATTACAGTCAAAAGTAGAAGATTTAATATCACAATCTTTTTTATCTGAAGAGATGCGAAAAAAGTATAAAAAATTAGTAGAAAAAAGATATTTGTTGTTTGCTGATTAATGAATATTATTTTTCTTTAGATAGTCTTTTATCAACCCCAAAAAAATAAAGTCTTGCCAAAAGAATCTAAAAGACAACAAATCATTTCCCAATACAAAAATTTCCAAAAATATGCCCCAAAATATCCTTATCAACATCATATTCGCCAGTAATATTACCTAAATGACGCAAACACTCGCGAATATCAATAGAAAATAAATCGGTTGAAATTTCTAAATCGATACCTTGTTTTACGGAAGTAATTGCCATTAAAGCATTATTTAAAGCCTCAAAATGACGAGAATTCGTAACAATGGTTTCATTATTGCTTAAAGCACCAATATTTACTAAAGAAGTTAGTTCTGTTTTTAATTCTTCAATACCTGTTTTATTTTTTGCAGACAAAGGAATTAAGTTTTCAATTTCGGAAGATAGAGTAGTGGCTTCTTTATTTGAAAGCGTATCAATTTTATTAGCGATTACAAGCAAACGTTTATTTGGAAAACGTTTTTTTATGGTTTCAATCTCAACTTTAAATTCAGAACTTTTAACTTTGAACTTTTCCGAATTTATAAGGAAAATAATTAACTGTGCATTTTCCGCTTTTTCATAGGCTTTTTTAATCCCAATATTCTCTACAACATCTAAAGTTTCTCTAATTCCTGCAGTATCTATAAATCGAAAAGCAACACCATCTATAATAATTTCGTCTTCAATAGCATCTCTGGTAGTTCCTGCAATATCGGAAACAATGGCTTTTTCTTCATTTAAAAGTGCGTTTAAAAGCGTCGATTTTCCAACATTTGGTTCACCAATAATAGCAACCGGAATTCCATTTTTCATGGCATTTCCAAACGCAAACGAATCAATTAATCGTTTTAAAACAAAAGTAATTTTTGCAACTAACTCTTTAAATTTTGTTCTGTCTGCAAATTCAACATCTTCTCCAGAAAAATCGAGTTCTAATTCAATTAAAGCGGCAAAATCTAACAATTGAGCACGTAATTCTTTCAATTCATTGGTAATGCCACCACGCATTTGCTGAATTGCCATTTTATGGCTTGCCTCAGAATTGGCAGCAATTACATCTGCAACAGCTTCCGCTTGCGATAAATCCATTTTTCCGTTTAAGAATGCACGCATGGTAAACTCACCATTATTAGCCATTCTACAACCATTTTTTAAAAAAAGTTGAATTATTTCTTGCTGAATAAAACTAGAACCATGGCAAGAAATTTCTACCACATTTTCGCCAGTATATGAATTGGGGTTTTTAAAAATAGAGACTAAAACTTCATCAATAATAATATCATTATCAATAATATGCCCCAAATGGATTGTATGTGTTTTTTGGTTTTTTAAAGATTTTTCCTTTTTTACAGATTTGAAAAATAGATCTACAATTTCAATAGATTTTTGTCCTGAAAGGCGAATAATAGAAATTGCGCCAATACCAGAAGGAGTTGCCAAAGCGATAATTGTGTCTTGTTGTGTCATGTTACAAAAATACGCAAAGATTTTTTCAGAAAAATAAAAAGCCCACCACAATTTGTGATAGACTTTCAAAGCAATTCAAGGGGGATATCATTGCAAATTTATATACACTAAAAATTATGTATTAGTTTGGTTTATTAAAATATTAATAAACACTTTCTTCTTCTTTCTCTTTTTTCTTTTCTTCTTTAGAAACTTGCGATAAGTTCAGTTTGTTATTTGGTACAAATTCTAAAGTTCTCATTGGGAATGGAATATTAATATTTGCTTTATCAAAAGCTTTCTTAATCTCTATAATCGCTTTACTTTTTGCTTTTAATTTTTCTAATGCATTTTCTGAATCTACCCAAAATCTACATAAAAAATTAATAGAACTATCACCAAATTCGGTATAATAAAACTCTACATTTTTACCAATTTTATCTTGATTAAAATTAGCACTAATTGTTTTTTTCGTCAATGCTTCCACTTGCTCTAAATCCGCTCCATATTCCACACCACATTCAATGGCAATTCTCATTTTTGTGGTTAATGAATAATTCTTAAAAGGACTCTCTAAGATGGTCTTATTAGGAATAACTACCATATTATTATCTGCCTCTTTTAAAACAAAATAATTCAAATTAATATCCATAACTTCTCCAGAATATCCACTTGTTTCTACCCAATTTCCAATATTTAAATTTCTTCTAAAAGATAAAACTACTCCAGAAATCGTGTTAGATAATGTTCCTTGCAGTGCCAAACCAATTACAATACCAGAAACTCCAGCCGCAGAAACAATCGTTTTTAAAGTATCGTCGAATTTAAGAACGGTCATCGCTAAATACAAACCAACTAAGATGGTAATTGCAGATGCCACTCTCGACACTAAATCTCTAACCGATTTTTGGCTAATTCGTTTCCCAATCGTTTTATTTACTATTTTATTCATTGCTCTAGATGCGAAATACGCGATTACCAAAACAACTAATGCAATTGCCAAGTTGGGTATATTTTTAAGAAATATATCTTTCCAAGCTTCTAACTTTTCTACAATTTTATTCATTTTTAAAATTTATTTGTTTTTTAATTTTATTCTACAAAACTGGTGTTTAGTTCGTCTTTAGTGTCTTTAGACCAAGCATTTAACATCCAAGTAGATTTTTCCAATTCTCTAATATATGCACCAATTAAATCGATTGTTCCCTCGTCTTTCGCTTCGTTTGCTTTGTCAATTACCCTATTTAATTGCTCTAATAAAATACTATGATCGTCAATAAGTACAGCCACCATTTCTGTATCCGACAATAAAGGACTCGATTCTTTAATTCTTGAAATCTCTATATAATCCGATAATTTGCTAATAGGATGGTATCTAAAAGTTACAATTCGTTCTGCAACTTCGTCAATTTTAATTCTGGTATCGTTATACATTTCCTCAAATTTTCTGTGTAATTCAAAGAAGTTTTTACCCAAAACATTCCAGTGAAAATTTCTCAATTTTTGATAATACACATGATAATCTGCTAACAAAACATTCAACTCCGAAACAATAGGTAACATTCTTTCGTTTTCCATATTTAAATAATTCATAGTGTAAAGTTTTAAATTATTTCCACTACAAAACTAAGGCAGATATGCATTTTTTCTTACCTCAGACAATTTTCATTTTAACTCAAACCGAATTCACATATCTTTAACTTCTGTATTATTTTAGTCGAAAATTTGTAACAAAACCACTAATTTTACGACCAATAAGTGTAACCAAAATTAAAAAACACCATGAAAGAAGACAGACAACTCCTTGTAATAACACACATAAGTCAATTATTAGATTTCGTAAGTGGCATAGGAGGTTTTATAGTGCCATTGGTTTTGTGGCTCACAAAAAAAGACGAAATTTTAGGAATGGATTTTCATGGAAAAGCCATTTTAAACTTCCGAATTTCTATGTTTTTGTATATTTTAATCTGTATTCCACTAATTTTATTATTAGGTTTAGGAATTATAGGATTAATCGTAATTGGACTTTTCTACCTAATATTTCCAATTATAAACGCGATAAAAGCCAGTAATAACGAACCGCCAAATTATCCATTTAGCATACGATTTATAAAATAGCAAAAAGGAGTTTAACCTCCTTGCACTTGAAAATCTGTGAATTTATGGCAAATTTCTACTTTGGATATTTCTCAGCAATCTTATCCAAACTCAAATTATGAATACTCCCAATATGTGTGTGTTGTTTTCCTAAATCTGCTTTATAAGTTCCTGCTTGCACTTGTCCGCCAATTTGTTGGTAGGCTTCTCTAAAACTCATGCCTTCAACTACCAAATTGTTTATAGAATCAACTGTAAATAAATGCTGATATTTCTCATCATTCAAATTAATATCTTTTACAATTACTTGTTGAATCGAATAATTAAAAATGTCTAAAATATCTTTTACATCTTCAAAAGCATTGATTATATTTTCTTTTAATAATTGAAAATCTCTGTGATAACCTGTTGGTAAATTATTAGTAATTAGTACCATTTCTGTATGCAAAGCCTGAATTTTATTGCATTTTCCACGAATCAATTCAAAAACATCTGGGTTTTTCTTGTGTGGCATAATGCTACTTCCTGTTGTTAATTCATCAGGAAACGAAATAAAACCAAAATTTTGACTCATATATAAACAAACATCCATGGCAAAACGTGCCATGGTATTACACAAGCCGCCCAAAGCAGCAGCGATGGAACGCTCACTTTTTCCACGACTTAATTGAGCAGCAACCACATTGTATTTTAGTGTTGCAAACTCCAATTCTTTGGTTGTTAATTCTCTATCAATAGGAAAAGAGCTTCCATAACCAGCAGCAGAACCCAAAGGATTTTGGTCAACAACTTTAGTTACAGCATTTAGCATATACACATCGTCAATTAATAATTCTGCATAAGCAGAAAACCACAGCCCGAATGAAGATGGCATTGCCACTTGTAAATGTGTATAACCAGGTAAAAGGCTTTCTTTATGTGTTTCAGCAAGATTTAATAAGGTTTCAAATAGAACTTCAACTTTTGAATTAATCAACTTTAGGTTGTCTTTGTAATACAATTGAAGCGCTACTAAAACTTGATCATTTCTGGAACGTGCCGTATGAATTTTCTTACCAACTTCACCTAATTTGTTTGTCAATTCCCATTCAATTTTAGAGTGTACATCTTCAAAAGAAGCTTCAATAGCAAAGTCTCCATTTTCGATATCTTTTGCTAACTCTTGCAATCCTTTTTTCAAATCTACCAATTCATCAGCAGTAATAATTCCAATAGATTCTAGCATTATGGCGTGTGCTAACGAAGCTTGCACATCATATTTTGCAATATGTATGTCAATTTCTCGATCATTACCCACTGTAAAGTTTTCTATTTGTTTGTCTATTGAAAATCCTTTATCCCAAAGTTTCATGTATTCTTGGTTTTTGGTTTTTGGTTGATGATTTTTGGTTGGAGTTTTTAAACCACCAACTAAAAACCATTAACTATCAACTATTTTATAATAACTCTATTTAATAACTCAATATAAACTTGTATTCCTTCCTCAATTTCAGCTAAATAAATAAATTCATTTGCAGAATGAGAACGTGTGCTGTCTCCAGGCCCTAATTTTAAAGATTGGCAAGATAACACAGATTGGTCTGATAATGTTGGCGAACCATACGTTTTTCTTCCCATAGCAATTCCTGCTTTCACCAAATCGTGTGCTGTGGATATTGATGACGAATTTAAGCGTAAACTTCTTGGAGTTATTTCTGTGCAAGGCGAATTTTCTTGTAAAATGTTTGCAATTTCTTGGTTTGAATACGCGTCATTTACCCGAACGTCAATCACCAAATTTACATACGCTGGAACTACATTGTGCTGTTTACCAGCATTTATTTGTGTAACCGTCATTTTTACATTACCCAAAGCTTTCGAACTTTTTTTAAACTTAAAATCTTTAAACCATTGTAAAACCTCAATTGAATTGTAAATTGAATTGTTATTATTTGGATGTGCAGCATGACTCGGAGTTCCTGCTACAACTGCATCAAAAACTACCAAACCTTTTTCTGCAACTGCCAAATTCATTAATGTTGGTTCGCCAACAATGGCAACATCTATATGTGGAATTACAGATAGCATAGAATTTAATCCATTTGATCCACTGCTTTCTTCTTCAGCAGAAGCCACAATTACCAAATTGTATTTTAAATCTTTTTGCTGATAGAAATGCGTAAAAGTAGCCATTAAAGAAACCAAGCATCCACCAGCGTCATTAGAACCTAAACCGTATAATTTTCCATCACTAACAATCGCTTTAAAAGGATCCTTTGTGTAAGCAGAATTTGGTTTTACAGTATCGTGATGAGAATTTAAAAGTAGTGTAGGCTTATTTTTATCAAAATATTTATTGGTTGTCCAAACGTTATTTTTTGTTCTTTTAAAAGGAATGTTATGTGTTTTAAACCAGTTTTCTATTAAAAGAGCAGTTTTATCTTCTTCGGATGAAAAAGATTGCGTTTCAATTAAACTTTTTAAAAGTGAAATCGCATTTTCTGTTAATTGTTGAATTTCCATTTATAAAGTAATTGTTGTAAAATTATTATTTTCTTTTGTGAACATAGAAGTGTTTCCAATATGTACTTTTTCTACTCCGTTTTGTAAAGCATCAAAGCAATTGTCAATTTTAGGAATCATTCCATTTACAATAATGTTATCTTCTAAAAGTTGTTTGTATTTCTCTGAATTTATGTTTTTAATAACAGATTCTTTATCATTAAAATCTTGTAAAACACCATTCAATTCAAAGCAATAATAAATGGAAGTTTCATAAATGTTACTCATGCCAATTGCAATTGTGCTTGCAATTGTATCTGCATTTGTGTTTAATAATTGTCCATTTCCATCGTGTGTAATGGCACAAAAAACGGGCGTAAAATCAGCCTGAATTAATTTATTAATATTTGTATGATGTATTTTTTTTACATCACCAACAAATCCAAAATCTATTTTTTTTACAGGTCTTTTTTCGGATTGAATACTATTCATATCTGCACCAGTTAAACCAATAGCATTTGTTTTTAAAGCTTGCAATTTTGCCACCATATTTTTGTTGACTAAACCTCCATAAACCATGGTAATTACTTCCAACGTTGCTGCATCAGTAATTCTTCGTCCATTTATCATTTTAGATTCAATACCCAATTTTGAGGCAATACTTGTGGCTCGTTTTCCACCTCCGTGAACTAATACTTTCTTTCCTTCTAAATTCGAAAATAATTTAAGAAAAGCATCTAAAGAAGCTGTATCTTCTATAATATTTCCTCCAATTTTTATGATTGATAGTTTTTCCATCTGATAGCTTTTATCTTTTAGCTTTTAGCTTTTGGCAGCAAATTGCTAAAAGCTAAAGGCTAAAAGCCATTTATAAATTTTCTAAAATCTTTTTCAAAACCAATTGCGCTGCAAAAGTTCTATTGTTTGATTGCTCAATCACCAAAGAATTTTCTCCATCTAAAACTTCGTCAGCAACCACAACGTTTCTTCTTACAGGTAGACAATGCATAAACTTTGCATCTCCAATCTTTTTATTGGTAATCATCCAATCTAAGTCGGTTTTTAATACTTTTCCATATTCGTCATAAGAGCTCCAATTTTTTGCGTAGACAAAATCTGCATCTTTTAAAGCTTCCTCTTGATTATGGTAAATTGGCGTTTCTTTTGTGATTTTTGGGTCTAAATTATAACCTTCAGGATTTGCAATCACAAACTCAACATCCATTTTTTGCATTGCTTGTACAAAACTATTTCCAACTGCGTGAGGTAATGCTTTTATATGTGGTGCCCAACTTAAAACGACTTTTGGTTTTTTCTTTGTTTTATTTTCTGAAATACTAATAGCGTCTGTAAATCCTTGCAATGGGTGAGAAGTAGCACTTTCCATATTTACAATGGGTACAGAAGCGTATTTTATAAATGAATTTAAAACGACTTCATTTTTATCTCTTTCTTTATCCGTTAAAGTAGGAAAAGCTCTAATTGCAATTACATCACAATATTGAGAAACTACTGCTGCAGCTTCTTTAACATGTTCTGCAGTAGTTCCATTCATAACTGTTCCATCTTCAAATTCAATTCCCCAAGCATCACCAGAAACATTCATTACAATAGTATCCATCCCTAAATTTAAAGCAGCTTTTTGAGTGCTTAAACGTGTTCGTAAACTTGCATTAAAAAATAGCAATGCCAATGTTTTGTTTTTACCTAATTCAATATCTTGTAACGGATTTTTTTTAAGTGCTTTGGCCTCTTCAATCCAAGAGTTGATATTGTCGATATCGTTTATATGTGTGTAATTTTTCATGTTTCAAAAATAGGTCTCTACTGCGCTCGACCAGGCATAAAGCTGTCTTCTCGAGCGCAGTCGAGAGGTTTTAGTTCACTATTGTTTTAACTCACTTTTTAAGGCAGTAAAAAACACATCAACATGTTTTTTTTGAACTGTTAAAGAAGGTAAAACTCGAATTAAATTGGGGTTTTTAGCACTTCCCGTAAATATTTTATGATTGTAAATTAGGTTTTTACGTAATTCTGCAATCGGAAAATCAAATTCCAACCCTAACATTAATCCTCTTCCTTTTAATTTTTTTAATTGTGGAATTTCCTTTGATTTTTCAATGAAATATGCTGAAACCTCTTTCGCATTTTCCATTAATTTTTCTTCTTTAATAACATCTAAAACTGTTAAAGTTGCCACACAAGCCAAGTGGTTTCCACCAAAAGTAGTTCCTAACAAACCAAAAGATGCTTTTATAGAAGGATGAATTAAAATGCCACCCACAGGAAAACCATTTCCCATTCCTTTGGCAATTGAAATAATATCTGGAGTGACATTAAATTTCTGAAATGCGAAAAAATTACCAGTTCTACCAAAACCAGACTGTACTTCATCCGCAATAAAACACGTATTGTATTTTTTACATAATTTGTTAGCAGTTTCATAAAATTTGGCTGTGCTTTCGTCTAAACCTCCAACACCTTGTATAAACTCAATAATAACAGCACAAACATCGTTTTTTGCCAATGCTTTTTCCAAACCAGTTAAATTTCCTAATTCTAAAATTTCAACTTCTTGTTGTGCGTTTATGGGTGCAATAATTTTAGGATTATCTGTGGCAGCAACAGCCGCAGAAGTTCTTCCATGAAAACTGTTTTTAAAAGCAATAACTTTCTTTTTATTGGTATGAAAAGATGCTAATTTTAAAGCATTTTCATTGGCTTCTGCACCAGAATTACATAAAAATAATTCGTAATTTTTACAACCTGATAATTCTTCTAATTTGTCGGCCAATTCAACTTGTAAAGGATTCTGAATAGAATTACTATAGAAACCCATTTTTGCAACTTGTTCGCTAATATTTTTTACATATTTAGGATGCGAATGTCCGATAGAAATTACAGCATGTCCACCATATAAATCTAAATATTTGATACTATTTTCATCGTAAACATACACATCTTTTGCCTTTACAGGAGTGATATTGAACAACGGATATACGTTAAATAAGCTCATTATATTTGTTCTTTTTTAATAGTACTAATTTTATTAAAAGAAGCCACCATTCCTTGTATTAAAGAAGAGCTTAAACCTTTATGTTCCATTTCGTTTAACCCCTCAATGGTGCAACCCATTGGAGTTGTAACTCTGTCGATTTCTTCTTCAGGATGCTTTTCATTTGTAATTAATAAATTGGCTGCACCTTCACTGGTAAACATTGCCAATTCTTGTGCTTCTTTAGCATCGAAACCTAATTGAATTGCAGCTTGAGTAGTGGCACGAATTAAACGCATCCAAAAAGCGATGCCACTTGCACAAACCACGGTTGCTGCTTGCATTTGCGATTCTGGAATTGCCAAAGAATGCCCCAATCTATTAAAAATTGCTTCCGCAAGCTGAATTCTTTTTGCACCTTTTGCGTTGCTACACAAACAGGTCATCGATTTTCCAACGGCAATTGCTGTGTTTGGCATTGCTCTAATAATAAATTTATCTGCACCTACTTTTTCTTCAATTTTAGGAATTAAAAAACCAGTAATTGTAGAAATTAACACGTGTTTTTCGGTTAAAATTGGTTTGATGTCATCCAGAATTTGTTCAAGATGAGCAGGTTGCACTGCAAATATTAAAACATCAGATTTTTTTACAGCTTCTTGATTGTCAGTGGTTAAGAATACGTTTTTGTATCCATTAAATTCTTCAATTTCACCTAAATTTCTTTTGGTTAGGTATAAAGAGGTAATTGCGTTGTTGGTAATTAAACCTTTCGCAATAGATTTTCCTAAATTTCCTGTTCCTATGATTGCTATTTTCATAAATATTGATTTATGGTTGTTAGTTATTGGTTTTTGGCGGTTTAACTATAAACTATCAACCAAAAACTATCAACCAGTATTAAAAATAATTCGCTTTTAAATTAATTCCTGTTGTTTCTTCAAAGCCAAATAGTAAATTTAGATTCTGAATTGCCTGACCAGAAGCTCCTTTTAGTAAATTATCGATGGTACTTGTAATTAATAGTTTATTGTCATATTTTTTTAAATGAAGTAAACATTTGTTGGTGTTTACCACTTGTTTCATGTGAATTTCATCATCAGAAATAAAGGTAAAAGCAGCATCTTTGTAAAATTCTTTATAAATTTTTTTTGCGTCGTTTACACTGCCATTATACTTTGTATAAACGGTTGCAAATATTCCTCTGGAAAAATTTCCTCTATTTGGAATAAAAATAACATCATCAGTATAATTACTTTGTAATTGATGTATTGTTTGATTTATTTCACCCAAATGCTGATGCGTAAAAGCTTTATAATGCGAAAAATTATTATCTCTATAGGTAAAATGTGTAGTTGCAGACAACGAAGTTCCTGCACCAGTTGCACCAGTTACAGCGTTAATATGAATATCTTTTTTTAACAATCCGTTTGCTGCCAAAGGTAAAATTGCCAATTGCAAAGCAGTTGCAAAACAACCAGGATTTGCAATATATTTAGCCGATTTTATCGCTTCTTTTTGTAATTCTGGTAAACCGTACACAAATTCTTTTCCTTCTAAATTTTTATCAGAAGTTAGTCTAAAATCATTACTTAAATCTATGATTTTTGTGTTATTTGAAAATGAGTTTTTCTCTAGAAAAGCTTTTGAATTTCCATGCCCTAAACATAAAAATAAGACATCTACATTTTTATTGATTTCCGAAGAAAATTTAATTTCTGTACTTCCAATTAAATCTTGATGAACCTTATATAATTTATTTCCAGCATTTGAGGTGCTGTACACAAAATTGATATTCGTTTTTGGATGGTTCAATAATAGCCTGATTAACTCACCAGCAGTATAGCCTGCGCCACCTATAATTCCTACTTTTAACATCGTTATTTATTTACTTGTTGATAAATTTTATTTTGATTTCCCAAAATTTTGATAAAACCTTTTGCATCATCAGCTGTCCATGCTTTATTTTCTTCACCATACGTGCTGAATGCACTCGACATTAAATCGTGGTTAGAAATAATTCCATCCAAAGAAAAATGATAGGGTTTTAAAGTAACCACCACATTTCCTGAAACCATTTTTTGAGAACTTTGTAGGAAAGCTTCAGTATCTCTCATTACAGGATCTAAATACTGCCCTTCATGCAAATGCATTCCGTAAAAACTCGATAAATACTCTTTGTGTTGCAGTTGCCATTTTGTAAGCGTGTGTTTTTCTAATAAATGATGGGCTTTTACCGTAATTAAAGCAGCAGCTGCTTCAAAACCAACTCTTCCTTTTGTACCAACAATGGTATCGCCAACATGAATATCTCTACCAATTGCATATTTAGAGGCAATTTCATTAAGATTTTCAATGTTTATTTCAGGTTTGTTTTCTTCACCATTTAAAGCTACGAATTCTCCATTTTTAAAAGTGATGGTAACTTTTTCTTCTCCAGTTTTTTCTAATTGAGAAGGATATGCTTCACTTGGTAAAGGTTTTTCTGATTTTAAAGTTTCAACACCACCAACACTTGTTCCCCAAAGTCCTTTATTTACAGAATACTTCGATTTTTCCCAAGGCATATCAATTCCTTCCGATTTTAAATACTCTATTTCTTCTTGTCTGGTTAATTTTTGGTCTCTAATAGGTGTAATAATTTTAATGTTTGGCGCTAAAGTTTGAAAAATCATATCAAAACGAACTTGGTCGTTTCCTGCACCAGTACTTCCATGCGCAATATATGCTGCATTTATACTTTTTGCGTATTCTATAATTTCGATGGCTTGTATAATTCTCTCAGCACTAACAGAAAGTGGATAAGTGCTATTTTTTAGAACATTTCCAAAAATTAAATATTTTACTACTTTATTGTAGAATGTTGCAACTGCATCAATATTTTTATAGGTTGAAACGCCCATTTTATACGCATTACTTTCTATGTTTTTAATTTCTTTATCAGAAAAACCACCTGTATTTACACTAACTGCGTGAACATCGTATTCTTTTGATAAACTTACTGCACAATAAGAAGTATCTAAACCACCACTATATGCAATTACTAATTTTTTTCCTTTATTATTTGACATTTTTATCTTTTTTTAGAAACAAGTTCTGTTTTATTTTTTTTAATCTTTTAAAAACGTTTTCTTTCACCTTTTTTGGTTTTTCTTCGTTTTGCTTTTTAGGGTCGAATAACATTCCTGTACACAAACACATTTTTTGTTCAGTTCTTGTTAAAACATCGTAATTTTTACAGGTTTGGCAACCTTTCCAGAAAGATTGGTCGTTGGTAAGTTCCGAGAAAGTAACAGGTTTGTAACCC
This sequence comes from Polaribacter cellanae, assembly GCF_017569185.1. NCBI lineage: Bacteria > Pseudomonadati > Bacteroidota > Flavobacteriia > Flavobacteriales > Flavobacteriaceae > Polaribacter > Polaribacter cellanae. The sequence goes on along the minus strand of NZ_CP071869.1, from coordinate 928,729 downwards.
AAATCGCTATTTAGTTTCATAACGGCTAAACCAGTTGTAATACTAAATATTTTAGAGTTCGGAAATTTGGTTCTGGAATGCTCAAAAACTACTTTTTTTATCTGTTTTGCTAACCCAATATTTCTAAAATCGGGATGTACAATTAAACCAGAATTGGCAACGAATTTTCCATGGCTCCAAGCTTCAATATAACAGAAACCAGCAAATTTATTGCCTTCTAAAGCAATAACTGCATTTCCATTTTCCATTTTGGTAGTTATGTATTCAGGTTTTCGTTTGGCAATTCCTGTTCCTCTAATTTTAGCAGCATCTTCTATAGTTTTACAGATAATTTCTGCATAAATACTATGCGATTTATTGGCAATTACAATTTGCATTGTATTGATGTTTTAAAAATGTTTGTACTTAAATTGTTGTTTTTGAAAAGCGGAATTGGACTCACCTAATTCCATAATTTTTTAGACACCCAAAGGGCGAGGTAAGAAAAAGCGACGCACAAAATTATTGTTATTAGAAATAATAATTTGTGTTGATTTGCTTTTGGTGTTTGTTGTGTAATTCATGATAAAAAAATAAAAAATTATAGTTCTCCTGTTTGTTTGCTAATTTTTAGGTATTAGCGAGTTTGACTGCGAAAGCGCAATCTGGGAACTATAATAGCTGTTTTATTTTTTAAAGTAAACATGGTGTAAAAGTATATTATTTTTTGATTCAATTGTTACAAATGAAGACTTTTTATTCACTTTTATCAATCTGATAAAAAAAGAAGTTTATAATTATTGATATTTTATTAAAAGTAATTTACAATCAGAATTAATTCAATTTTAGAGATTTGGGAGTTGTAGTTTTTTGCCACGAATTCACATTTTTTTTAAAATTGAATCAATATTAATGGGTTTTAATCCACAGTAAGACTGTTTTAATGAAATGTTGGCTTTTAGCTAAACGTATTTTGGCTAAAGCCATTTGTGTTTAATTTAATTATAACATCCAGCTAAAGCTGGATGCAATTAACAAAATTTATTTTTCGCAACTTAACTTGTAATACTTGTTATTTAATGAGTTTTACAATTCATAAATTCGTTGCAAAACGCATAATTATTACCTTATTAATTAAGCCTTTTAAAAGATAAGTAGGAATTTTTTACAATTCAGTATACAAAAAAAACAGTTCGGTATTCTTTACTTTTAAAAAGTGTGATTGTGTTGCATTTTTGTACAATCAAAAACAATAATATTAACACTTAAACAAAAATATTATGAAATTTTTATTATCAATTTTAGTCGTAGCAATGTTATCAATTACAAATTCGATTACGGCTCAAAACAAAAAAATAACTGTAACTATAAATAACATCACTTCAGACAAAGGAAAAGTTGGGTTTGCATTATTTAATAAAGATAATTTTATGAAAACGCCAATACAAGGTAAAGAAAGTAAAATTAAAGACGGAAAAACAACAGTGGTTTTCGAAAATGTTCCTTCTGGAGAATATGCAATTACTTGTTACCATGATAAAAATAACAATGGTAAAATGGATTTTAAATCTAATGGAATGCCTTTAGAAGACTATGGAGCATCGAATAATGTAATGGCTTTTGCGCCACCAACTTTCGAAGGTGCTAAGTTTATGTTGAAGGATAAAGATTTAAAATTAGAAATTAAATTTTAGTAAATTACGCTAAAATAGAGTAGGAGAATATTTTCCAAAAAAAAAGAATGAAAAATCAAGAAGTTTACACAGTACTAAATATTAAAAAAGGAGTGATTATTTGTTTAAAAATAACCATAATTTTTGGAATATTATTTGGTATAGTTTTTCAGCAACAAACATTAGTTGGTATCGCTTGGACTTTTGCAATCTCTGGAATGTATTCTTTTGGTATTGGTTTTGGTAATGGTTTTATAAACAGTTATTTATCTAAAAAATGGGATTGGATAACACAAACAAATCAAAGAGTTTGGGCAGGAATAATTACCACAATTTTATATACGGTTCCTGTTGTTTTAGCCATAGATTATGTTGTTTTTGTTGTATTAAATGGTATAGATTCTTCAAATTTTTTTAAAGGTCAGTTTTTGTGGGCGCATTTATTTTATATTCTTCTTTCTTTAGGGATTTCTACCTTTTTACATGCGAGAGGTTTTATGAAGAATTGGAAACTTGCAATGACCCAAGAAACTACCAAACAAGAAATTGTTGCAAAAACGGAAACAGCGAAGTTCGAATCTTTAAAAAATCAATTAGATCCACATTTTTTATTTAATAGTTTAAATGTTTTAACGAGTTTAATTGGAGAAAATCCGAATCAAGCAGAAAAATTTACCACAAAACTGTCTAAAGTGTACAGATATGTTTTAGAGCAAAGAAACAAAGATTTAGTACCTATTGAAGAAGAACTACAATTTGCAAAAACGTATATGGAATTGTTAGGAATGCGTTTTGAGGATGCTGTAAAATTTAACATTCCAGATAAGATTGATAGTAATGAGTTGAAAATTGTGCCTTTATCTTTGCAACTTTTATTAGAAAATGCAGTGAAACACAATGTGGTTTCCACCTCTAAACCATTAACGATTCGTATTTATAAAGAAGACAATTATCTAATTATAGAAAACAACATCAATTCTAAAGAAGCGATAGGAAAAAGTACCAAAGTTGGCTTACAAAATATTGCAGATAGGTATGGATTAATTACGAATAAAGCCGTAAAAATAGAAAATAACAACAAAACATTTAAGGTAAGTTTACCTCTCTTAATTAAAATGAAGAATACTATGTATCCAGATAATTTAGAAAACAGCAAATATGTTAGAGCAGTAGAAAGAGTCGAAAAATTGAAAGAATTTTATCAAAATTTAGCTTCTTACTGTTTGGTAATTCCGTTTCTAATCTTTATCAATTTAAAATTCTTTCCAAACTTCCAATGGTTTTGGTTTGCTGTTTTTGGATGGGGAATAGGTTTAACTTTTCATTTTTTAGAAGTGAATAATTACACTATTTTCTTGGGGAAAAATTGGGAAGAAAAAAAGATAAAAGAAATAATGGAGAAAAATAGAAACGATAAATACAATTAAAATGGAAGATAAATATTTACAAGAGCAAGAATATCTTAAAGCTAAAAAGAAAGTAAAAGAAATAAAAGATTTCTATATGCATTTAGTGGTAATGATATTTGCATTACCCATAGTAATAACTGTTAACTTACTATTTGTGCCAAATTTTCACTTTTTCTGGTTGGCCGCATTTGGAATGTTATTTTCAGTAGCCATACATTGGGTGCAAGTGTTTGGGTTTTCTAAATTCGGATTAGGAAATAATTGGGAAGAGAAAAAAATTAAACAAATAATGAAAGAAAATGAAAAGAATAGATAATTCAAGAAGTAGTTTTACAGAAGAGCATAAATATTTATTGGCAAAGAAAAGGGTAGAAAAAATAAAAAGTTTTTACATTCATTTAGCGGTTTATATCTTTGTAAATATTTTTATCAGCGCAATTATTATTTACGGATTAACGAGCGATAACGAATACAATTTTCAAGAAGCAATTACTCATTTTGGAACCTATTCTACTTGGTTTTTTTGGGGAATAGGATTGTTTTTCCATTGGCTAGGAGTTTTTGGAACGAACCTATTTTTCGGAAAAGATTGGGAGAAAAAGAAGATTGAAAAATATATGGATGATTATAAGTTTTAATAATGGAAGCAAACAATCGTTTACAAGAACAAAAATACATTCGGGCTAAAAAAAGAGTTGAAGAGTTAAAAGGATATTATTGGCATTTAGTAACTTATATAATTATAAATTTATTTTTGAGTGGTGCTCAAATTATTGAAGGAATTTCAGAAAACAGAACATTTGAAACAATATTTTCTGATTTTGGATTGTATGGAGTTTGGATTGTTTGGGGAATAGGATTATTTTTTCATACTTTTAAAATTTTCGGTTTTCGCTTTTTTTTGGGTAATGATTGGGAAGAACAAAAAATTAAAGAAATTATGAACAAGAATAATTAATAGTTTTGAAAGAAAGCAGATTTTATCGATAAATGGAAATAAAAATAATAAAAACAAACAATTAAGAAGATGGAAAGAGATTTCGATGTAGAAAAATATAAGAAAGTTAAAAAGAGAATTCATGAAATTAAACAATTCTACAAACACTTTTCTGCCTATTTAATTATTAATTTGTTCTTTATTGGAAGAAGAATTTATAAAGATATAGATCGTGGAGAATCAGTAATAGATGCGTTTACAGATGTAAGCAACTATAATTTCTTCTTTTGGTGGGGAGTTGGATTAATAATTCATGGATTGTTGGTTTTTGGAGCTCCCAAAATTTTTAGCAAAGATTGGGAACAACGAAAGATTGAAGAAATGATGAAAAAATAGTTTTGTATTTTAGTTTTAAAGTTGCAGAGTTGCAGAGTTATAAAGTTGCAGAGTTATAAAGCTCAAAGTTTCAAATTCAAAATTTATAAATAATATTTTTTTAACCATTAACCATTAACCATTAACCATTAACCATTAACCATTAACCACAAACCATCAACCATTAACCACAAACCACAAACCATCAACCATCAACCACAAACCATCAACCATCAACCATTAACCACAAACCATCAACCAACAACTAAATTAATGAACGTACTAATAATCGAAGACGAAAAACCAGCCGCAAGAAGATTAAACAGAATGTTGGGCGCTTTAGATATTGAAGTCCAGCAAATGTTACATTCTGTAGAAGAATCTTTAAATTGGTTACAGAACAACGAGCATCCAGATTTAATTTTTTTAGACATTCAATTATCAGACGGTTTATCATTTGAAATTTTCGAAGAAATTGATGTAAAATCAGCCATTATTTTTACAACAGCTTATGATGAATATGCCTTAAAAGCGTTCAAATTAAATAGTATCGATTATTTGTTAAAACCTTTAGATGAAGACGAATTAAAAGTAGCAGTTGATAAATTTAAAGAACATCAACCTACAAAAACAGATGTGCAAGTAAATTTAGACGACATTCGTAAATTACTAATAAACCCGGTTGATAGAAAATTTAAAAAACGAATTTCGATCAAGGTTGGCCAGCATATAAAAATTATAAATATCGATGAGGTTGAGTGCTTTTACAGTGAAAATAAATCGACATATATTCATACTTCAGAAAATAGAAATTATTTATTAGACCATTCTTTAGAAAACTGGCAAGAACAGTTAGATCCAGAACAATTTTTTAGAGCCAGCCGAACTTTTATAGTTCACATCAATTTTATAAAAGACATTATTGCGTATTCAAATTCACGTTTAAAATTAATTTTGAATTCTTATAATGAAACCGAAATTATTGTAAGTAGAGAGCGCGTAAAGGATTTTAAGAGCTGGATAAATTAGCTTTTTTAGTTTTTTCAAGAAAAAAACTTTTTAATTTTTCTTTGTGAATCCCTTACTCTTCTTTGTGAAACTCTGTGAAATAACTTCTAAAAAAAACCGAAGAAACTTCAAGGTTTTCGATTTATCACGAAACAAACACATAAAATTATTTCCTAACAATTAAACTTTGATTATTTTTATCAAAATTTAGTATTAAATGAGTCAGCGTGAAAATTTTTTCGACTATATAAACAATGGTTACAAAACAAAAGGCGATTTTATAGAATTAGGTGCAGCAATGTTGGGCGAAGAAACCATTACAGATGCATTGGTTAAAATTCCTCTAAAAACCTTAAACAGACATGGTTTAATAGCTGGAGCAACAGGAACAGGAAAAACCAAAACATTACAAGTTTTAGCGGAGAATTTATCCGAAAAAGGAATTTCGGTTTTGTTAATGGATATTAAAGGAGATTTATCAGGTTTGGCACAACCAAGTCCAGGGCATCCGAAAATAGATGAACGTCACGCAAAAATTGGTTTGCCTTTTGAAGCAAAAAAATTTCCCATAGAAATTTTAACAATTTCGGAACAAGAAGGAACAAAAATGCGTGCCACAGTCTCGGAATTTGGACCTGTACTATTATCAAGAATTTTAGATTTATCGGAAACGCAAAGTGGCATTGTTGCCATTATTTTTAAATATTGCGATGATAATAAACTTCCATTATTAGATATTAAAGACTTCAAAAAAGTTTTACATTATGTTACAAACGAAGGAAAAGAAGAAATTCAGAACGAATATGGGCGAATTTCATCTTCTTCTACAGGCGCAATTTTGCGTAAAATTATAGAGATAGAACAGCAAGGAGGAGATTTGTTTTTTGGAGAAAAATCTTTCGAAGTAGAAGATTTAACAAGAGTAGACGAAGATGGAAGAGGAGTTATTTCTGTTTTGCGTTTAACGGATATTCAAGACAAACCAAAATTGTTTTCGACATTTATGTTGCAATTATTGGCAGAGGTTTACGAAACTTTTCCAGAACAAGGAGATTCAGGAAGACCAGAACTCATTATTTTTATAGACGAAGCACATTTGGTTTTCGAAGAAGCTTCCAAAGCATTATTAAATCAAATAGAAAGTATTGTAAAATTAATTCGTTCTAAAGGAATTGGGTTGTATTTTGTAACTCAGAATCCAAAAGATGTACCAGAGGATATTTTGGCACAATTAGGCTTAAAAGTGCAACATGCATTAAGGGCATTTACTGCAAAAGATAGAAAAGCAATTAAATTGGCTGCTGAAAATTATCCAAGTTCTAATTATTACGATACCAAAGAAGTTTTAACAAAATTAGGAATTGGAGAAGCATTTGTTTCTGTTTTAAATGAAAAAGGAATTCCAACACCTTTGGCAAGAACGATGTTGCGTGCGCCAATGAGTAGAATGGATGTTTTAACAGACAAAGAGTTAAAACAAGTTATCGATAATTCGAGATTAATCCATAAATACAATCAAGATTTAGATAGAGAAAGTGCTTACGAAATGCTAAATAGTAAAATTGAAAATATTAATTTAGCAGAAGAAAAAGCTATTAAAAAAGCTGCAGAAGAAAAAGAAAGAGAAAAAAGAGAAAAGGAGAGAGAAGAAGAGAGAAGAAGAGAAGAAAAAACAAGCAGAAGAACGTATTCTCGAAGAAGCACAAGGCAAAATCCAATTGTAAAAGTACTAACAAGTGCCACATTCATTAGAGCCGCATTTGGAATATTAAAAAAAGTATTAAAATAACAAAATCGAAAAAAAAACGTTATAAACGAAAAATATATTCAGCAATGATCAAAAACAAACTTTCAACAATCGCACTTATTCTAGTTTCAATATTTATAATCAGCTGTAGTGGAGGAGATAAATACAAAATCGAAAAAGGTAAAGTTGGTTACATCACTTCAAAAACCACCATTAAAGATTTAGACAATTTATTTAAAAACGATTCTATTGTTAAAAATTTAAGCGAAGGTGCTTTAGGAGACGATTATTTTCAGGATGATGATGAGTATTTAATCTTCGAAAAAGGAGGAAAGCACATTTTAACAGTCGTTCCAAAAGAACAATTAGATTCGGTTTCTACGATTAAAAGTGTCGAAATTCACGACTCTCGTTTCAAAACGGAATCTGGCATTAATTTAAACTCTAGTTTTGCAGAAATTAACAACAATAACAACATCAACAGAATAGAATCTACCATTTCTTCTGCGACTTTATTTATAAACGATTATAACATTACAATTGCGATTGATAAAGAAGAATTAGGACTTAAAAGCTTTAGCACACAAAAAGTTAGTTTACAACAAATACCAGATTTAGCGAAAATAAAATCATTAATTGTTTGGTTTAATTAGTGAAACTCATTTTTTAAATATTGCGAAGCAATGATTAAAAATTGTAAGTTGAACTAATCCCACTTTTTTAGCGGGATTTTGTTTTTATATTATTAAGATTTTATAATAAATTCGGGATTTTTCATAAAACCTTGGACTTTCTTTGTAATCATTAGTTATTATGGAAAAAAACTACAAAATTCAAAAATCGCCATTTGTGGTTCCAACAACCGATGGTAAATTAATAGAAGAACATTTTGGCAATGCAACCGATAAAAATTCTCAAATAAGCATTGCACACATGGTGGCACCTTCTGGTTGGAGCGAACCTTTTCAAACCCCAGAATTCGATGAATATACTTACATCATTAAAGGCAAAAAACAATTTATTATCGATGATGAAATTGTGGTTTTAGAAGCGGGACAATCTATAAAAATCAATAAAAACACTAGAGTTCAATATTCCAATCCTTTTGAAGAAGAATGCGAATATTTAGCCATTTGTTTGCCTGCATTTTCTATGGATTTGGTAAATAGAGAAGAGAATTAGTGATTTTTCAATATAATAATCAGTTTTAATTTAAAGAAATAATTCAATTGCAATGGTAACAAGTTTTTATATAATAAGCGTATTTTGGCTAAAGCCATTTGTTGTAATTTGCTTTATAACATCCAGTTACCTGTAAGCTAAAACCAATCTTACCCATTAATGAAAAAGAACGAATTTATTAAATCTGAAATTAAGATTTCAAATATTTTAATCCTTTTATTAGGAGCAATTGTTTACACTTTTTTTGGAATAAAATTCACAATTTCTGCAATGGAAAAACTTGGAATTCTTTTCGTAAGTATTCCTTTTTTATTTTTGGGAATTGCTTCAATTTACAATTTGATAAATTATGACATTCTTGAAATAACAAAGGAAAAATTAATTTTTAAATCTTTGTTTGGTTTTAAAAAGAAAGCTATTTACTTGTCCGAAATAAAATCGTATAATGAAATAAAAAAACAAAATGCGAAATTTAAGCACGAAATTGAATATATGGAATGGAAAGATTTGACTTTATTTGGAGATGATTTCAAATTTAAAATATCTTCCTCAAGTTATGGAAACTATCCTGAAATAAGAAGAGCATTAATTTAAGGAAAACAAAGAAACATAATATCGCAAAATGAATGGCAGAGAAAGAATAGTCTATATTATGGAATTGGCTTTTTAGGCACTTTCATAAAACAACGCATCCCTTGTTTTTACGAGGGATTTGTTGTATTTTGTAGCTATAATAAACCCCGAAAATGGCCAATATAGGCAAAAAACGGGGTTTTAATTTCGATAATTATGAAAGTACGAAGAATTTCTGAAATGCAACACCGCATTTCAATTTTTTCCCCTCAGCGAGAATTATGATGCTCATTATGCGCGATTTTTAGAGGGAGATTTAGGTAAAATCTACTCTGCAATTCCTTGGAATGATTTAGTTAGCTCTTTTGGTATTTCTGAACAATCAAAAGGGAGAAACTATCTTTTTAGTCCTAAAGGAAGACTAGGTTTAATGTTTTTAAAACATTATGCTAATTGTTCAGATAGAAAATTGATTGAGCAACTAAACTCGAATTTAGACTATCAATTTTTCTGTGATATAGAACTAGGTTTTGAACGCTTAACAAACTATAAAATAGTGAGCCAAATACGTTGTGAATTAGCAGAGAAACTCGATATTAATTCCATAGAAAAAATTCTATTCAACTCTTGGAAAAACGAAATTGAAAACCCCAATCAAATTGTAATGGATGCTACTTGTTATGAAAGTGAAGTTCGTTACCCTAGCATCCAAAAATTACTTTGGGAGTCGGTTCATTGGTTGTACAATCAATTACGTAAAACCTGCTCTATATTAGGGGTTAAAATGATTAGAAGTAAATATATCAAGTGGAAAAAACGTTATCAAGGATTTAGTAAAATGCGAAGAAAAACCAAGTCGAAACGTATTTCATTAACCCGAGGTTTACTCAATCTGTTAAGTAAATTTATCAACTTTGAAAAAGAGTTGTCAGAAAATCACAATATTGAGTTTATAGCTTTGTATTATAAGCGAATAAATACAATTCAAAGGATTTACAAACAACAAAAAGATCATTTTGATACAGGAGAAAAAATCAAAGATAGAATTGTAAGCATTCAAAAGGATTATATTCGTCCTATTGTTCGAGGAAAGGAA